>JBGAIL010000288.1:0-3772 GCA_044225565.1 Steroidobacteraceae bacterium | reverse complement strand
GTGGTGGCAGCGGGAAGGACGTGCGCCAGCTGTTCGAGCGTCAGGGCGCGCTCGTGAGCCGGGTGCTCCGCACTCGCATGGGCAGTGTGACCCTGAGCCGTGACTTTCCGCGCGGCCGGTTCCGCGAGCTGACCGTTGAAGAGCTCGCCGGACTGGCCAGCTCGCCGGTCACACCGGCCCCGAAGGCTGACTAGCGCACCTACTGAGCCTCGAAGCTACGACCCGTGACGCCCCGGCTCGCAGGGCCGAGCAACGCGAGATAGGCGGGCACCAGCTCTTCCGGCGTACGCAGCGTTTCCGGGTTCTCGGAAGGGTATGCCTGCTGCCGCATCGAGGTGCGCGCGGCACCGGGGTTCAGCGCGTTCACGCGGATGGACGAAACGTTCTCCACTTCCGCGGAGAGCACCTGCACGAGCCCTTCGACGGCGAATTTGGATACCGAGTACGCGCCCCAGTAGGCGCGCCCGCGCCGGCCGACACCGCTCGTGGTGAAGACCACGGACGCGTCCTCGGATTTCCTGAGTGAGGGCAGCAGCACCTGGGTGAGCGCAAAGGCGGCCGTGACGTTCACATGCATTACGCGGCACCAGGTGGGTACGTCGTAGTGCTCTATGGGAGCGAGTACGCCGAGGAGCCCGGCGTTGTGCAGCAGGCCGTCCAGCCGGCCGTAACGCGCATCGATACCCGAAGCCAGCTCGTCATAGTCTGCGGCCACCGCGCGCTCGAGATCGAGCATCGCGATGGTCGACTCGCCGCCGGCCGCCTCGATTTCGGAGTGGATGGCCTCGAGCCGCGACTTGTTGCGTCCCACGAGGATGACGCTCGCGCCGTGTTTCGCACAGGCCAGTGCGATGCTGCGTCCGATGCCGCGCGTGGGCCCGGTGATGGCGATGACGCGGCCGGACAGCTCGTCGTCGCGCGGCTGCACGGTGCGGGGGTCGAAGCTCATGAGGAAAGGTTTCCGTTGCTGTTGCCGTTGTCGGGCGAATCGATTTCGGGAGCCGTGCTTTCGGCGCCGGCCGGCGGCCCGGCGTTGCGGGCGAGCTGCTCGATGGGCTCGAGCTGCGGCAGCGGCGCATCCGCGGTGACGCCGAGCTCGGTGAAACGGCGTGCCTGCGGCAGCACCTGCCGCTCGAGCGAGCCGACCGAGCTGTTGTACGCGTCCACCGCGGAATTGAGCCGCTGGCCGACGCGCTGGAGATGGTTGCCGAAAGTGCCCAGCCGCTTGTAGAGCTCCTGACCGAGCTCGCGGATGGTGGCTGCATTCTGCGCTACCGCGGACTGGCGCCAGCCGAGCGCCACGGTCTTGAGCAGTGCGATGAGCGTGGAGGGCGTCGCGATGATGACGCCCTGGTTGATGGCGCTGTCGATGAGCTCGGGCCGCTCGACCAGCGCCGCGCCGAAGAACTGGTCGCCCGGCAGGAACAGCACGGCGAACTCCGGGCTGCGCTCGAACTGCGCCCAGTAGCTTTTCGATCCCAGCTGGCGCACCCGGGCTTCCACCTGCTGGGCGTGGCGTTTGAGCGCGACCTGCCGGTCGGCTTCGCTCTGCGCCTCGATGGCTTCGAGATAGGCGTCCAGCGGCGTCTTCACGTCCACTACGAGATCGCGCTCGTCCGGCATGTGCACGACCAGATCCNNNNGAGCTCCACCACCCGGCGCAAGGTCATCTCGCCCCAGCGGCCACGCACTTCCGGGCGGCGCAGGGCCGTGACGAGATTGCGCGTCTCGCGCTGCAGCTGCGCATGGCCACCGGCGAGGCCGTCGATTTGAGTTCGCAACGCCGTGTAAGCGTCGCGCCGCTCGCGCTCCAGCGCCTGCGCCTGGAGGTCCGTCTTCTCGAGCGCGGCCCGCAAGGGTTCGACGATCTGCGCAATGGCCGTTTCGCGCTCCTTGAGCGAGCCTTGCGCCACCACCTGCTCGCGGCCCAGCGTCTCGCGCGCGAGCTGGAGGAAGAGCTCGCTGTTGGCGCGCAGGCTTTCCGTAGCCACGGAATCGAAAGCAGAGCGCAGCCGGGATTCGTCCTGCTCCGTTCGCCTGCGGGTGATCGCCTGGCCCAGCAGGAAACCCGCGAGCCCGCCCAGCAGGAGAGCGGCGAGGGCGGCGATGAGCGCGGCTTCGCTCATTGCCTCGCCCGCGGCACCCAGTTGAGGACGTCGAGCGGCGAATCGATGTGCCCGTCGGCAGACCATGCGTGGATGTCGTCCGCGGGGCCGATGTAACCGAAGCGGGCCACGAGTGAGAACATGCCCGCCGCGCGAGCGGCGACGATGTCGCGTTCCGCATCCCCGACGTACACGCAGTGCTGCGGAGCGATTCCTAATTCGGACGCCGCGTGCAGCAGCGGACGCGGGTGCGGCTTGCGTTCCGGAAACGTGTCGCCACAGACGAGCGAGCCGATGCGTGCCCGAAGCTCCAGCGCTTCGAGCAGCGGCTCGGTGAGCCAGGTGGGCTTGTTGGTGACGATGCCCCACGGCACGCGAGCGCCTTCAAGCGCGCCGAGCAGATCTTCCATGCCTGCGAACAGCGTGGTCTCAGCGGCGAGGCATTCCCGGTAGATGGCCAGGAAACGCTCGCGCAGCACGCCGAATTCCGGCTCGGGGACTTCGGGGAAGGCCAGCCGCACGAGCGCGTTGGCGCCATGGGACACGAAAGGCCGCACCGTGGCGAACGGCAAGGGCTCCAGTCCCTGCTCCACGCGCAGCGCGTTGATGGCCGCCGCCATGTCCGGAGCGGTGTCGAGCAGCGTGCCGTCCAGGTCGAACAGCACGGCGGCGCCCTCCATCTGCGGCGTCACGAGGGCGACGCTCCGCGTTGCAGGTGCATCAGATAGTTGACCGAGGGGTCCTGGCTCAAGCGGCAATGCTCCGTGAAGGGATCGAATTCGAGTCCGGCGACCTCGCGGACATCGAGTCCGGCGGCGCGCGCCCAGCGGCCGAGCTCGGCGGGGCGGATGAGACGCTCGTATTCGTGCGTGCCCCGCGGAATCAGGCGCAGCAGGTACTCCGCACCGACGATGGCGAGCAGGAACGATTTGAGATTGCGGTTGATCGTGGAGACGAACACCTGGCCGCCGGGGCGGACGAGTCGCGCGAGCGTGGCGACCATGCGGGCGGGGTCCGGCACGTGCTCGAGCATCTCCATGCTGCTCACCACGTCGTAGCCTTCCTCCAGCGTTTCTGCGTCGCAGACGCGGTAGTCGATGTCGAGACCCTGTTCCGCCGCATGCAGGCGCGCGACTTCCACCATGCCGGGCGCCAGATCGACACCGGTGACCTTCGCACCCGCCCGCGCGTAAGCCTCACAGAGCAAGCCGCCGCCGCAGCCCACGTCCAGCACGCGCGCGCCTCCGAGGGAAGCACGCTCTGCGACGAACCTGGCGCGTACCGGATTCAACAGGTGGAGCGGCCGGAATTCGCCTTTGGGATCCCAGAAACGGTGCGACAGCGCCTCGAAGCGCCCCACCTCGGCTGCGTCGACGTTGCTCATGACTGTGTTCCGTGGATGCGCCCGGCCCAGCTTTTCGCGAGGCTCAGCAGCTCCCGCTCGTCGAACGCCAGCAACCGGCCGGACTGCACCGCTGCGCGGCCCCCGACCCAGACGTCGCTGACCTGATGTCGTGTGGCCGCGTGCACCACGCTTTCCGCCACGGCGGTGTCCGGCTGACAGGCGAGGGAGTCGAGGTCGATGCAGATGAAGTCCGCGGCCTTGCCGGGCTCGAGCGAGCCGATGCGGCCCGCAAGGCCCAGGGCAGCAGCGCCGCCGAGCGTGG
>JBGAIL010000287.1:0-3774 GCA_044225565.1 Steroidobacteraceae bacterium | reverse complement strand
AACGGGCAGGTGCGCATGCCGCTCGATGACCAATCGGTGGCCGAAGTGGCGAAGCAGCTGATCGAGGCACGTGTCGAGGCCGTCGCCATCTGCCTGCTCCACGCGTATGCCAATCCGGCACACGAGCAGCGCGTGCGTGAGTTGCTGGTCGAGGCGTTGCCCCCGGAGATCTACGTCAGCTGCTCGCACGAGATCCTTCCGGAGATCGGCGAGTACGAGCGCACGAGCACCGTGGTGGTCAATGCCTACCTGGGCCCGGTCGTATCCCGGTACCTCACGTCCCTCACGAAGCAGCTCAACGAGATGGGCATCCGCAGGCCGCTGCAGATCATGCAGTCGAACGGCGGCCTGATGAGCGCCCAATCGACCATCGCGAAGCCGGTGGCCATCCTGGAATCCGGGCCGGCCGCGGGCGTCATCGCTGCGGCTCGCCTGGCGCGCAAGGCAGGCGTGACGCATCTCATCACTCTCGACGTCGGCGGCACGACGGCCAAGACGGCGATCGTCGAGGAGGGCGAGCCGGCCAAGACCACGGAGTTCGAGGTCGGTGCAGGAATCAATACGGCCAGCCGGCTCTCGAACGGGGGCGGCTACGCCATCAAGCTGCCGGTCATCGACATCTCGGAGATCGGCGCGGGCGGCGGCAGCCTGATCTCGATCGACGTGGCGGGTTGCCTGCACGTCGGGCCGCAGAGCGCCGGCGCGGTTCCGGGGCCGGTGTGCTACGGCACCGGCGGCACCCGGGCCACGCTCACCGATGCTCTCGTGACGCTGGGATACATCAACCCGCATCATCTGGCCGGAGGAGGGTTGCAGATCGAGGTGAGTCGGGCGAGGCGCGCCATCGAGGAGCAGGTCGCAAAGCCCTTGGGCCTGCCGTTGCTCGAGGCTGCCTATGGCGTCTACAAGATCGCGGGCTCGAACATGGTGGGCGCGGTGAAGTCCGTATCCACGCATCGGGGCCGCGACCCGCGGCACTACACGCTGGTGGCCTTCGGCGGCAACGGGCCGACGCTCTCGCTGGAGATCGCCCGCTCGCTCGAGATTGCGCACGTGCTCGTGCCTCCGAATCCGGGCGTCTTCAGCGCATACGGCCTGCTGCTCTCCGACGTGGAGCACGAAGTGCACAGGACATTGCTGGGCCGGCTCGACCAGCTCTCGCTGGCCGACGTGGAGCGCACCTACGGCGAGCTGGAGTCCGCGGTGCGCGCGCAGCTCGAGGGCGAGGGCTACAGGGCGGAGGGCATCACCATTCTGCGCCATGCAGACCTGCGCTACGCCGGACAGGCTTTCGAGCTGACCGTTCCGCTGGATGCACGTCACGACGGCGGAATCGACGTGGCTGTGCTCTCGGCGGCATTTCACGTCGAGCACGAGCGTGCCTATGGGCACAAACGCGAAAGCGACCCGGTGGAGCTCGTGAACGTCCGGGTGACGGCCCGCGTGCCGGCGGGGAGTACCGACGCCGCGGAAGAATCGAAGTCCACAGCCTGGCGCGTGGAGCAACGCGCCACGCCGGAGAAGCGCATGGCCTATTTCGGTCCCGGCGTCGGCTCGGTGGAAACGCCGGTGCTGGAACGGCAGGCGCTCGTTGGACGCACGCTGTCCGGCCCGCTGATCGTCGAAGAGTACGATTCCACTTGCGCGATCCCGCCCGGATTCCGCGCGACCGTGGACCGCATGAACAACATCAGGATCAGCATGGAGGAAGGCCAATGAGCTCCCGCGTCAGCCCGATCACCCTGGAGATCATCAAGAACGCCCTGAGCACGCTCGCGGACGAGATGTCGATCGTGATGTTCCGCACCGCCTACTCGCTCACCCTGCGGGATGGCCAGGATTTCTCCACCGCCGTGTGCGACAAGCTTGGCCGCTTCATCGCGCAAGGCAGCACCGCGGGGCCGATCCATCTGGGATCGTTCCCGGGCGTGATGAGCAGGCTCGTCGAGGAATACGGCGAGACGATGCGCCCCGGCGACGTCTACATCGCCAACGATCCGTATGGCGCCGGCGGCATGCACCTGCCGGACGTGTTCATCGTCAAGCCCATCTTTCAGGGCGAGCGGGTCGTCGGCTACGCGACCACCCTGGGGCATCAGTGCGACATCGGCGGGCTGACGCCGGGGAGCATGAACATCTTCTCCAGGGAGATCTACCAGGAGGGTCTGAGAATTCCGCTGCTCAAATTCTACGAAGCCGGAGAGCCGAACCTCACCCTGCACCGGATGCTCGAGAAGAACGTCCGGCTGCCGCTCGAGGTGCTGGGCGACATGCGCGCGCAGCTCGCTGCCTGCAACGTGTGCGAGCGGGGTCTGCTGCGCATCGTGGAGCAGTACGGTGCCGACGAGTTCGAGCGCTACGTGGAGGCGCTGCACGACAACGCGGAGCGGGTGATGCGCCAGGAGCTGTCGGGGCTGCCCAATGGGGTGTACGAATTCGAGGACTGGCTGGACGGCCTGGGAGAACATCCGCAGCCGATCCGGTTCAAGCTCGCGCTGACCGTGGCCGACGGCAGCGTCAAGCTCGACTGGACGGGCACCTCGCCGCAGGTCGAGGCGGCCATCAATGCCCCGGTCGCCACTACGCACTCGATGGCGTTCGCATCGCTGCGCTGTCTGGTGCGCGAGCCCATTCCGAACTGCCAGGGATTCACGCGACCCATCGAAGTCTTCGCGCCGGAGGGTACCATCGTGAACCCGAGGGAGCCGGCGGCGTGCGCATCCCGCGGCATCGTGGCCTACCGCATGCTGGATGTCATATTCGGCGCGCTCGCGCAGGCCGCGCCCGAACGGATGCCGGCGGCGTGCGAGGGAGGGCCCACGGCGCTCTCGTTCGGCGGCAAGCGCGAGAACGGCAGGCCTTTCGTGTTCTTCGACGCGGAGTGCGGCTGCTGGGGCGCCCGCGCCGAGTGCGACGGCATCGGAGGCGTGGCGAACCTGGCGAGCAACGGCAACAATCAATCGACCGAAGTGGTGGAGGCCTCGGTGCCGATAGAGATCACGCACTATGGGCTGGCCCCGAACTCGGGCGGCCCGGGCCGCCATCGCGGCGGCTATGCGCTCACGCGCGGTTATCGCCTGCTGGGAGAGTCCTGCTCGGTGGACATCCGTTCCGATCGACGCGCCGTCCTGCCGTACGGGTTGCGCGGCGGCCTGCCGGGAACTCCATCCTGGAACATCGTCAATCCGGGGCCGCAGCAGCGCCTGTTGCCCGTGTGCCCGATGGAAAGCCTGGTGCTCGAGCGCAACGATGTGTATTTCCACGTGCAGCCGGGCGGCGGAGGCTATGGCGATCCGCTGGAGCGCGATCCGCAGAAAGTGCTCGAAGACGTGGAGAGCGAGTTGCTCACGGCAGACTATGCCTCGGACGTCTACGGCGTCGTGATCCGCAATGGCCGGATCGACGAGGAAAGTACGGCGACGCGTCGCGCCGAGCTTGCAGCGAGGGGAGGCAGCGCGGGGAGCTATTTGAAGCACTTCCACCGCGCGATCGGCATACATTCCACCGACTGGCGCGATCTGGGAGTGGCTACCGGCTCGCCCGAGGTCGCAGAGAGGTAAGCGCGATGGCAATCGCCTTGCGCGTGCGGGCGTGAGCCGCCCCGCACGCGGCGCCGGGATGCGGGATCCACGAGCCATGGGGCAGCCGCCGGGGCTCAAACAGATCGGGCGCAGAAAGGTGCTGCAGGCCGCCGGGCTCGCTGGAGCGGGTTTCCTGTTGCCTGCTGCGTTCGCGGCGATGACCGCCCGGGCCGGCGGCGGGACGACCGCCGCC
>JBGAIL010000036.1:0-31438 GCA_044225565.1 Steroidobacteraceae bacterium | reverse complement strand
GGGCGCGGCGGCGACCCGGGTGGCCTGCCCCGCGGGCACGAAGGACGCGGCGTGCGAGTTCACGAGTAACGACGCGATCCAGCAGGCCGTCGATGCGGCGGCTCCCGGCGACACGGTTCTCGTCCGCGCCGGCGTCTACTCCCCGGACAACTACCGCGACGTCCCCTTCGAGAAGCTGATGATCCGCGGCTACGTGGTCGCGGACGGCAAGGACCTCGAGATCCGTGGAGAGCCCGGCGCGGTGCTCGATGGATCGAAGGGCAAGCCGGCCTCGGCCATCGTGACCCGCGGCGGCCGCGTGACGGTCCGAAATCTCACGATCCGCGACTTCCGCGCGGGCGATCCCGAGGACGACATCTACGACGGCCATGGCATCTTCCTCATCGACACGCAGGGCACGGTGGACGACGTCAGCATCGAGAGAGTGCGCAAGATGGCGCTCACCGTGCGCGGCACCGGCAAAGTGCGGGCGAGCAGGCTGCGCATCCTGGATGGCCACGTGGGCATCTGGCTCGAAGAGACCGCGCATCTCGATCTCAGCGACGCGCTGGTGCGCAACAACGACTCGGCGGGCATCTGTGCCTACATGAGCTCCACCGCGAGCATCGCGAGATCCGCGTTCGAGAAGAACCAGGACGACGGCGTCTACGCCGCGCAGCAGGCTTCGATCGAGGTTCGGGATTCGACGCTGCGGGAGAACGAGCCGCTCGACGTGAACGCCGTGGATGACGGCCGAATCGTCGTCGAAGGGAAGTTGACCCGGGGCCCCGGGGTCAAGCCGGCTTCGAAGTAGCCGCGGCTCTCGTGCCGGCGCCGGCCGCCGCAAGCCCCTGGCTCTGCGACACCGCGGCCAGCAACCAATCGCGGAAGCGGCGCACCAGAGGCGCATCCCAGCGATCTTCCCGTGCGACGAACCGGTAGGTGCCGATGGCGTAGGGCTGGAAGCTTGCGAGTCCCTTGCCCACTTCAACCAGGCGGCCCGCCGTCACGTCGTCGCCAGCGACCAGCAGGTTGATCACTGCGATACCGCGCCCGTGTCGCGCCGCATCCAGCGTGAGATGCCCCTGCCAGAGCCGCGGTCCGGTGAGATAGGCATCCTCGTGCACGCCATGGGCGGCCAGCCAGTTGCTCCACCGGTTGAAGTTCTCTTCGTGCAGCAGCTGCTGCTTGAGGAGGTCCTTCGGCTCGCGGATGGGCTGCGCCTGCGCGAGGTAGCCACGGCTCGCCACGGCCACGATCGGCACCACGGCCATGTCGATGCTCTTGAGACCCGCGGGAAGCTCGGGCTGCGGGCCGTAGCTCGGCACCAGGCGGATGTCGACGTCCGTCTCGTATGAAGAGAAATCCGGGCTGCGATCGGTGGGGCGCAGCTCGATGTCCACGCCGGGATTGTTCTTCTCGAACTCGCCCAGCCGGCTCGAGAGCCAGTGCAATGCGAATGCAGCCATGCAGCGGATGTGCAGGCGGTGGCTGTTGCCGCGCCGCATGAGGTCGAGCGTGGCGTGGGCGATGAGGTCCATGGCCTGCGCGATCTGCTTGTGATAGCGCACCCCATCCTCGGTGAGCACGACGCCGGAGGAGGTGCGCTCGATGAGCGTGGCGCCGGTCCAGGCTTCGATGGCCCGCAGGTGGCGGCTGACCGCCGCATGGTCCCGGCAGAGGCTCTGCGCCGCCTTGCGCACCCCGCCCAGGCGCGCCACGGCGTCGAACGCGCGCAACGCCTCGAAAGGCGGCAATGACTTTCGGGACGGCGGGTTCGAAGCGGGCGGACCGGAGTGCGCGCTCATGGGAGCGGGCGATGATCGTAGGCCCAACCTGGGGTGTCAACCAGGCACCACGCACGGCGAAGTTCTCATCTACCGCCGCCTGCCCGCGAATGCTTGAATGCGGGCCCGGCGAATCGCGCCGCACCTCATCGCATCGGGAGCCCGACCATGTCACGCCACCTCCTCGCTTCCGCCGCCCTCCTCCTCTCGATCACGGCAGTCGCAGCACGCGCCGCGGACCAGGCAAGCCTGCAGCCGGTGCTCAACGGTGGCGAGCGGACGCTCGAGTTCGACTGGCCCGCCGTGCACGTCGGCACTGGCGAATACGAGGAAGGGCCGACGGGGGTGACCGTGTTTCACTTTCCGAAGCGTGCCATCGGCGCGGTGGACGTGCGCGGCGGCGGGCCTGGAACGGTGAACACCGATTACCTGCGGCTCGGCTACGAGATCCAGGAGCTCGACACGGTCGTGTTCTCGGGCGGCTCGTGGTACGGGCTGGAGAACACCACCGCGGCGGCTACCGCGCTCAAGGACGACGGCACGCGTGATGGCGACTGGACCAATCTCGCGCTCTCGGTGGGAGCCATCATCTATGACCTCGGCGACCGGCGGTTGAACGAGCTTTATCCGGACAAGCGGCTCGCGCAAGCGGCGTTCCGCGCCGCGCGGCCGGGGATCTTTCCGCTCGGAGCGCAGGGTGCGGGGCGGTTCGCGAAGACGGGCGGGCTGTTCGGCTGCAACGCGTTCTCCGGCCAGGGCGGCGCGTTCAGGCAGGTGGGCGATCTGAAAATCGCGGCGTTCGTGGTGGTGAACGCGCTGGGCGTGGTCACCACACGCGACGGCAGGGTGGCCGCCTGCTATCCGGATACGAAGTGGCCGAAGGATCTGCGCACCACCGACCTGCTCGCCAGTTTTCCTGCGAGCGGCAAGCCGGGCTCGACGCTCGAGCCACCGGCCACGGCCAGCCACCGCAACACCACCATCAGCCTCGTCGTCACGAATCAGAAGCTGACGTCCGCCGAACTGCAGCGCCTGGCTACGCACGTGCACAGCTCGATGAGCCGCGGCATCCAGCCGTTCGCCACGGAGTTCGACGGCGACGTGCTCTACGCGGTGACCACCGCGGAAATCGTGCCTACCGCGGAAAAGCCTGGCGCGCCCGCCATCGCCATAGACGTGCTCGCCGCAGAGACCATGTGGGATGCGATACTTGCATCCATTCCGACGCAACCCGTCGCGCCGCAGCCAGCGAAACGCGTCGCGCTGAAGCCGGAGGATCTGCAGAGCCGTGTGGGGGATTACGTGTTCAGCCCTTTCGTGAGCGTCAAGGTCACTGCGAGCGGCGAAAAGCTCTTCGCGCAGGCCACGGGCAAGCGTGCTGCGTATGCCATCGGCAAGGAAGGTCCAGTCGAGCTGGTACCGGTTTCGCAGACGGACTACACCGTCGCGGGGCGCTATCCGCTCACCATCAGCTTCGCCACGCCGGATCGCCTCGTGATGAATCCGGGGCACTGGCAGCAGGTCGGCGAGCGCAAGAGCGCGCGCTGAACGCCACTCGAGGAACTTCATGCCCACAGCGCTCGACGGAATCCGTGTTCTCGACCTGAGCCGGGTGCTCGCGGGGCCCTGGGCCACGCAGCTGCTCGCCGACCTCGGCGCCGAGGTCATCAAAGTGGAGAAGCCCGGCGAAGGCGACGACACGCGGCATTGGGGGCCGCCCTTCGTCGCGAGCCCGGACGGCAAGACGCGCGAAGGCGCGTATTTCCTCTGCGCCAACCGCGGCAAGCGCTCGATCTGCGTCGATCTCGCGAGGCCGGAGGGGCAGAAGATCCTGCACGGGCTCGCGGCAGGCTCGGACGTGCTGGTCGAGAACTTCAAGGTGGGCACGCTCGCGAGGTATGGCCTCGATTACGAAACGCTGAAGCGGATCAACCCGCGCCTCGTGTACTGCTCCATCACGGGCTTCGGGCAGGACGGGCCTTATGCGTCCCGGCCCGGATACGATTTCATGATCCAGGGCATGAGCGGGCTCATGAGCGTCACCGGCGAGACGGAAGGTGATCCGCTCAAGGTGGGCGTCGCGCTCGCGGACATCACCACCGGCATGTACGCGTGCAACGCCATCCTGGCGGCATTGATGCAGCGGGAGCGCACGGGCGCGGGCCAGCACATCGACGTCGCTTTGCTCGACTCCATGGTCGCGGCGCTCGCGAACCAGGCGTTGAATTTTCTGGTGAGCGGCCGCAGCCCGGGGCGCCTCGGCAACGCGCATCCGAACATCGTGCCGTATGCCGTCTTCACGGCGAGCGATGCGCCGTTCATCGTGGCGGTGGGCAACGACGGGCAGTTTCGCAAGCTCTGCGCGCTTCTCGGCGTGCCGGAGCTGGGGAGCGATGCGCGCTTCAACTCGAACGTGCAGCGGGTGGCGAACCGCGCCGAGCTCACGGCGTTGCTCAACGAGAGGCTGAGCGTGAATACCGTGGCGCACTGGCTGCCAAGACTCGGGGAGTACGGAATCCCGGCCGGGCCGATCAACACCATCGAGCAGGTGTTCGCGGATCCGCACGTGCGGCATCGCGGGCTCGAGCTGGCGCTGCAGCGCGAAGGGCTGGGTACCGTGCCGGGCGTCGCCTGCCCCATCCGCCTCTCCGAAGCCCAGGTCACTTCGACCCTCGCGCCGCCGGCCCTCGGCAGCAGTACCCGCGCCGTGCTGAAAGCCCGGCTGGACATGTCGGACGCCGACCTGGACACGCTCGAGCGCAGCGGGACCATCTCGAGCTGAGCGCCTCATGCGGTGGTCCGGTACCGCTGCCCGGTGCCGGCTTCTCACCAGGGGGGCGAGGCTTCGCACCCCCGGGGGCGGGGTGGCATGGGTTAGGCTGGCCGCATGACCGAGCCCGACCGGCGCTTCTTCGGCCATCCCCGTGGCCTCGCTTTCATCGTCTTCACGGAGGCGTGGGAGCGCTTTTCCTTCTACGGCATGCAGGCCCTGCTCATGCTGTACATGGTCAAGCACCTGCTGCAGCCGGGGAGCATCGAGAAGGTCTCGGGACTGGGCGCCTTGCGCAGCCTGCTGGAAGCGATGACCGGGCCGCTCTCCACGCAGGCCTTCGCCAGCCTGACTTTCGGCATCTACGTGGCGATGGTGTACGTGCTGCCCATCTTCGGCGGGCTCGTCGGGGATCGGGTGCTGGGGCAGCGACGCGCCGCGATCCTGGGCGCCGTCGCGATGGCGCTGGGGCATTTCCTCATGGCCTTCGAGACCGCGTACCTGTACGCGCTGCTGGCGCTCATCGTCGGCTCGGGCCTGCTCAAGGGCAATCTCGTCGCCCAGGTCGGCCAGCTCTACGGGAAGGGCGACGCGCGCCGCAGCGCCGGATTCTCGATGTACGCCGTGTCCATCAACATCGGCGCCGTGATCGGCCCGCTGGTCTGCGGCACGCTGGGCGAGAAGGTGGGCTGGCACTACGGATTCACCGCGGCCGGCATCGGCATGCTCATCGGCCTCGCGATCTACCTGGCCGGCAGCCGCGAGATGCCCGCAGACCAGCTGACGCAGCGCGAGCGCATCCGGCTGCAGCCCGAGGACTGGCGCCCCATCAAGGCGCTGTTCGTCATGTTCCTCATCCACACGCTGTACTGGATCGCGCAGACGCAGGTGTGGAACACGTATCCGCTCTGGATCGAGAGCCGCGTGTCGCGCCACGTGCTCGGCTGGGAAGTGCCGGTCACCTGGTTCCAGTCGCTCGACTCCTTCACCGTGCTGGCGCTCGCCCCGATCGTCATCTGGCTGTGGCGCCGGCAGGCGCAGCGCGGCGTGGAGCCGGGCGATCTCGGCAAGATCGCGATCGGCTGCGCCTTTTTCGGTACGGCCTGCCTCGCCCTGTTCATGGGCGAGCGCCTGGCGGGTACCGGGCAGGTGGCGCTCCTCTGGCCGGTGCTGTTCCACCTCGTGTGCGCCCTCGGCTACCTCTTCGTCTTTCCCGTCGCCCTCGCCCTCTTCTCGCGCACCGCCCCGCCTTCCGTGAACGGCATGATGGCCGGCGTGTGCTATCTCTCGCTGGGCGTCGGCTCGGTGATCAGCGGCTGGCTCGGCCGGTTCTATGAGATGATGACGCCCGGCAATTTCTGGCTCATGCACGGCATCATCGTCGGCACGGGCACGGTGCTTCTCCTGCTTCTGCGCGGCCCTCTCGGCCGCGCGCTCGAGTCCTCCAACACGCGCGCTCTCCGGACGGAAGCGCCCCTTGCAGCGAGTATCGGCTCATGACCCAGGCCCAGGACGAATACGCACAACTCAAACGGCTCGACATCGAGCACCACCTGCCGGCACAGGCGGACTACAAGCTCATCAAGGAGATGGGCGGCAGCCGCATCATCACGCGAGCCGAAGGCAGCACCATCCACGATTCGGACGGCAACGCGATCCTCGACGGCATGGCCGGGCTGTGGTGCGTGCAGGTAGGCTACGGCCGCAAGGAGCTCGCCGACGTCGCGCGCGAGCAGATGCTCGAGCTGCCGTTCTACAACACATTCTTCAAGACCGCGGCGGCGCCCACCATCAGGCTGGCCACGAAAGTGGCCGGCCTGCTCGGCGGCAACCTCTCGCACGTGTTCTTCAACAACTCCGGCTCGGAAGCCATCGACACGGTGATCCGTCTCGCCCGCTTCTACTGGCAGATGCGGGGGAATCCCGAGCGCAACGTGATCATCGCGCGCGACAACGCGTACCACGGCTCCACCGTGGCCGGCGTCAGCCTCGGCGGCATGGCCGCGATGCAGAAGCAGGGCGGTCCCTGGGTGCCCAACATCGAGCACGTGATGCAGCCTTATCACTTCGGCGAAGGCCACGGCGAGAGCGCGGACGCGTTCGCGGAACGTGCGGCGAAAGCCATCGAGGAGCGCATCCTGAAAGTAGGGCCCGAGAAAGTCGCTGCGTTCATCGGCGAGCCGGTGCAGGGCGCGGGCGGCGTGATCATTCCACCGGAAGGCTACTGGCCGCGCGTGGAAGCCATCTGCCGCAAGTACGGCATCCTGCTGGTATGCGACGAGGTCATCTGCGGCTTCGGGCGCCTCGGCAGGTGGTTCGGCTTCCAGCACTACGGCGTGAAGCCGGACCTCGTGTCGATGGCGAAGGGGCTGTCCTCGGGCTATCTGCCGATCTCGGCGGTCGGCGTGTCCGCTCCGATCGTCGAGCTGCTGCGCGAGAAGGGCGGCATGTTCACGCACGGCTACACGTATTCGGGGCACCCCACGGCCGCGGCGGTCGCGCTGCGCAATCTCGACATCATCGAACGCGAGAAGCTGGTGGAGCGCACCGCGAACGAGACCGGCCCGCACCTCGCCGAACGCATGGCGGAGATCAGCCAGCATCCGTTCGTGGGCGAGGCGCGTTCCATCGGACTGCTCGGCGGCATCGAGATCGTCTCGCGCAAAGGCAGCAACGAGCGCTTCGGCGGCAGCGGCGAGAAGGCCGGCCCCATCGTGCGCGACATCTGCATCCGCAACGGCGTCATGGTGCGCGCCATCCGCGACACCATCGTGATGAGCCCGCCGCTGGTGATCACGCGCGAGGAGATCGACCGGATGTTCAGCGTCATCCGCAAGGCGCTGGATGAGGCGGGACCGGCGTTGAAGGCATTGCCGGCCGGCTGAGAAGAACGCCTTGCAGGATGCGGCGGCAGCCGGCCGCGTGTCGAAGCAGTCGGGCGGCTCGATCTCGAAGGCGCGCTACGTGGTCACCGCGCGCCGGAACTGCCCGACCTCGCCGTCGCCACCCAGCGCTCCACGTCTTCCAGCTTGCGCGGGAAATCAGTGGTGAGGACCTTGTAGCCCTTGGCCGTGATCAGCACCTCGTCCTCGATGCGCACGCCGAAGCCCTGCTGCGGCAGGTAGACACCGGGCTCCACGGTGAGGATCGCGCCCGCCGGCAGCGGGCTTTCGTACAGGCCGGCGTCATGCACGTCCAGGCCCACGAAGTGCCCGAAGCCGTGGATGAAGTCGGCCAGATAACCTGCGCTCCGCAGTGATTCCTCCGCCACGTGCTGCAGGTCCGCCATGGACACCCCCGGCTTGATGGCCGCGAAGATGTCCTCCTGCGCCTGATAGACCGCGCGATACACCTTGGCCTGCTCCGGCGTGAAACGCCCCGACACCGGGTAGGTGCGCGTGACGTCCGCCGCGTAGCGGCCGTACTCCGCGGCGGCGTCGATCACCACGAGATCGCCGTCCTTCAGCAATCTCGAATTCTGCGTCCAGTGGAGCACGGCCCCGTTCGGGCCGGCGCCGACGATGGAGGGATAGCTGAGGCCGGTCGCACCTGCGGCGAAGAAGGCGTATTCGAGTTGGGTCTGCACGTCCCGCTCGGACACTCCAGCTACGGTGGCTCTGGCCGCGGCCTGGTGACCTTCGCGCGTAATGGCCACCGCCCGCTCCATGCGCTCGATCTCTTCCGGTGTGTGCGCCGAGCGCAGTTGCGCGAGCAGGCTGCGCTGATATTTGATCTTGAGACCGAAGCGCTGCGCGACCCGGGTGGCGAGCTCCGCATCACTGCGCTCTTCCTTCGCCAGCGTGGCGGGAGCGATGACGGAAACGCATTCGTGCTGCTGCGCGGCGACTTCGAGTGCGGTGTCCGGAGCGCCACGACGCACCTTGTCCACGCCGTATTTCTGAATGAGATCGGGTGAGAGCGGCTCGCGCGGGCCGGTCCAGCGCTCCGCCTCCGGGTCGCGGGACTTCAGGAGCAGCGTGACCTTGTTGTAAGGCGACCTGGGCGCGAATACCAGCCAGGCATGCGGCTCGTTGATGCCGGTGAGCCAGTAGAAATAGCCGTCCTGCCGGAATTCCTCGGTGATGCCCGAGACCTCGCCCTGCGCGGCGACGAGGCCGATGCAGCCGTCCAGCGCTTTCAGCACGCGTTCGCGGCGTTCCTTGTACACCGCAGCAGGCAGTTCGGCGGGCGGCGTGAGCGTGGGGTGCGCGAAGCCCGTGGCGAACAGGGCGTTGATCAGCAGCGCGCTGGGCATGTTCTAACCCTCGATGGCGTGGGACGGCGGGCCGGCAGAGGCGCCGCATTATCCCTGAAGCACCGCATGGGTTAATTACACGAAAATCGTGTAATATCTGCCGGCATTCAGGACACACCCCTCATGAAGAACATCACCATCACGCTGGACGAAAGAACCGCCGCCTGGGCCCGCATCTATGCCGCGCAGCGCGGCAAGAGCCTCTCGCGCCTGCTCGGCGAGATCCTGCAGGAGCGCATGCGGGAAGTGCGGGACTACAACGAGGCGATGCGCCGGTTCCTGAGCAAGAAACCCGTCAAGATGAAACCCGTTGGCGAACGGTACCCCACCAGGGAAGAACTCTATGACCGAGCTGGCCTTCGTTGATACGAACATTTTTCTCTACGTGCACGACACGACCGAGCCGGTCAAGCAGCCGCTCGCTGCCCAGTGTCTCGAGCGGCTGTGGCAGGAGCAGAGCGGCCGCACCAGTGCGCAGGTATTGAACGAGTACTACTACAACGCCGTACGCAAGCTCAAACCCGGGCTGCCTGCTGCCGAGGCCTGGGACAATGTGCGCAGCCTTTTGACCTGGACCCCCCAGCCTACCGACCTCGAGCTGCTCATGCGTGCCCGGGAAATCGAGCAGCGCTACGCACTCAGCTGGTGGGACAGCCTCATCGTGGGCGCCGCGCAACTGCAGAACTGCAGCCTGCTGCTCACGGAAGACCTGCAGGATCGCGCGATGTATGGACAGGTAACGGTGCGCAACCCGTTCATTGCCGGTGTCTCGGAAGAGCCGGCAACCTATACCGTCACTCCCATCGTCGCACCCATCCATCGGCGGCGCGGCAGGCCGAAGCGTCCCTCCACCATCGGGCGCGCCCGAAAAGCCTGAATCAGGCAGCAGACGTGGGTGTGCTCACGCGCTGGCAGCGGCTCGCCTGAGCAGCCGCCGGCCGTTGCGGTCCTTGCAGCGAAGACGATCCTGTTACCGGCTCCCCCTCCGCCGGTCGGCCTCCGGCTCGCCCACCGCCACCGGCATCGAGCTCGGCGGCAGGTTGGGATCGACCACGCTGGCGCGCTCGCTCAGCTGCTCCGCCTCGCTCTTGTGGTGGCTCGCCGTCGTCGGGGTGCGCTCGATGAGATGGCGCACCTGCGGCAGCTGCTCGCTGCGATGGAACGCATGCACTCGCAAGGCGGCTTCGCGGTCCGCCATGGTGAAACGCTGGCGCTGCCGCAGATAGTCGAGCCACGTGGCGCTCTGGAAGCTCTCGGTCCACATCAGGGGGTTGTCGATGTCCTGCATCAACGTCCAGCGACGTGCGCCGTCGCGGCGGCGGATGCGGCGCATCTCGCGCATCGCGATCATGAAGGCGTCGCGATCCTCCGGCGCGACCAGGTATTCCACATTGATCACCACCGGCCCGCTCTGCGGCACGACCTCCGCGGTCATGTTCGGAGGCACGGGCGTCTTGCGGAACGGATCGAGGTTCAGCCCGACCGCGCGCGGCAGGCGCAGCCTGACGCCCAGCACCATGGAAAGCACCATGGCCACGCCCGCGACGATGAGAGCGATGCGGATACCGCGATCCTCCGCGAGCTCGCCGAACAGCCAGCTGCCTGCGGCGAGGCCGCCAAACGTGAGCATCTGGTAGATGGCCAGCGCCCGGCCCACCACCCAGCGCGGTGAAGAGATCTGCACCGTGATGTTGAACGTGGAGAGCGCCAGCACCCAGGCCGCACCACTGACCAGCAGCAGCGCCATCGACAGCGCGGTGTGCGGGCTGAAAGCAACCCCTATCGCCGTGAGGCCGAAAGCAAGGCTCGAGAAAGCCACGATGATCTCGCTCGAGAACCTTTGCCGGATCGCCGTGGCGAGCAGCGCACCGATCACCGCGCCGATGCCGAACGCCCCGAACAGAATGCCGTAGGTGAGCGCGCCGCCTGCGAGCAGGTCCTTGGCGATGACGGGCATCAGCGCCCACAGCGCGCTTCCCATCAATCCGAAGAAGAAGCCCCGGACGAGCACGGTGCGGATCGCCGGCGACAGCAGCACGTACCGCAGCCCGGCCTGCATCGCCATGCGCATGCTTTCGGGCGGCAGGGTCGGAGCGGGAATGCGTCGCCGCCACGAGCCGAGCACGACGATGAGCGCGATATAGGTCGCGGCGTTCACGACGAACGCGGCCGGCGGCCCCGCCGTCGCGACGATGACGCCGCCGATCGCCGGACCGGCCGTACGCGCCAGGTTGAATGCGAGCGAGTTGAGCGAGACCGCCGCGGGCACTTCTTCCTTCGGCACCTGCTCGCCGACGGACGACTGCCATGCCGGCCCATATAGCGCGCCGCCGCAACCGAGGAGGAAGGTGAGCGCGAGCAACGTCCATGGCGTGATGTGACCGAGATAGGCGACTGCTGCCAGGACCGCGGAAACGACGAGCATCGCTCCCTGCGCGATCAGCATGATGACGCGACGGTCCCAGATATCCGCGATGGCACCCGCAGGAAGCGAGAGCAGCAGGATGGGCAGGGCGGTGGATGCCTGCACCAGCGCCACCATGTCCGGCGAAGGCGCGATGGATGTCATGAGCCACGAGGCACCGACCGCCTGGATGAGGCTGCCGAAGCTCGAGATCAGGCTCGCCGTCCAGATCGCGAGGAAGATGCGCGACTTGAACGGCGCGAGCGTTGCCGCCCGCCAGGTGGCTGCCATGAGAAGAATGTCCGCTGCGAGAGAGCTCCCGCTGCGAATCCTACTATCTTTCGGCCCCGCCGAGACTCGACGCTCTCGCCGGCGTCTGCTCGCGCACGAAGATCAGGGCATCGAAGCCTGCATCCCGGTGAAAGGGACTGCCGCGCAGATCCAGAGCGAACGGCGACCTGCCCAGTCTCGACAGCGGCGCGGCCAGCTTGTCGGGAAAAGTGCAGGGAGCCTCACCGCCGGCAACCTCAACTTCGGGTGGCTGCACGGTGGCGATGGTGACGAGGCTCTCGGCCAGCTCCTGCTTCAGATTCTGCCCCATGGACGTGAACCGGTTCGGGCACGCGCTGCGTGCCGTAGAAATGTGAACGTCGTGGGCGAACAGGAACACCCTGCCGCGCGGGCCTTCGCGCTGCAGCACCCATTGCAGGTTCTGCGCACTGGTTGCATCTCGCTGATCCGGATCGCCCTGTTTGTCCAGCCACCATCCGTCGGCCCGGAAATCCGCATCCAGTGCCCGAGCGTTGAGTACGTTGCGCAGCGCGCGCTGATAGGCAAGCGGCGAGCTGCGCTCGCTCCAGTCCACGTGACGCCGCTCGAAGAGCGCGACCGCATCCGCGATGGCGACGGTGAGCGCATCGCGTTGCGCAGACGACAGCTCGTCGTAGGGGGTTCCGGATCCGGCACCGGCGTAGGAGCGTGCTTCCATCGCGCCATAGAGAGGCACCACCCTGGCGCGGAAGCGCCCGGCGCTCGCCGCATCCACCTTCTCCATGAAGTCGAGCGCTGCACGAAAGGCGCGGCTCACGTTCGGACGCTCCACTTGCAGGATGTGCCCCTGCATCTCCAGGCCGTAGAAGTGCAGCCTCGGGCCGGAGCCGCGGCGGTTGTAGCCGCGCATCCATTCCAGCAGCTGGCGATTCTCCTCCCACGCATCGGGCGCCGAGAAGGAGAACACCGAGGCCACGAGCTCCCGGGTGAGCGGCCCTTCGCCATTGACGTAGTCGTCGATGGCCGTGCCCAGCGCGAAATCGGTTTCGGCGGCGATGGCCGTGACGCCGAGATGCTCGACGAGGTAGCGGAACACGCGATTGCGCAAGGCGAGCATCTCGTGAGAGCCGTGGCTCGCTTCGCCGAAGCCCACCACGCGCGCGTTGCCGACCACGCTCTTCAGAAAGCCGAGGTCGCGGTCATCGCCGCCCGGCTCCAGGGTGCGCAAAGCAATGGCCTGCCTGTCTGCCCAGCTCGGAATGTCGACGGCGCCAACCGCCACGGAAAGCATCAAGGCTGCGGCTATGGCACATGAAAGCGTTCGAAAGCGGAGCGGATTCATCATTTGCGCTTGCAACCGGCGCTCGGAGCTCGAGCGCCTTTCGACCGGATGTCGCTCAGGAATGGCGCCATCGTATCCGACGCCACTCTCCGCGGCATCCCGATCGACTACCGCCGCAGCTCCACCCAGTACGGCAGCAGATTACCGATGCGATCGAGCATCGGGCGCGAATGCGCCTTGACGTTTCCGCCGAGCACCTCGCCGCGCTTCACGAGGCTGAACTCCAGGGTATACGGGTACACTGCCGCATCCGCGGTGCCGATGTCCCCTTCCACGCCGTCCAGCGAGAGCGTTCCATCGCGCGACACCTCCTTCTCCAGCACTTCCGTCACCGGCCCGGTGCCGATCTGCGCGAACACGCGCCCGCCGGCCCGGATGTCGAGCATCACGGGCACTTTTCCATTGGAAGTTTGCGCTGAGCCGGACCACGTCCCCTGCAGCGACGCGGGAGCTTCGAAGCCGTCGGTGGCTGCCGCGGTCTGCGGGCGCACGAGCCGCATGATCTCGTTGGTGATCTCGCTCAGCCGGCGGCTCTGCCCGTTGGCCAGCACCACGATGGCGATATCGTGGTCGGGCGCGAGCGTCAGCTGGCTCGACACGCCGGGCATGTATCCGGCATGGCTCACGATGCGCAGGCCCTCGATCTCGTGCAGGCCCCAGCCGAAGCCCCTCGCCCCCTTGCCGTTGGAGTCCGAAGGGTCCTTCGCCGTCGCCACCTGCATCGCATCGATGCTCGCGTGCGACAGGGCCGGCTTGCGGCCCGGCAGGTCGTCCTTGAGATGGAACATGCCGAAGCTCAACAGGTCGTGCGCGCTGCTCATCACGTCTGCAGAGGCCGGGCCCTCGCACCAGTAGCGCGGAATGCGCGCGCTCGATTTCGAGTAGCGCACGGCGGCCCGGGCATCACCGGATGGCGGCGGACCGACTGCGCTGTCTTGCAGGCCCAGGGGCTTGAACACCAGGCTGTCCATGGCCGTCGCGTAGGACTGGCCACTCACCCGTTCCAGGACGTAGCCGAGGATTCCGAATCCGAGGCTCGAGTACACGTAAGCCTCTCCGGGCGGCCGCATCAGCACGCCGAAACGCTCGATGCCCTGCTCCATCGTGAGCGGCTCGAGCTTCTCACCCTCGTAGTAGAACCGCGAGAAATCCGGGAGGCCGGATGTGTGGTCCGCCAGCCGCCGCAGTGTCGCATCGCGCGCGTCGCCCAGCCGGGCCACCACCTTGTGGGCACCGAGGTAATCGTTGACGGGCGCATCCAGATTCACCTGGCCCCGTTCCGCCAGGGCCATGACGGCCGTGGCCGTGAAGACCTTCGATATCGACGCGAGCGCGTATGGCGTGCGCGCGGTGGCGGCGATGCGCCTGTCCCGATCGCTCCAGCCGAAGCCCTGCTCCCAGAGCACTTTGCCATCGCGGGACACCGCGACAGATATGGAAGCGAGGTTCTCCGCCGCCATCAAATCCGCTACGTCGCGGCGCACCCGGTCGAACTGGTCGGCCGCAGCGGCGAGCGGCCACAGCATCGCCGATACGCACAGACCGGCTTTCAGGATGCCGGCAGGAATGTGTTGGTGGCGCATCAGAATCGCACCGAGGCGCCGAGCGTGAAGAACCGGCCGATGGCATCGTAGAGCGTGTACATCCCGAGGTAGGTCTGCTCGGTCGCCGGCGGCTTGGTATCGAGGATATTGTTGATGCCCAGGCGGAGATCGTAGCGCTCGGCGTACCGGTAGCCGACGATCAGATCGTTGTAGACGCGGGCCGGCACGCGCGGCCGATCGTAAGTCTCCATGGACGACTGCACGTCGACGCGCGCTTTCCCGATGAGTCGCGTATTCAGATGGACGCGCAGCGCCTCGCGCTCGTAGCCCAGCGAAAGACTGGCGCGCCAGTTGGGGTTGTCGTACTGCCCGTCCTGGATCAACAGCGTGGTGGCGTCGGTGCGATCGATGAGCTGCCGCAGCGAGGCGAGATAGGACGCATTGAGCAGCAGGGAGAGCCGGCCGGGCAAGCCGATGCCGATGTCCTCGGGGTGGAATCCATAGGCGGCCTGCAAGTCCACGCCCTTCGCCGCGAGCGTCCCGATGTTGAGGAAGCTGTAGTCGACGAGCGAAAGGCTGTGATCCGCAGCCCGGGTCACGCGCGAACAGAACACGTTGTCGACCGAGCTGGCATCGACGCATTTCTCGCTCAGCAGATCGGCGTCCAGCTGCTGCACCGCTCCATCGATGTCGATGTGCCAGTAGTCCGCAGAGAGCGAGAGCCCCGGCACACCCTCGGGTGTGAGCACGATTCCCGCGGTCCAGGCATTGGAGGTCTCCTCCTGGAGCTGCGGGCTGCCGCCGCCGCGATAGGTGATCTCGAAGGTCGAAGGTGCAGACCAGCCTGCCGGTATGCCCAGTGCGAGACAGTTCGCGGCGCGCTCGGGCCGGTTCGCCAGCTGCGACACATCGCAGGGGTCATCGACGGGCTGATAGAGCTGGGTGTTCTCGTTCGTCGGCGAGTAGAGCTCGTAGAGATTGGGCGCGCGGACGCTCTTCGAGCGCGTGGCGCGCACTTTGACGCTGCGCACCGGAGCCCACGTGGTGCCCACCTTCCACGCCACCGTGCTGCCGATCGAGTCATAGTCCGAATAGCGTGCGGCACCTTCGATCTGCAGCAGATGGAACATCGGCCGGTCGCTGAGAACTGGCGCGACCAGCTCCACGAACGCCTCGGAAACGGCATCCTCGCCCGCCATGGTGGTGTTGCCGGAGCGGCGATACAGCAGCCCGGCCTGCGCCAGCGGATCGTCCACGTACGATCGGGTGTCCTTGCGGTATTCGATGCCCAGGGCCGAGGCCAGCGGCCCGGCCGGCAGATCGAAGAGCGTGCCGGTGAACTGCAGGCCACCCAGCGTCTGCGTGTTCTCCACCTGCAAGGTGCTGTCGACGCTGAAGTAAGCGAGAGCCTCCGGGGTCGCCACGTTCATGCCCAGGACGTTCAGCGGCGAGCATCCGGCTGCACGGGCTGATGCGCTGCGGCATACCGGGTCCCCGGTGAGCGGGTCCGCGATGACGTCGATGGCCTCCAGGTACCGGCTGGTCCAGCGCTGATGGGTCGCGCGGCTCTCGAGATCGTAACGGCCGTACTGGCCGAAGGCCTGCCACTTCCAGCTCTGGCCGAAGGCACCCTGCAGACCCATCGCGACGGAGTAGGTGTTGCGGTCGTTGTCGTTGCTGCGGATGCCCTGATCCAGCGAGGCGCGCAGCACGTTGACCTCGCTCACACCGTTGGCGTCCATCAAGGCGGCCAGATCCGCGGGCACGTAAGGATTGTCCCGCTGGATGAGCGTCTCACCCGCATCGTAGTTGGGCGCGCCGCTGCTGAAAGTGCTGCCGCTGGAGAACTCCGCTTGCGCGAAGAGCTGGACCCGCTCCGTCATTCGGTACTTCATGTCGGTGCGGAACGAGGTGACCTCCGAGCGCATCCGCTGCTGGAAGTAGCGGCTGAAATCCCAGCCGTCGCCGTTGACGCCGATGCCGGTGACGGGGTCCACCTGAAGCGGCCGCAACTGCGGGTCCACCGTATACAGCGTGCCGCCGACGTCGAATGCCCCCGCCGGATGCACCTCGGCGATGGTGTAGTGGTCGAGCGTGATGAGGTCGGGAATGCCGTCCGCCGGCCCCGTGTTGGCGGGATTGTCGACGGTGGCGATCCAGCTGTCCGCGAACGAACGCTGCGTGGAGAACATCGGACTCTCGCGGTTGTGGCTGATCGCGAAGCTCACCGAGCCCCGCTCGTCGGCGAAAGGGACCCCGCCGAAAGCGCTGGCCGAGAGCGAGTCCGCGCCACCGTGCTGCGAGATGCCGCCCTGCGCGGACAGCTCGAATCCACGGAAATCCTGCTTGAGGATCACGTTGATGACGCCGCTCACCGCGTCTGCGCCATAGACCGCGGAGGCGCCGCCGGTGATGATCTCGACGCGCTCGATCATGCTGGCGGGTATCGTGGACAGGTCCACTGCGGAAGAATCCGAAGAGCCCGACACCCGGCGCCGGCCATCGATCAGCACCAGCGTGCGCCCGGTGCCGAGACCGCGGAGATTGACGAAGGCGGCGCCCGCGTCACTGCTGAACTGGCCGGTGCTGGAGCTCAGTCCGAGGCCGATCGACGGCAGCTGGCCCAGGACGTCGCCGATGTTGTTGAATCCGGACTGCTCGATCTGCGCGCTGTCGAGCACCGAGACGGGCGTGGGCGTGTCGAAGGTGGAGCGGGCGACGCGCGAGCCCGTCACCACCACTTCCGACAGGCCATCGCCCTCCGTGCCGGCGGAACGCGGCATGTCCTGCTCATCGGCGCCGGTCTCGGAAGTCTGTGCCAGGCGGATGGTCGAGCCTTCTCCCGCCGTGGTGGCGGCCGTGGGCTTCTGCTGCGAGCTGATGACGACGCGATTGCCGTCGATGGCATACCGCAACCCGGTTCCTTTCAACAACAGCGCGAGCGCTTCACCCACGCTGTAGGTGCCGTCGAGCCTGGAGCTGGCCCGCCCTGCCACCAGGTCCGGCGAGAACAGCAGATCCATACCGCTCGACATGGCGAATGCGCGCAACGCGCGATCGAGCGGCTGGCCATCGATCCGATATTCCCGCGTCACGCCTTCCTGCGCGGCGAGCGCGACGCCGAGCGTCGAGGCGACCAGGAAAGCGATGAGACCGGCGTGTCCGCGAGCGAGCATGTTGGATTCCCCGAAGTGTGTTCGTGCGTTATTGGTCCGGCGCACTCGCGAAGTCGCGCGGTGCGCTGGGGGGAAGTAACGCAACGCCCGGGGATTACCTCCAGTGGGCTGCGGGAGAATGCGATGCGCGGAGCATCACCGCGCGCGATCAATGCTGGCGCGCGACGAGCACGGGGCCGTTGGGGCCTTCGACGGATCTCACGGGAAATGCGGATTCGAGCGAGCCGATGAAGCTCTCGAGGCTGCCCGCGCGCACGGCACCGCTGACTTTGATCTGCGCCAGGGCCGCGCCCTCCACGGTGATGGGTTTCTGCAGATAGCGGTTGGCTTCGGCGACGGCTTCCGGCAGCGGCACGGCATCGAAGATCAACTGGCGATGCACCCAGGCATTGGCGCGGTCGAGATCCACCTGCCGGAGCTGCTGATCGCCGTTCGCCTCGACGGCCAGTTGCTGCCCGGGCGCGAGTATGGTGGGCGCCGCGGCCTTCGCGATTCCCGCAGCCGGTGCCGTGGCAACGGCCACCCTGCCTTCCAGCAAGGTGACGGCGATGCGGTCCGGCAGGACGCGGACATCGAAGGCAGTGCCCAGTGCGCGAATGCGCGCATTGCCGGTGGCCACGACGAACGGTCGGGTCGCATCCCTGGCGACATTGAAGCGCGCTTCGCCACGAATGAGCTGCACGGTGCGGGCAGCCTTGCCGATGTCGACGCTGATTTCCGATTGCGTGTTGAGCGTGACGCTCGATCCATCGCTGAGCTCGAGGGTCTGCTGAACGCCGGTTGCCGTGGCATACGAGCCGGCACTGACGAGGCCTCGATGCTGCAGAAAGATGGCGATGCCGACGGTGATCGCCGTCAATGCCGCGGCCGCTGCCAGCACGCGCGACATGCGCATGCGCGGCCCGGCTCGCGGTTCACGCAACGATTCGGCCGCCTCCCCGGGCGGGCTGGCGGAAAGAGGTCTCGGAGTGATCTGCGGGCCGGCGGCGCGCCAGAGCTTCTCGACCTGCGCATAGGCTGCCCGGTGCCGCGGATCCTGCTGCAGCCAATGGCCGAAACGGTCTTCGTCGGCGCTGGTGCGCCGGTCGGACTGCACCCGCGCGAACCAGGCGATGGCCTGCTCGGCTATCGGGTCTTCGGGGCCGCTGGATCGGGCTTCCCGCATCAGAGGAGCTCCGAGGCGTGCTGCATGAGCAAGCGCAGGGCTGAGATCATGTGTTTCTCGACCGTGCTCACCGCGATGCCGAGCGCGGCGGCGATCTCGGAATACGGCAGCCCTTCGATGCGGTGCATCGTGAACACCTCGCGCGCACGCGGGCTCATCGCTTCCAGGAGCTGGGCGAGCCGCTGAATCCTTTCCTGAGACGAATAAACGCATTCCGCGGAAGGAACCTCCATGTCCCCGTCGTTTTTTATCGCCGGGTCTTCCAGATCGCAATGGGCGGCGCGGGCGCGCACCTGATCGCGACGGATCTTGTCCGTGAGGACGCTGCGCGCCGTGGCGAAGACATAAGACGTCCGGGTCTCGGCCGGCGGACCGTCCTGGCTGGCGCTCTGCCGGATGGTGAGACGCAGCAGCACTTCCTGCGCGAGATCCTCCGCTTCGCTGGAATCGCGGAGACGCCGCTCGAAATACCGTTTCAACGCACTACGATAGCGCTGAGCGAGCGTCGCGGTGCTGCTGCGTGCGTCGAGTGCGGCCCTGGAGGACATGAGCCGAGAGTACGCCAGTTTCCGGCGCAGGAGCTACATCGGCGTTTGACCCGGGAGAAGGGAAAGGGCTATCGCGAGCGGATCATTCCCGCCGCGAACACGAGCCAGCCTGCGATCAGCAACACGCCGCCGAACGGCGTGACGACGCCGAGCGCCCCGGGCGCACCGAAACTCAACGCATACAGGCTACCGCTGAAGAGCACGACACCGGCCACGATCGACGCCGCGGCGAAGGCGAGCGCCCGGGAGGCAAGGAGCCGCATCAGAATGCCGATGCCCAGCAGCCCGAGCGCATGGAAGAAGTGATACCTCACGGCCACCTCGAACGTGCCGAGCCGTTCCGGTGAAAGGCTGCCCTTCAGGGCATGAGCACCAGCGGCCCCGAGCACCGTGGCAAGGGCGATGAGCAGGCCGGCCAGCGCCAGGACGATGCGGCTGCTCACGCTCAGCGCTCCCGCCGCAACTCCACCCAGTACGACATCGCGTTGCCGATACGGTCAGCAAGCGGCCGGGAAACCGCCGACACGGCGCCCGTCAGACGATCCTCGCGAGGCGTCAGACTGAAATCCAGCCGGTACGGATAGCGCGCAGCATCGGGCGCGCGGATGTCGCCGGGCACGTCGGCCAGCGACAGCGAGCCATTCGGAGCGACCGAAACGCGAGACACCTCGAATTGCGCCGCCGCACCGACCGTGGTGAGGACGCGGCCACCGGCGTCGATCTCGAGCCGCACCGGCACTTCACCCGCGTAACCGTGCACCGCACCCGCCCAACGGCCGACGAAAGCCGGCGGAATCGTGACGCCTTCCCGATTGCGGATCGTCTGCGGCAACAGCGTATGGATGATCGCCGCCTCGATGTCCGGCACTCGCTCGGTGAGCACGTTCGTGAGCACGACGATGGCGATGTCATGCGCGGGAATCAGCGTCAGCTTGGTGGAGACGCCGCCCATCGAGCCCATGTGGCTGACCGTGTCCAGCCCGTGGATGGTGTGCATGCCCCAGCCGATGCCGCGCCGGCCTTTGCCGTTCGCGTCCTCGTCGTCGATGGCGGTGGGCACCTGCATCGCATCGAGGTTGGCGTCGGAGAGGATGCGCTCCTGGCCCGGCACGCGATCCTTCAGATGGAACATGCCGAAGCGGAGCAGATCGTGCGCGCTCGCGTATACCGCCGAGGCGCCGCGATGGTCGAAGTCGTAGAACGGCAGCGGAGCGCCGTTGCGCCCGTAGCGCACAGCCACCGCCGCCTCGCCGAGATCCGGCGAGCGGTTCACGGCGCTCTCCTTCATGCCGAGCGGCTGGAAGACTTCCTCGCGCATGAACGCGTCGTAAGGCTTTCCGGACACGCGCTCGACGACGTACTCGAGCACGCCGAATCCGAAGTTCGAATAGAGATACGCCTCGCCCGGCGGACGCGTCAGGTGGCCGTAGCGGCGGATGCTCTCGTCCATCGAAGGCCGCGCCGGCGGCTCGTCCTCGTAGAAGAACTGATAGTGCAGCGGCAGGCCCGAGGTGTGGTTCGCCAGGCGCCGGATGGTGGCGCCGCGTGCGTCGCCCACGTGTGCCACCAGCTTCTGCGCGCCCAGATAGTCGTTCGCTGGCGCATCCAGCGAAACCTTCCCGCGCTGCACGAGCACCATGAGCGCGGTCGCCGTATAGGGCTTGGAGATGGACGCCAGCGAGTACGCCGTGTGCTCGGTGGCGCGGATCTTCTTCTCCTGGTCGGCCCAGCCGAAGCCGTCCTCCCAGAGCACCTTGCCGCCGCGCGACACCGCGACGACGACGGAAGGCAGGGAATCGTCGGCCATCACGTCCGCGATGGTGTCGCGGGCGGGCTGGAATTCGGGAGGTGTGGCGAAGCCCGGCGCAGGAAGGCCAGCCAGGAACATTGCGGCGGCGAGCCCTACGCATGCGTCGCGGCGCCGGCTGCAGCCGCAATCCGCGGCTGGCGACACCACTGCCGCTCGAGCAGCGGCACGCATCTCAGCGCGCTCCCTTGTAACCGGGGCCCTTCAAAATTCTGCCAGGCCGCGCAGCGGTGATCCTGCCCTGCTCCACCACCAGCTGACCATTCACGGCCACGTACCACATGCCCTCGCTGTAGTGGTTCGGGTCCGCGAACGTCGCCCGCTCACGCACCGTATCCGGATCGAACGCCACGAGATCCGCAGCCATCCCCGGGCGTACGATGCCTCGATCCGCGAAGCGCATGCGTGCCGCCGGCAGCGAGGTCATCTTGCGCACGGCCTCCTCCAGCGTCAGAACTTTTTCCTCCCGCACGTAGTGGCCGAGGATGCGCGTGGCCGATCCCCATGCGCGCGGGTGCGACTTCTCCCTGGAGAACACGCCGTCCTCCGCCATCGCCGGCGAATCCGTGTTGAACGACACGAACGGGTTGCGCAGCGCCGCACGCACGTCGTCCTCGCTCATGGAGAACGTGACGCGACTGGTGTTGCCGTGGTCGTCGGCGACGATGTCCATCATCACGTCGAGCGGATCCTTGTTCTCCTCCTTGCCGATGTCCGCGAGCGTCATGCCCATGTACTTCGAGAGCTTCGGGTTGAGCACGCTGGTGATCAGGATGCGCGAGGCGGATTCCGGCCACTCCTTGTCCGCCTTCAGGTAGTCCTCGCGGATGCGCTTGCGCGTCTTCGGGTCGCGGATGCGCGCCGCCATCTTGTCCGCGCCCCCTTCACGCACCCACAGCGGCAGACTGTCCGCGAGGCCGTTCGAGCTCGCCGTCCACGGGTACTGGTCCGCGATGACGTCCAGGCCCTGCGCGCGGGCGTCCGCGAGCTTCTTCAGCATGGCCGGCATGCGGCCCCAGTTCGCCTTGCCGGACGCCTTGATGTGATACACCTCGCCCGGCAGCTTCGCCTCGCGCACGATGCGCAGGAATTCGTCCATGCTCGCATCGAGCCCCACCGTGCCGTCGTCGCCTTCGTCCCGCTGGTGCGTGATGTAGGTGCCGCCGTAGCGCGCCGCCACCCTGGCGAGCGTGATGAGCTCTTCGGTGGAGGCGAAATTGTCCGGCACGTAGATGAGCGCGGTGGAAAGGCCCATGGCGCCCTGCTCCATCGCCTTCGCCACCTCGGCCTCCATGGCCTTCAGCTCCTGCGGCGTGGCGGGGCGGTTCTCCTTGCCGATGACGAGATTGCGCACCTGGCCCGCGCCGACGAACGTGGCGAGATTCAGCGCCACGCCGCGTCGTGCGAATTCCTCGAAATAGCCGGAGAACGTCGTGAAGGTGGGCGTATAGCCGTAGTGCGCGTACTGCTCCTTCGATTCGGCGAGGAGCCGCGCATTCAGCGGAGCGATGGAACCGCCCTCGCCCGTCACTTCCGTGGTGATGCCCTGCGTGATCTTGCTGGCCGCGCGACCGTCGACCAGCACGTTGTATTCGGACTGCCCCATCATGTCGATGAAGCCGGGGGCGATGACGAGCTTCGTCGCATCGACGCGGCGCGTGGCGCTGGCCTGCGAGAGGTCGCCCACCGCGGCGATGCGATCGCCTTTCACGCCGACGTCCGCGCGGAACCAGGGCGCGCCGGTGCCGTCGACCACGCGACCGCCGGAGAACACGAGGTCGTAGTCGGCGGCGTACGAGGGGGACGTGGCGAGGGAGAGCGTGGCAAGGACGCCGAGCGGGAAAGCCGTTCTTCTCATGGGAGCCTCCGGTATCTGGGTGGCATTGGAGCCCAGGCGAAGCGGAGCTTGTGGCTGTTCGGAGCGGAACCGGTGGGGGTTTCTGGGGTTTTTGGGCGCTCAGTCCTCGCCCTGCACCTCCTCGTCATCCGCGTAGTCGAACGGATTCGTGGGCGCAGGCTGCACCGGAATCGGCATGCGCGGCAGGGGCTCGCTGCGCTCCGCGGACATCCAGAGCACCGAGGCGAGAATCACGGCGGCCTGCCTGAGATCCTCGATCTTCAGGTGATCGTAGCTGTCCGCGCTCGAGTGATGGACGCGGCTGAGATAGTCGAGAGGGTCCTGGATGAACTGGAACGCGGGTATGCCGACGGCCTGCATCCCCACGTGATCCGTGCCTCCGGTCGGGGCGGCGGCCACTTCGGTCGCCCCCAGGCTCGCGAATGGCGCGAGCCAGTCCTGGAAGATGGGGATCACCGCCAGGTTCCCCTCCGCATACAGGCCCCTCACGCGACCCGGGCCGTTGTCGATGTTGAAATAGGCCGAGAGCTGCGCATGACCCGCGAGCCGCTGGATCGGCCACCTCGTCGCCCACGTATATCCCGGAGCGATCCCTTTCAGTCGCGCATCCGTGACCGGCGGGCGCGTGGCCAGATGGCGCTGAATGTAGTCGAGCGAACCCAGCGAGCCTTGCTCCTCACCCGCCCACAAGGCGAAACGGATGGCCCGCCTGGGCCGTGCGCCGAGTTTCGCGAGGATGCGCGCGGATTCCATGACGACCGCGCAACCCGCAGCATCGTCCTGAGCTCCATCCGAGGCCACCCAGCTGTCGAGATGGGCGCCCGCCATCACGTAACCCGCCTTGCCGTCCCGCCCCGGAATGTCGACGAGCACGTTGTAGGCGTTTCGATCCTCGTCGTGGAAGCGCACGTTGCTTTCGATCGCCATCTTCGGCTCCGCGCCCGCAATCGCCAGCCGTGCCAACCGTCGATAATCTTCCGCGGCAATCTCAATGCCCGGCAGCGCCGGCGTCTGGTCGACCCGGTGACCGTATCCCTGGCCATGCAGCAGTCCTCCATCGCGCCTGGACATCTGCACCCAGGCGAGCGCGCCCTCCGCGGCGAGAAAGGCATCGCGTTTCGCGAGAAACGCGCGCTCCCTGCCATATTTCACGAGCAGCAGGGATGGATGCACGGGCTGCTCGAAGACGTCGCTCTGCAGGAGCCGTTGTGGTGAGTACCGCTCGAACGGGATCGCGTCCGGCTCGGAGCCTTCGTCGGGACGCGTCACGAGGACGATGCGGTTGCGCAAACGACCCCTCCAGCGCTCGAAGTCACGCTCGCGGGCCATCGGCGCGACGACGATTCCCGCGGTCAACGTGCCGTGGCTCGCCGGTGTCCAGGCAATGGGGATCGCACGCAAGGCGACGGGCCGGGGCGCCGTCATTCGCACGCTCACCGAGTCGATCGACCACCCGCGCCCGAACTCGAAACCCTCGCGACGCACGTCTTCGAGGCCCCAGGCGCGATACCGCTCCTGCGTCCAGCGCTCCGCCTCCCGCATCTGAGGCGAGTTCGTCATCCGGCCGCCGATGCGGTCGGTGAGATACGCCGCGGTCTGCGCGAGCTCGCTGTGATTGAGCCCCTCGTCCACGATGCGATTGATCATCGCCAGATCCACGGGCTCGGCGCCGATCGCCGGCAGCGCGAAGACCGTCAGCAGCGCCGCGTACGAGCCGGTGCCCTTCACGGCCTCGCCTCGGTGGCTCCATCCGCGGGTGCCTCCCGGAATCGCTCCGCGATCCAGCCGATCCACCGGCGGTAGAGATCGCGCCGATGAACCGGATCCTGCGGCCAATGACCGCCGACCGGATACACGACGAACTGGACGGGGACTCCGTTGTCCTTGAGCGCGTGATAGAGCTTGTACGATTGCGTGACGGTCACGCGCCTGTCTCCGGTGGTGGAGAGAATCAGCGTCGGAGTGCGAATCCGGTGCGCGTATGCCATGGGCGATTGCCGCCAGTAATTCAAGGCATTGCCATTGAGCCAGGGAGAGCCGCCGAGGCCGTAACCGGCCCACACGTTCAGATCGGCGAGGTTGTACCAGTCGAACCAGTCGGTGACGGCAGCGCCCGCCACCGCCGCGCGCCAGATCTGATAGTGGCCGGTGAGCCATGCGGTGAGATAACCGCCGTACGACCAGCCCGAGACCGCGATGCGTTGAGCATCGACGATGCCGCGTGCCTGCACCGCCTCGATTCCCGCCATCACGTCGCGGCCCGGCCCGTCACCGGCATCGTTGATGATCGCGCTCTGGAACGCGTCGCCGGTCGTGCTGCTGCCGCGGTAGTTGGGACAGAACACCAGCCATCCCTGCGCGGCGAGCAGTTGATTGAAGGCATCGAAGGCCTCGGTGGAGCTCGCCATGGGCCCGCCGTGGATGTTCAGCACCAGCGGCCATTTCCGCTCCGGCGTGAAACCCGGTGGATGGAGCAGCACGCCGTTCTGCTCGAAGCCGTCGAGCTTCCAGGTCATCGTCTCGATGCGCCCGGTATCGAGCGCGGCCAGGTGCTCGTTGAACCGGGTCAGGCGCCGCGGCCTCGAGTGGATCGAGCTCATGACGTAGAGCTCGGCAGGTTTGCGCGCCTCGCTGCCTACGAGCGCCAGCGCCCCGCCACGGCTGACCGACACTCCACGGAAGTCCGTGACTGCACCCATGTCGACCCTGCTCGCGGCGCCCTCCAGCGGCTGAATCCAGACCGCGAAGCGACTCCGATCACGCCCCGCCACGAGCGTGCTTTTCCCGTCCGGCATCCACACCATGCCGCCGAGACTGCGATCGATCCCCGCGGTGATCTCGCGGCTCGCGCCGCCCGAAGGAGGCATTACGACGATCCCCTCGGGCCGGAATGACGGCTCGCTCCCGCGAGTGCGCGAGTAAGCGAGCCACGCGCCATCCGGAGAAGGCTCGAACAAACCTTGAACGGCATTGTTGCCCGCCGAGCCCTGCACCAGCACGCGCTGCTCGCCGCTTCCGATCCCGACACTCTTGATCGACGCGTTGATGAGCTCGCCGTCGTGGGGACGCGGCTGGCTCAGGAAGACGATCGCATCCGAGCCGCGCATCCACTCGATCTGCCTGACGCTCTCGATTCCCGAAGTCAGCCGCCGGGCAGCACCGCCCTGCGCGCCGACCAGCCAGACATGCGATGACACGGCGGCGGAGGTGGCGAGGTAGTCGTTGTCGCCCACTTCGAAGGACTTGTTGTATCGCTCCTCACCTGCGCGGACCGGCGGAGTGTCGGGAGTGACGAACGCGAAGGAAGCGCCGTCCGGGCTCCATTTGAAAGACTCCACCCCTTGCGCCGCGCTCGTGACGCTTTCCGGTGACGAGCCCGGATCGCCGACGCGCGTCACGAAGATCTGCGGCTCGCCACCACCAGGCGCATCCAGCCAGGCCAGTCTCTCGCCGCCGGGAGACCACTGCGGTGAGCCGACTCCGGTCCGCCCCGGCGCGAGCTCGCGCGATGTGCCCGAAACCGCGTCCACGAGCACGAGGATGCGTGTGTAGCGGTTGTCCACGAAGTCCGCGCGGGTGACGATCACCGCGATGCTCTTGCCATCCGGCGACATCGTCGCGTCCGAGAGGCGCGCTTCCAGCGCCAGATCCGCGGCCTCGATCGGCCGCGCATCCGCTTTTTCCGCAAACGGCAGGAGCGTGCAGGCCAGCGCCAGCAGCATCCGGGGCTTCACGGACGGCACGCCTCAGAGTTTCTTCTTGAGGCCGAAGTACCAGTAGCGCCCGCGATAGTCGGCCAGCGCCCGATCCCAGCCATCGGAGCTCGAGGCCACGAAGGGCAGAGCCGTATCGAAGGCATTCTCGAGACCGCCGTAGATGCGCAGGCCGGAGAGGCGCCCGGCGTCGCCGAACTCGTAGGCCGCCTGCAGATCGACGGTGTCGTAGCTCGAGACCCTGCGATCGATCACGCCCGGCAGGACATCGCCGTAGCCGGACATGTGATGCAGCGTGCCGTTCAGGTCGAACCCGCGATGCTGCCAGCCGATGCTCAGCACCGCGCGCATCTTCGGCATGACGCCCGGGTTGTTGCTGAACAGGCCGAGGTTGTCGATCCTGCGACCGTCGTTGGCGACGTCCTCGAACCGGGTGAGCCGGGTCAGGTTCAGGTCGAAAGACAGCGAGCCGCGAGCTTGCGTGTCCCAGCGATATCCACCGCCGACGTCGACTCCGGCGACATTGCGCTCGCCGCCGTTGTCGAGCCGGATGTCGATCGTGGGGTACTGGGTGAGCGGATCGCGCGTGATGGAGCCGCTCAGCGAGGTGCCGAACAGCAGCGCCTGGGCATCGGGCTGGCCGATGACGTCCGAGAGCTTCACGGTCCAGTAGTCGAGCGTGAAGGTCGCGTTCGGCAATGTGCGCGGCCTCGCGACGAGCCCGACGTTGACGCTCTTGCCCATCTCCGGCGTCAGGTCGGGATTGCCGCCCGCGATGAGCCCGACGGCGAAGACGCCGCCGCGCACCGGGTCGTAGTAGAAATTGTCGTTCTCGAAGGCGCTCGCGGGGCTGACGAGAGCCGCCACGCTCGGCGCCTTGAAGGATTCGGCGTACGAAGCGCGCAGCATCCAGCTGTCGTCGAGAAATCCGATCTTGCCGGCCGACTGCCACACGGTGGACGAGCCGAAATCGCTGTATTTCTCGTGTCGCACCGCCGCAGTGACCTCCGCAGAGCGGATCACGGCCGCGGAATCCGCGGCGTCGTACACCGGAAGGCGCACTTCGCCGAACCAGCCGTCGACGCTGCGGCTTCGCGAGACCGGCTCCGAGATCGACGGGTAGCTGGTGCTGCGCGTCTGCGCGATGAGGGTGGGGTCGAGCTGATAGTCGATGTTGCGATGCTCGAAGCCCACGGCGAACAGGGCTTCGCCGGCATACCAGTCGAACAGCTTGCCGTCGAGCCTGGCGTTGAGGCTGCGGTTGCGGTCGATGCGGTCCGCCCCGTACTCGGGCAAGGTGATCAGCGCCATCTGCTCGGGGGAATTGGCGTTGTAGCCGAACGGGTTGAAGGCGAGCGTGTCGGTGCGCTCGACCGCCGCCTGGATCGCATCGAAGTCGATATCGTTGGAATACGTCTCGTCGATCCTCCTGCGATGCGACGAGTAGGCCACTTCGTAGTTGAAGCGGCCGGCACGGCCCTGCAGGCCGGCCGTTCCCTGGAAGTTCATCGTGTCGTAGTTCCCCTTCCACGGATCGATCTCCGCGCCGCCCAGCAGGTAGTTGACGCTGACCGTCTCGCCGAAGGGGTTGTACGGATTGCCCGCCGGCACCACCAGATCGGGACGGGACTGGGCGATGAGGAATTCCTGCTTGCGGTGATTCACGTATCCGTTCGTGAAGAACGACAGCCGGTCATCGATGAGACGGTACTGCGCGGACCAGTGCCCTGCGAGCTGATCCTGCTCCGGGTACGTGCCGATCTCGTTCGAGGAGAACGCCTGCGCCTCGTGGTCGTAGGGCACATAGTCGGACAGCGAGCCGCCATAGTAGCCCGACGCGAATCGCGACACATCGATGCTCAGGACCGTATCCGGATCGGAGTCGAGCACGATCTGGTGGGGCGTGCCCACGGCGGTGCTGCGGCGGTCGATACCGCCGTACGGGCGATAATCCCGGCTCGCCGTGAGCTTGCGATCGTATTTCGTGAACCCGCCGCGGTCCTGGTAGGACACGCTGCCCATGAAGCTGAAGCGCTCGTCCTGCACGCCGAAGAGCGCGGCCGTGCGGAACAGGCCCGCGTCGCCGCGCGTCGTCTCGCCATACGAGCTGTACAGCTCGATACCGGTGAAATTCCTCTTGAGCCGGATGTTGACCACCCCGGCAACGGCATCCGATCCGTACACGGCGGACGCGCCGCCTTTCAATATCTCCACGCTCTCGACCGCCTCGGCCGGCAGGGCGCCGATGTCGGGGCTGTAGTTCTCCCCGCCGAAGCGGCGCCCGTCGACCAGCACCAGCGTGTATTTCGCGCCGAGGCCGCGCAGATTGATGTTCGTCGAGCCGCCGCCGTACTCGTCGGTGGCAGGCGTCAGGTTGGCGCCGGTGTTCACCGGCAGTTTCAGCAGGAACTCGCCGATGTTCTCGCCGGCCGTCTTCTCGAACTGCCCGGCGGTGACGACCTGGATGGGGCGCGAGTTCGCGAGATAGTCCTGGCTGGACCGGATCGAGCTGCCCACGATCGTGATGGTCTGCGGCTCCTCGGCCGCCGCCGGCTCCTCCGGCAGCGCCCGGGCTGCGGCAGGATCGCCGGCCTGGGCGAGATGGATGCCGTGATCCACCGACGCCGAGTTGATGCGGCGGACGATGATGGTGTCCTTGCCGTCGATCGCGTAGGTCAGGCCACTGTTGCTCAGCAGGATTTCCAGCGCCTTGAGCGTCGTGTACTCGCCCTGCACGCTCTGCGTGGTCATCGACGGAATCACGTCCGGATCGAAGACGAGCTGGCGCCCGCTCTGCATGCCGAATTGCGTGAGCGCGCTATCGAGCGACTGCGCAGGAATGTTGTAGACGGATTTCCCGTTCTCCTGCGCCTGCGCGGCCTGGCAGAGCACGAGCGCGGCGCAACCCGCCAGGAGGCCGAAGCCCGTGAAATTACGGCGAAGCGTCATGATGTTCTCGATCCCCCCGGATGACTTGCCGCCGCAAACGCGGTGGCTCGAGGGGGAAGAACGAGGCGTGCGGCGAAATCCTCATCATCGCTCACGAAAATGAGCGCAGCGCCGCTGCGAGATCAACGGCCGCTGTTCACTCGCGCCACACCAGGCGCAGCTCACCGGGCCGCGAGCGCTCGACGGACAGCGGATGGATCTCCGACAACGCGTTGAGGAAGCTCTCGACCTCTCCTGTGCGGAACGTTCCGCTCACGTGCAGGCCCGCGAGCCGGGGGTCGTCGCAGATGATCCGCTCTTCGGTGTAGCGGCTCACTTCCCTCACGGCATCGCTTACCGTATCGCGATTGAGCACGAGCCAGCCGTTCTTCCAGCTCGTGGCCCGCGCGACGTCGACAGCGCGGATCACCGGCTGCCCCGCCGATTCCGCATGCCACTGCTGCCCCGGGGCCAGCTCCACCTTGTCGACTGCCACCCGTCCGTCGACGAGGGTGACCTGCACCGCCGTTCCTTCGAGGCGCACTCCAAACGCGGTGCCCAGCGCGACCACCTGCCGGCCGGCGGCAGTGACCACGAAGGGGCGCCGGGAATCTTTCGCGACCTCGAACAAGGCCTCGCCTTCCAGAAGGCGAACGCTGCGCGAGTTGCCGCGATAGTCCACCGTGGCGCGACTGGAGGTGTTCAGCGTGATGCTGCTTCCATCCGCGAGCAACGCCTTCCTGCGCTCGCCGCGTGCGGTGGCAAAGGATTCGAGCACGCCGTCCGCGACGACGACCGTCTTTTCCACCTTGCCCGCAAGCGGCACCCCCACTCCCTTTTGATGGGATGCCCAGTAGCTCAGCGCTCCGACGGAAACCACTGCAACGCCCGCAGCCACGGCCCACGGCATGCGCCGTGGTGCACGGGTCTTGCGCGCCTGATCCCGCCACGCCGCGACCACGGGATGGTCGGCGACCTCCCCCAACGCCTGCCAGGTGCGCTGCGAGCGGTCATCGGACACCTCGGACGGCTTCAGCGCGCTCATTCGAGATCCAGCCTCCGTGACAGATCGTCCATGGCCCGCAACATGTGCTTCTCGACGGCGCTCACCGAGATGCCGAGCTGCTGGGCGATGGCCTTGAATTCCAGCCCTTCGAACCGGCGCAGCATCAGGATGGTGCGCGTGCGCTCGGGCAGCTCGGCGATGGCGGCCAGGAAACGGTTCATGGCGTCCTTGCCCATAAGAACGCGTTCCGGGGTGATTTCCTCACTGAGATCGGCGATTTTGTCGAGGGCGACGTACTGGGTGGGCTGCGCCGTGCTCTTGCGCGCCCGGTCGCGCAGCAGATTCGCAGCGACGGTGAAGACATAACCGTCGAGACGCTCCAGCGAATCGAGGTTCTTCTGCCGCAGCAGCCGCTCGAAGACCTCCTGGACCAGGTCTTCCACTTCCGCTCTGCGGCCGAGGCGGCGCTCGAAGAACTGCTCCAGAGGGCGCCGCAGGCGCCGGGACAGCGCCTGCATGAAGCCGGCGTCCTCGCCGCCTGGAAGAGGGGCGGGCTTTCCGTTCATTTGAGTTCTGCCGCCATGCGGCCGTTATCGGGCATCGCCGGGCGGCGAGTCAAGTCAGGTCACGAGATATACCTCCACCCTGGCGCCAGGTCACTCCCGCGCGGGATTGCGATATCGGTGAAACCGAGGCGCCCGAAGCAGCGTCTAGAAATGCGAGACGCCGCGCCGGCGCGCTACCTCTTCGGGATGTCGATCCCCCAGCAACCGCCGGATCACTACCACGTTGTATTCAGACCGACGTCCTATCATGTCGATGAAGCCAGGTACGATGGCGAGCTTCGACGCGGCGCGTGGCGCTGGTCTGCGAGAGGTCGCCTGAA
>JBGAIL010000286.1:0-3806 GCA_044225565.1 Steroidobacteraceae bacterium | reverse complement strand
TGAATCTCACCGACTCGGGCGAGCCGTACTTCATGCCGAGCAGCGTGAGCGTGCTGCCGAGGCCGAGGAAGCCCATGCCGTGGCGTCGCTTGCGCGTGATCTCGTCCCGCTGTTGCTCGAGCGGCAGGCCGTTGATCTCCACCACGTTGTCCAGCATGCGCGTGAACACCTTCACGACCTCGCGGTATTCCTTCCAGTCGAACTCCGCGAACTCGGTGAAGGGCTGGCGCACGAAGCTCGTGAGGTTCACCGAGCCCAGCAGGCAGCTGCCATAGGGCGGCAGCGGCTGCTCGCCGCAGGGATTGGTGGCGCGGATGTTTTCGCACCACCAGTTGTTGTTCATCTCGTTGACGCGGTCGATGAGGATGAAGCCCGGCTCGGCGAAGTCGTACGTGGAGGTCATGATGACGTCCCACATGCGGCGCGCCGGCAGCGTCTTGTAGATCTTGCAGGCGACCAGGCCTTCCTCGTTGGTGACGTAGCCCTCGTGGATCGACCACTCGCGCCACACGAACTTCGAGGCATCGCCGAGATCCGGCCGCTCGGCCTCGAACTCCTTCAGCGACAGCGGGAAGGCGAGCTTCCAGTCGAGGTTCTCGCGCACCGCGTGCATGAACTCGTCCGTGATGAGCAGCGAGAGGTTGAACTGGCGCAGCCGCCCGCTCTCCCGCTTGGCGCGGATGAATTCCATGACGTCGGGATGGCCGACGTCGAACGTGCCCATCTGCGCGCCGCGGCGGCCGCCGGCGGAGGAGACGGTGAAGCACATCTTGTCGAAGATATCCATGAACGAGAGCGGGCCCGAGGTGTAGGCGCCCGCGCCCGAAACGTAAGCGCCGCGCGGGCGCAGCGTGGAATGCTCGTAGCCGATGCCGCAGCCGGCCTTCAAGGTGAGCCCGGCCTCGTGCACCTTGCCCAGGATGTCGTCCATGGAGTCGCGGATGGTGCCCGACACCGTGCAGTTGATGGTGGACGTGGCGGGCTTGTGCTCGAGCGCGCCGGCGTTCGAGGTGATGCGGCCGGCGGGGATGGCACCGCGGCGCAGTGCCCACAGGAACCTCTCGTACCACGACTCACGCGCCTCTTCACGCTCCACGTCCGCCAGGGCGCGCGCGACACGCTTGTAAGTGTCGTCCATCGTCTTGTCGATGGGCGTGCCGTCCTTGGCCGTCAGACGGTATTTCTTGTCCCAGATGTCGAGCGAGGCTTCCTGGAACGGGATGGAAGCGACGTCCTTCGGTTCGAGTTTCACGACGGTGTTCATGAGCCCGCGGCACTCCAAGCATGGTGCTGCCTTGATGCAGATTCCAGGGAAAAGCGTGCCGCGCCTCGAAACAAAGCCTGCCTCGAAACTGAAGGCTGCTGTCAGACAGCCGCTCCCCTGGACCCTCCCCCGAGCGCACACCCCGAAGCGCGTTGCACGCATCAAGATGTTGTGTCGGGGAAAGGAGCCTATTCGCCTGACACAAGACCGTCAAGAATCGCGACGCAGAAAATTCAAGCCTGAATTCCTCATTCAGGACAAATACTTACAAAGTTTCGTGCTGCGCCAGCCGGTCATAATTCGGTAATCCCGCATGCGCCACATCGCGGGCCCCGGCCCTAGATGTTGTGCCCAGTCAGCCCACAACTTATTCACATTTTGTCCACCGCACGGCGGCGCTCGCGCCCGCCCTTGAAAGCCGTCGCGCGGGCCTCAAATCGGCGAGCAACGCGCAACGTGCGCTGTTTGAATCTCGAGGAGGAATGAACATGACTCTGGTTCGCTATGAGCCGTGGCGGCTCGTCAATCGCCTGCACCAGCAGCTCGATCACGTGTTCGGCGACGCATTCGGCTCGCCGGAAGCTTCGGGCACCGCCAATTCCGATTGGCTCCCCGCGGTGGACGTTCACGAGGAAGCCGAGCGCTTCGTCGTGCGCGCGGACGTTCCCGGCGTCGACCCCAAGGACATCGACATCACCGCCGACGACGGCGTGCTGACGATACGGGGCGAGCGCAAGAGCGAGAAGCGCGAGAACGAGAAAGGCTACGAGCGCGTGGAGCGCGTCGTGGGCACCTTCGTCCGCCGCTTCACGCTGCCGGATGCCGCCAACACCGAGCAGATCAAGGCGAAGCAGGTGAACGGCGTGCTGGAGATCTCGATCCCCAAACAGGCGCAGGTGCAGCCGCGCCGGATCTCGATCGACTCGTAAGCGGCTGCCTCAGGAGCCGGCCCCGCGCGGAATGCTCCGTGCGGGGCCGGCCTGATCCTCACAACGTCGGCAGCAGGTCGATCATCGGGGCGGCACTCTCCGCACCGAGAACGGCTGTGGCCGCCACCGCATTCACGCCCTTCACGATCGAACGGCGCAGATAGCTCGCCAGGAGGTGGGCGCCGCGCCGGGCGCTCGGCTCGGCCCCCCACTCTTCGCCGAAGGTCGAGCTGAAATAGGCGCGCTGCCGCGACTCGTACAAGGCATGGGAGTCGAGGGCCTGACGCAAGCCCTCACCGAGCCGCCTCACGTCCTCGATCACCGGGCCCAGCGTCCAGAACAGATAGTTCGGATCCCCCTGCCACGCCGTCCCTCGCGGATTGAGGAACAGGCAGGGTCGCGGCCGCATCACGAACTCGGACACCTGACTGCTCACGTCTCCCAGGAAGACATCCGCGCCCAGCGTGTAGCTCATGTCGATGCTGCGCTCGCTGCCGAGGTCGATCAGCATGTGCTTCAGGCCGCGATAGCGCCGGAACGGCCGATGCCGCGGCCGCCACGGGGATTCGAACATCCGCACGTGCGGCGCGAAGACGAGGTTGTAGCGCTCGCTCGCCGCGAAATAGTCCAGCACCTTCCGGCCGACGAGCGGCCATGAGGACAGGGAACGCTGGAAGTGCGGGCTGTAGAGGATGGTGGGCCGACCATTGTCGAACAGCGGCCGCCGCGGGACGCGCGAGCGCATCACCCAGTCGAACTTCGGATAGACGCCTGTCGCGTAGCGCCCCGGTCGGATCAGCTGCAGGTCCAGCATGCGCTGCTCGAGCTTCGCGCCCGAGGTGAACACGAAATCGAAGCCGCGGATACTGCTGGTCACGGTGATGGCGCGATCACCTGCCCCATGGCTCGTGAAGACCATGTGCGTGCGCGGCAGCTTCCGGCGCAGCACGAGCGAGGTCCACTCCGGCGTGACGACCGCATCGCGCGCCGCCAGCATGGCCAGGTTCGCTCGCAGGGTGCGCTTCTTCATGGGTGCCAGCTCGCCCGTCAGACGCGCGCGCAAGCGCACGTCCCACGGCCTGAAGAGCGGCAGATAGCGCACCGGAGCCTCGATTCCGTAGGCTGCCGCCAGCCGGCGGGCGAATTCCAGGTGACGCTCGCTGGCGCCGACGACGTCCACTTCGATATCGGGATGGCCGGCCGACAGCTCCAGGGCCAGAGGCAGGGAATGCGGAATCTGATGCAGTCCCGCGTTGTAGACGAACGAGACTTTGAGCGGTGCCTCCATGGGGGCTTACCGTACGTCAGAGCCCTGTGGAAGTCGAACACAGAGCCGGGCATGTCTCTGCTCCCGCGGCAATTCCGCCAGCTGGCGCACGCTCGCGTAGAAGGCTGGCAGATCACCGCCGTGCTCCGCGAGCAGCCGCTGGAATCCCGGCACACAATCGAAATACGTCGCCACTGACGCGAGATGCGCGTTGTTCAGCCCTTCCTTCGCCCATTGCGAATAGATGGAGCGCACTCCGGTGTGCTTTTCCGCCTCGGCGATCTCCTGAGCGAGAGCGGCGAAGATCTCCTGCTTGCGCCTACGCATGTCTTCCGGTGGGAGGCCG
>JBGAIL010000035.1:0-32955 GCA_044225565.1 Steroidobacteraceae bacterium | reverse complement strand
AGCCAAGAGAAACCACGCCCGAACCGCTTGCAATCGCGTCATATCCGGCTCGCTAAAATGACTCACCGTAAAGACGGCTGGATCCGCATGAAAACACGTAGCCCGGCACTTCAGGGGCAGTCATCCTTATCGCCATCACGCCACCCCCCGTTCGAATACAAAATCACCGGAAGCTGCTTGAATCCCTGCACACTCGAAGCATCCATCGGCTGCGCGCTAGTCAGAACCCAATCCAGATCAGCAGACGGAGGGACAGACATCGTGAATCGATATCCTCCGGCCTCCCACCGTCCAGGCATTTTATTCAACGGAACTGCCGGCAGCATGAATGGAAATGGCTTCGCGAACCCTCTGGCAAACCCAAGATCCAATATGCCAAATTCAAATGAAGTATCCGCTCCATCAACTCGATGATTGTCAGTATCAATAATCGTTGATTCTTTATCGAAAACTCCCCTATTGATAGCGCAAAATTCAAACTTGTGTCGCTCACGCTGGCACCCATGCAGCAGAAGAGCCAGACCCATGACGATTGAAGCATGCTTAAGCATTTCCGAACGCCGGACACTCGGTGTCGCACTCCACTGCAAACCCCAGTCGCCTTTCAGATCATACACGGGAATACTTCCGCCGCAGAGCGATCCGGGAGCTTATGGGTTCATCGCGGACCTAACAGAATCATTTCTAATGAAAGTGACCGGAACTTCTAGCCTTGGGAGCCAGTTGGCCGGGCTTTTGCAGCAAGCAGGAGCAATCTCTAATATTGTGGCGCACAGCCAGGGAAGCCTGATTGTCTCTAATGCTTTCAGCGCTCTAGCTCAAAATGGCTTCCGATTCAGCACAGAAGTTGGGGTCACCTACTATGGGTCTGCTGCCAACATACTTGTTGGTCGAAGTTTGGCTCAGTCAGTAGGCGCGCAGTTAACGATTTCGAATCATTTTTTGGATGCTGTAGGTAATGTAGTGGGCCTGAACACATTCAATCCTTTCCGAGTCGTTGGCTCCATTATCGCATCTCCTGCAATGTTCATGGGATCGATCAGCCCGCATTCCGTATACCCATGAAGGCAGATTTATTGATCTTGTTGGTGATCAGCATGTCAATCTTGGGGATCACGTTTGCCGCTGGAAAACGAATCGATGCCGATAAAGAAAAATGGCTCGACTATGAGATCAGATATGAAGGCGGTCTTGTTTCACTCAAGGTTCCGCCCAACCATCGATTCAAAGACAAGCCGAGAGTCTTTGACAAGAATTTCGAATCACCCGAGTCGAGTCTCAATCAGATATTCTCGGCGCAGTACGACTACGGATGGTCGCGCTGGGATAACGTGGCGAAATTTGAAGTGGTCTATACGCTAGCGCGACTTGGCAATTCATCTTCGATTGAAACGTCGCTGCTCGAGTTGCGCCCCATGCTAAATAGAGCTTTGCGAGCCGAGCTGGGCCATGCAAGTTCATCAGAAAAAATGGATGCAGAGATTGTAAGCATAGCCAACACCCCCTGGATGCATCTTTTTGATCCAGAAAAACCAGCTTCCGAAGCTTATGTGCGTCGCTGCGGTACTCAATTCGCTCTACTGGTAGCGCCAGGCTATTTCGGCAAAGACTTTCGCCGCGATTCGGATTGGTTCAAGGTTCGTCGTGCTCTCTTTAGAGAAATGGTTTCTGAAATAAAATGCCAGTGAGAGTTCGGGACGGACCAAGATTACGACGCTGACAGACAATGCCACTTTGAACAACAGTTTAAACTTGAGACCGACTTAGCTTTCCCCACCCAGCACGCACGCCTTCCTCTTCTCCGCCGTCATCGTGGCGCGATATCCCGCCGCCATGCGCCAGAACACCAGCCCCACGAGCGACCAGACCACCAGGAAGACCCACTGAGCGTAGCCGCGGGCAGATAGAAAGACCGGCACGAGCGCGGCCACGATGAGCCCTGCGGAAAGCAGCAATGCCAAGCGCACGAGCATCAGGCCGCCGGGAACGCGATAAGGCCTCTCGGCATCCGGTCTGGTGCGGCGCAGTCGGATGACTCCGGCGCAGACGAGTACGAAACAGATGAGCAGCGGAATGGCCACGATGTCCACGATGGGCGCGGCAGCCTGGCGCCCCATCATGCCGAGCCCTGCCGCGAGAAACGCGATGAACAACGTCGCACGCACCGGCACCTTCGACGTGCCGGAATCGCGCACACGCTCGACTGCGAAGAACGGCAACGTGACGCCGGCCTGCGCCATGCCCTGCAAAACGCGGGCTCCCGAGAGCAGGCACGCATTCCAGCCCGTGAGGATGCCGCAGATTCCCGCGACGATGACGAGAAATCCCAGCCAGGGCTGGCCCATGCCCGTGCTGAAAGCTTCCACCACCGGCAACGTGGATTCACGCAGCACCGTCCGCTCCAGCGCCGCGCTCGCCGAGAGAATCGCGCCGCTGTAGAACACGAACGCCAGGAAGGTCGCGATGCTGATCACGGTGGCGATCACTCTCAGCGGCGTGCCCGGGCGGCGATCCCGCACCGCCTGCGGCAGCACGTCGAACCCGGCGAAGAAGAACGGCGTGGTCGCTGCGACGGAGGCGATGCTCAACCAGATGGCGTGAGGGGTCGAAGCGGCGAACACCGGCTCCAGCCTTTCGGCCCGGCCCAGCAGCAAAGCTGCGACGAACAGCGCGATGCCGATGGCGATCTTCGCCACCACCAGCGCATCCTGGAAAGCCGCGCGTGCCGACACGCCGCGCAGGTTCACGAGAGTGATGGCCACCGCCGCCGCGAGGCCGAGAACGATTTCGCCCAGGTGCACGTCACCCGCGAACGTGGCGTAGACCTTTGGGCCCCCGATCCAGGGCACCGCCGCCTGCGCGAGCCAGGACACCGTGACGAAGAACCACGCACAGGTGGCCGAATAGGTGAGCACCAGGAACCAGCCTGCCGCGGCGGCCGCGCGCTCCCCGAACGCCTCGAAGACATAGGCCATGGACCCGTTGGCGTCCGGGTAGAGCGTCATCATCTCCGCGAAGCACAGGCCGATGAGCCACATGACGAGCGCGCCGATGCCGAACGCGATGATGGCGCCGAGCGGGCCGGCCTCCCCGATCCACATCCCCGTCGCGACGATCCAGGCGACGCCGATGATGGTGCCGAAGAGGACGGTGAAGAGCTGGAAGGGCCCCAATCCCTGAGGTTTCGTCGCCCGGGTCTCGGTTGTTATGGGAGGCTCGCAGGTGAAGCGGATGCGTTGCTCCCGAGTATGGGCAAGCGCAGCACGGAAGGGAATGGCCCGCCGGCATGCAGCGCGAGCCGGGGCGGCGGATCGCGCTCGGCCTGCAGCGTGTTGTCCCGATCCGCGCCCGCGATGGTGAGCCGGATGCGCTCGCCCGCCCGGAACACCCGCCCCACCGCGATCATCGGGAATTCGAGCGGCACGGGCTCGGTGGAAAGGGGCGGCGTCGAAGCGATGGCGGACGAGGTGGAGCCGGGAAACGGCAGGCCGAAATTCCGGTAAGGCGCCGTCCCGAGCTTGCGATGGGACGCGCGCAGGATTCCTTCCGAAACGAGCCTCGAGGTGCCGTCCTGCGCCACGGCATTGAGGTAAGCGTGGATGTCCGCATCCGGCGCGTTCTCGGCCGAAAGCATGATCCGCACGACCGGGATGCCCGCCACTCTCAGCTCCTCGGCGAGCGGCTCGGAGGTGTAAGTGAGCGACTTCAGATCCACGTTCGTCATGGACACTTCGTAGACGCTGCCGCGCCAGCGCGTGCCGACATCGCCGGTGGAAACGGAGTAGTCCACCGTCCACGGCTGCCGTGAGGGAACACGGTCAGGCTCCAAGGCCAGCGAGCCATCGCCTTGCGAAGCGACAGTGCGAGCCGGCCGCCCCGAAAGGAACAGGTCTCGATATTCCACCGTGCGCGGCGGCCACTCTTCCGCGGCGAACCATTCACTCTGCTCGGCATCGACCTGCGAGGCAGATCGCTGCAGGCCGTACAACACTTGCGGACGCGACTCAGCGCCATTCGGAATGCTGCGCAGCCAGTGATCGAACCAGCGGAGCGCCTCCCGCGACACGATGCGGTCGCGCTCGACGTCGCGCGGCTCTCGGGGAGACGGCCCCGACACGCCGTGCGGATAAGGGCCGTAGATCAGCTTCCTCGGTACCTCGAGGTTCGCGTACCAGTACAGCATGTCGTTCGCGTAGATGTCGTTCCAGCCGCCGAGCAGCAACGTCGGCACGCGGCTCGCGTTCATGCGGGGGAGCAGCGTGTAGAGATTGTTCTGCCCTTTCGCCTGATAGTGGTCCACGAACGGCAGGCGGTCCCGGACCACGCCGAGCGTCCTGAACTCCTCGAGGTGGCGGAAATACTCGTCGTCCACGCCTTCGCGATGCTCGGCGACTGCGCGACGCAGCTCGATGCCCCTGAGGTCCGCATCCACGGGTGAGATGTTCGTGATGGGCGCATCCGGGTCGGTGGATCGGTTGTCCAGCGATGCGACGCTGCTCACCCACCCGCCCTGCCAGCCGTGACGGAAGATGCCGCCCATCGCATAGGCCGTGTTGGGTCCATCGAAAAACCCGTACACCATGGCCAGCGCCCGCAACGCCTTCGGCCGCTCTGCCGCCACGCGCGGCTGCACTTCAGCGAGATAGGAAGAGCCGAGCATGCCCACCTTGCCGTCGCTCCAGGCCTGCCGCGCGATCCAGCCGACCAGGTCGAACCCGTCCTTGCCTTCGATGTCATCGCCTTCCGCGTGGGAAGGGCCGAACGAAGCGCCGGACCCGCGCATGTCCGCCACGACGAGCGCATAGCCGTAGCCGAGCAGCACCTCGGACCACGAGCGCTCATCGCCGAGGGTCACCACCCCATGCGCATCGGCTTCGGCGCGATGCTTTCCGCCCAGCTTCGTGCGGCCGTCGGGCAAGGGTTTCGCGCGACCGTAACGGGTGTACTCGAGAACCACCGGGAATCGGCCCCGCGCCGCCCGGCCTTCGACGGCCGGCATGTAGTAATCCACGGCAAGCCGCACGCCATCACGCATGGCAACATAGACGGAGCGCCGCAGTGCCTGCGAATACTTCGGTGGCTCATTGCGCCGATACTCGCCGACGCCGATCTCCGCTGTCGTCACGCCATCGAACGCCTGCCCACGGGCCGCGGGCAGCTGCTGGCCATGCACCTCGACGCAGCCCACGCAGCAGATCGCCACGAAAACCGCGAAGGCTCTCACCACGTCAGAACCGGTACGAAACGCGGCCCGTCACCTGCCTGGGCGGATTGACCTGCAGCCCGAACCACATGGCTTCCGAGTAAGGCGAGAAGTACGTGGTGTCGAACAGATTCGTGGCCGCCACCTCGTAGCGCCAGCGAGCGCGGTCGTAGAAGAGCCGCAGGTCCACCTCGGTGAAGCCACCGAGATCGAACTCCACCGGTACGTCATATCCGTTGGCATCGAAGGTCTTCATGCCGCTCTTGTGCACCACGCCAGCGCCCACGCCGAGGCCCTTGAGCGTGCCCGCCTGCACCTGGTAACTGCCGAAGAGCGAGAGGCCGAAGTCCGGCGCATTCGCCGACTGGAAGCCTTCGTACTGGCCGTCGACGAACTCGGCATCGAGCTTCGCGATGGAGCCGTAGATCTCCCAGCCGGGCGCGATGCGGCCCTGGAAGTCGAGCTCCGCGCCGCGGCTGCGCTGCGTGCCGAGCGGCAGCACGAAGCCCGGATGGTCCGGATCGCGCTGCTGGATGTTGGTGCGCTCCATGTCGAACACCGCGAGGCTGTAGGACATGCGGCCCCCGAGCGCATCGCCCTTCAGGCCGAGCTCGTAGGCGCGGCCCTCCTCCGGCCCGGCGAGCTTGCCCGCGCCGCCGTTGAACAGCAGCCCGCCGCGAGGCTCGAACGTCTCCCCGTAGCTCGCATAGGCATTGAGCCGGGGCGTGAGCGCGTAGGTGAGCCCAGCCTGCCTGGTGAGCTTGTTCGCCTCGAGCGTGGACCAGTCGCCGAACGGCACGCCGCTCACGTCGGGAATCTGCTCCGGCGTGCCGGAGCGGATGCGGAAATCCGCCACGTCGTGGGAATAGCGCAGCCCGAGCGAGACGATGAGGCCGTCCACCGGACGGATCAGCGCCTGGGCCGTGGCGCCCGAGATCCTGCGGTGGTTCTGGTAATCGTAGAAGAAGTCGTAGTCCGACCAGAGCCGGTGCGAGGGAATCGCCGACCAGTCCGGATCGAGGATGCTGAAGCCGGCCGGACCGCCCTCGCCGAGATCGAGCGTGTCCGTGTTCAGCTTCGCGTAGTCCGCACCGAAGAACAGCGTGTGGCGCCGCCCGAAGAGCTCGACGTCACCGAACAGATTCACCTCCGCGGCGTACACCTGGTCTTCCTGGTCCCGCCCGTAGAGATACGCGAAGGTCTCTCCGCTCTCGTCGGTGTTCCAGCTCTGGAAGGCATCCGCGCTGCCCCGCACCCGGTTGTATTGGACGTTGCCGCGCAGCTGCCAGCTTTCGCCGACACGGTGTTCCAGCACGGCCTGGGCGAATGTCGCCTCCTTCTCCGTGTGATTCCACGGTGCGGCCCCTGACCGGTCACGCGGAACGTCGGGAACGATGAAATTGCTGGCGATGAGCTGCGCCGGATCGGAAGAGTCCGTGCCGATGAACTGCGCGCCGAATCCGAACGAAGTCGCGAACTGGTACTTCTGGTAGATGACCCGCGCCGTGAGCGCGGTGTCTTCGTCCAGCTGGTATCTGACGGTAGGCGCGACCGCGGCGACCTTCGAGCCCGGCACGTCGAGATAGTTGCCTTCATCCTGATAAGCGCCGACCAGCCGATAGCTCAGGCGACCGTCGTCCGTCAGCGGGCCGTGCAGATCCGCCTGCGCGCGATAGTGCTCGTAGCTGCCGGCCTCGAGGTCGAAGTCCGCACCGAAGGTTGCCGTGGGCGCCTTCGAGATGGCATTGAGCGTGCCGGCGATCGAGTTCTGGCCGTAGAGCGTGGACGTGGCGCCCTTCACCACCTCGAAGCGCTCGAACGGCGAGAGATCGAGGTTGATGTTCGCCGTCATGCGAAAACCATCCACCTTGATGGCGTTGATACCCTGCTGGCGAAAGCCGCGGTAGTAGTTGCGCGGGAACTGGTCGCCGGCGTGCGAGACGCCGCCCGAGGCGTCCACCTTGTACACGTCCTCGAACTTGCGGATGCTCGCGAAGTCGAGCAGGTCCTGCGTGATCACCTTCACCGACTGCGGCGTGTCCTTGAGCGACAGCGGCATCTTGAAGGCGCTCTCCGCCTGCTCGTAGCGGAACTCGGTCGCCCGCACCACGACTTCGTCCACCGCGTCCGGCGCACTGGCAGCGCTCGTCTGTGCTTCCTGCGCGCTGCCCGCAGCCTGTGCAAGCCTCAATGGACTCTCCGAACCGCTGCCCGCATCCGCGCGAGTCGTGCCGCGACGGCGGATCACCAGTGTCCTCTCGGTGACGAACTGGAACTCGAGATCCGTGTTCGCCAGCAGCCGGCGCAGGCCGTCATCCGGCGAGTAGTCGCCGACGAGCGCAGGCGACTTGAGCCCGGCGACGATGTCGGGCGGAAACACCAGTTGCAGCTTCGCGCTGGAGGCGAAGGCGACCAGCGCATCCTCGGTGGCCTGCGAGGCGATGTTGAAATGCGTCTTGGCGATCTCCGCGTGGACCGCCACGCTCACCAGGGACAGGCTCGACATCGCGGCACAGACGACGCCACGCAGCTTCAGGTTTCTTTTCGTCACGTTGCAGACCCCTCCGCACGGCTGGACTGCCGTGTCGCTCTGCACGGCATAACGCAGCGGATCGGGCCTCCCTCAATGCGTCCTGCAGAAATCGGCGGGGAAAGCGTGCTCACTCCGCCGCTTCGATGCTGATGTGGTCGGCGAACACGGTGGCCTTCAACGGCAGCGCCGCCTGCAGTCCGACGATGAAGCCTTCCACGTCGCCCTCGCGGCCGTGCGGCCGGAAGACACCGGACACTGCGAGATTGGCGAGCTTCGGATCGTCCATCACCAGGCGCTTGGGCGTGTAGCGCCCCAGCTCGCTGATCACGGAGATGAGCGTGTCGCGCTGGAAGATGACGTCCCCGTTGCGCCAGCTCGCGATGAGCGAGGTCTCCGGCTCGGACACCGGCCGTGGCGCAGCGCCACCCCTCGCGGCGAACGCGAGCTTCTGTCGCGCCGTGAGCTGGATCGGCGGGGAGACGGTTTCGTCCACGGGCCGGACTTCGACGCGCCCTTCCTTCACCGTCACTTCGACGAAGCTCCCGGTGCGACGCACGTTGAACTGCGTACCGAGTACGCGCACCTCGCCATTCGGCGTGCGCACGACGAACGGCCGCCTCGCATCGGCCTTCACGTCGAAGAACGCTTCGCCCTGCTCGAATTCCACCACCCGCGATTCGCGCCCCATCCGCGCGGCCATGCGGGTGGCCGTATTCAACGTAACGGTGCTTCCGTCCGCGAGCGTGACGCTGCGGATCTCTCCGACGGCGGTGCGCAGGGAGTCGTCACCGAAGGCTCGATAAAGATACAGCGCAGCACCCGCGGCGACGATCGAGGCGGCCGCGACCCAGCCGAGACTGGCGCTGCGGCTTCGCCGGCCCGGCGCATTCGCTCGCATCGGCGGACTCGTCGGGCCGGCCGCGCGCTCACCGCCGCCGGCAGGCCGCTCCGCGTTCGCGGCATCGAGGATGCCGCGGATGGCCGGATCGTCGCGCAACGATTCGGCTCCGGCCCAGGCCTGGAGATGGCGGCCGTACTCGCGGCGATGAGCCGGATCCGCATCGAGCCACCGGCCGAGTCCCGCTTCGTCCTCCACCGTCATCTCTCCCGAGTGCAGGCGGGCGACCCAGTCCGCGGCGACCTCCTGCGGGTCCGTTCCGGTCAACCGGTCTCTGTTCGACATCTCGACTCCTCCAGCGAGCGCCTCAGGACCCGCAGCGCATGCGACACGTGCTTCTCCACCATGCTCACCGAGATGCCCTCCGCGTCGGCGGCCTCCCGGTAGCTCCATTCCTCGAACCGGCATCTGACGAAGATGCGCCGGCAGGGCTCGGGCAGGCCGACGATCGCCCGCCGCATCAGCTCGAGGGCTTCCCGGCCTTCGACCAGGCCGTCGACGGTGAACGCTCCGGGGATCTCCTGATCCTCGAGCGGAACGTGCGCGCTCTCGCGCCGCGCCGAACGCCGGCGCGCCCGGTCCTGGATCAGGTTCGTCGCCACCGTGAAGAGGAAGGCGCGCGGATTCTGGCCGATGCGCTCAGGGTCGCGGTGCCGCACGACGCGCAGGTAGATCTCCTGCAGCAGATCCTCGCGGTCCGCCTCCAGGGCGAGCCGGCCGCGCAGGAACCGCCTCAGCGCGGCATCGTGGTCGCGCACCAGCTCCTGGAAAAGCCGGTCCCGCAGCCGCCGGGCCATGGGGTCCAGCGGCACCACGTTGTCGAGACTCGTCCGCTCTTGCGAGGGCACCCGGGAAGCACTCCTCTCGAATGGCGCAGGCCCGATGGACGGCGCCATCGGAGTTAAACGCAGCGCGAGGGCGGTCCCTCAACGCAGGAGAGGATTATGGCCTATCGGACGGAGTGGCCCCCATCGGCGGAGCGCCCGTACGCATTGTGCTCAGCCGCGATCCCGTAATTGATATGGGTACCCATACTACCTATAATGGCCACCCATATGAAAACGACCCTGGAAATCGCCAGCCCGCTCCTCAAGGAAGCGAAGGCGCTCGCCCGCAGCGAGGGCACGACGGTTCGCGCACTCGTCGAACGGGGGCTCCGGCTTGTTCTGGGCTCCCGCCGCGGCGTACGCCCTTTCAAGTTGAAGGACGCGTCAGTCGCCGGCAACGGGCTGCATCCGGAAGCTGCCGGACATTCCTGGGACGAACTCCGTAGCCGCAGCTACGAAGGTCATGGCGGTTGATCGCCGTCGACACCAATATCCTCGTTTACGCTCACCGGCGCGATAGCGAGTGGCACGAGCCCGCCGCGGCCTGTCTGCGCGAGCTCGCAGAAGGCAGTGCGTCCTGGGCGCTACCGTGGCCCTGCGTTCACGAGTTCTTCTCCATCGTCACGCACGAGCGGATTTATTCGCCGCCCTCGACGCCAGCCAGGGCGCTCCAGCAGATCAGTGCATGGCTCGAATCCCCCACCACCATGCTGCTTTCGGAAAGCCCGGGCTACTGGGAAGTGCTGGCCCGAATCGTCGAAAAGTCGAAGATCAGCGGCCCCCGAATCCACGACGGACGGATCGCCGCCCTGTGCATGCACCACGGCGTGCGGGAGCTGCTCAGCGCAGACCGCGACTTCTCACGTTTCGGGGAGCTGAAGACCCGCAATCCACTGATCACCCGATAGAACCTAGCGGGCGGAATAGCCCCCATCGATGGGCAGCGCCACTCCGGTGATGTAGCTCGATTCGTCGGAGGCGAGCCAGAGCGCCGCCTGCGCCACGTCCTCGGCATGGCCGAACCGGCCCAGCGGGATGGCCGTGAGGAATTTGGAGGCGTTGGCGGCCGCTTCCTGCGGATCGCCGCTGCGCGCGATGAAGCCATTCATCATCGGCGTCTCGGTGAGGCCGGGGCACAGCACGTTCACACGGATGCGATCCGCCGCGAGGCTCAGAGCCAACGACTTGCCGAGCCCCACCACGGCGAACTTCGCGCTGGAATAGATGGGGCTGAACATCGAGCCCACCAGCCCCGAGATGGATGACGTGAAGATGAGCGACCCGCCACCGCGCTTGCGCATGTGCCTGGCCACCGCACCCGCAGCGACCACGGCGGACGTGACGTTCAGCGCCATCGCCCGCTGGTACTGCGCCATGTCCAGGTTCTCCACCGAAGCCGGGCCGGGCGTACCGGCATGAGCCCAGAGAATGTCGATGCCGCCGAGCGCCTGCGCCGCCTGGTCGATGCTGTCCCGGGCGCCCTGCTCGGTGGACAGGTCCGCCTGCACGGGAATGACCTCACCGCCCGGCCCGAACTCGCGCACCAGAGCTGCAAGCGCATCGGAGTTGATGTCGATGGCCGCGACGCGCGCGCCTTCGCGAACGAAGCGCGCCACGCCCTCGCGGCCCATGCCGGAGGCGGCCGCGGTGATCACTGCAAGCTTGCCTTCAAGTCTCATCGGAGCTCTCCCGTTCACTGCGCGTAGGCGTCGGGGAACCGGCCGGTGGTGCCGATCACCGTGGTGCGCGTCTGCAAGTAGCCGTCCAGCGCCTCGGCGCCGTTCTCGCGGCCCCAGCCGCTCGATTTGAAGCCGCCATAGGGCGTGGACCAGCGGATGTAGCGATAGGTGTTGACCCACACCATGCCCGAAGCGATGCGGTTCGATACGCGATGCGCGCGCCCCACGTCCCGGGTCCACAGGCCCGCCGCGAGGCCATAGTCGCTGTCGTTTGCGATGGCGACCGCCTCGTCTTCCCCGTCGAACGGGATCAGCGCGGCGACCGGGCCGAAGATCTCCTCGCGGGCGATGCGCATCGTATTCGAGACACCCGCGAAGACGGTCGGCGCGACGAAATAGCCGTCTGCGAGGCCGCGCTCGACGATGCGATGCCCTCCGGCGACCAGCTTCGCGCCCTCTTCCTTGCCGATGGAGATATAGGACAACGTCTTGGCCAGCTGTTCGGCGTGCGCCTGCGGGCCCATGTGGGTGGCATCGTCGTGCGGCATGCCCACGCGCACCTTGGCGGCGCGCTGCGCAAACGCCTCGACGACGCGATCGTAGACCGGCCGCTCCACCAGCACGCGCGAGCCGAGCGCACAGCTCTGGCCGCACAGCGCCCAGGCGGAATTGGTGGCCGCATTCACGGCCTGGTCGACATCCGCATCCGCGAAGATGATGTGCGGCGCCTTCCCGCCCAGCTCGAAGGAGAAGCGCTTCAACGTGTCTGCGCCGTTGCGAAGGATGGTCCTGGCCGTGCGCCCTTCCCCGGTGAAAGCGATCTTCGCCACACCCGGGTGCGCGACGAGCGCCGCACCGGTGTCATGGCCGAAGCCCGGCACCACATTCACCACGCCGGGCGGGAAGCCCGCCAGCTCGATCAATCGCGCGAGCTCGAGCGAAGTGACGGGAGTCTGCTCCGCGGGCTTGAGCACCACCGCGCAGCCGGCGGCCAGTGCAGGCGCCAGTTTCCAGGTGGTGGTCATCATCGGAACGTTCCACGGCGTGATCGCTCCGACGACGCCGAGCGGCACGCTGGTGGTGAACGCATGCACGCTGTCGTCGAGGGGAATGGTGGTGCCACCGCGCGTCTCGGCCAGCGAGGCGAACCAGCGATACCACTGGTGATGGCCGGCGATGTCGACGCGGGATTCGCGGATGGCACGGCCGGAGTCCCGCGATTCCAGCGCGGCCATCTGCCCGGCGTAGGCCTGATAGAGATCCGCCAGCTTGCGCAGCAGCGCGCCGCGCTCGAGCGCAGTCATCTTCCCCCACGGCCCGCGAAGCGCCGCTGCCGCGGCATCGACCGCGCGATCGATGTCCTTCGCGCCCCCGAAAGCGACCGCGGCCCAGGGCCGACCGGTGGCGGGATCGATGCTTTCCTGCAGGCCGCCCTCGAGGGGTGCCACCCACTCGCCGCCGATGAAGAGCTTTTCGTGTCTCAGGAGCCCGCCGGAACGGGACTGCTGTGCAGGGGCTGAGGTCATGGTTGCCTCTCGATTCAGTATTGTGAATTTATAATACATGGATATGATTCATCGTCAACGCGCGCCGCTCCGGTCCCCGGGCAGGCCGCGCTTGAGGGAGGTACAGTCTTGAGCCCCCAGCGAGATGCGAGACCGCATGTACGTCAAACAGGCCGCCAACGCCCTGGAGATCCTCGAGTACTTCGCCCGTCGCCTGCGGCCTGCCACGCCGGCGGAAATGGCGGACGATCTCGGATGGCCCCGCTCCAGCACGCTCAATCTCGTCGGCACGCTGGTCGCGAAGGGCTTCCTCTACGAGCTGCAGGCCCGAGGGGGCTACTACCCCAGCCCTCGCTGGCTCGCGCTGGCCGAAGCGGTGTCCCATGCGGAACCCCTGCCCTTCGAGCTGCAGAAGCGGGTGCTGGACATTGCGAAGGAGACGGGCGAGACGACCATCGTCGCCGCGCCGGCGGGAATCTCGGCCATCTTCGTCCACGTCGAGGAATCGAGGCACGCGGTCCGCTATGCGGCCCGGCCCGGCGATCGCGTGCCCATCCATGCGAGCTCCGTGGGTCGCGCGCTGCTCACGCAGATGACGCCTGCGGCCCGCGAGAAGCTCTATCGCAAGATCGAGTTCAAATCGTACTCCGCGACCACGCCCGTGAAGCCGGAGGCCGTGGAGAAGGCCATCGCGGACGCCGTCAAGCGGGGCTATCACCAGAGCAACTCGGAATACACGCCGGACCTCGCCGGCGTGGCGTTGCCGGTGCCCGGGCAGTCGCGCCAGCTCTCCATCGCGGTCGTCGGCCCGCTGTCGCGTTGCCTGGATCGCAGGGCAGAGACCGCGGCGATCATGCGCCGGCACCTGAAAACGCTACCGAAGGCAGCCGGCAGCGGCTGAGCTGCCCATGAGCGCGGATCCGAGGGCGACCCTCGCGGCGGGCCCCATGGGCCGCCCGCAAGTGCTCATCGTCGCGCTCTGCATCGCGCTCAACGCGCTCGACGGCTTCGACGTGCTCGCGATCAGCTTCGCCTCCCCGGGCATCGCGGCGGACTGGGGCATCGACCGCTCCGTGCTCGGCATCGTGCTCTCCATGGAATTGATCGGCATGGCGCTGGGCTCGGTGCTGATGGGCCAGCTGGCGGACCGCATCGGACGCAGGCCGACGATCCTGGGCTGTCTCGTCGTCATGGCGGCCGGCATGTTCCTGGCCGCGGGCGCGGATGACGTGAGGTCGCTTTCCGCGGTGCGACTCATCACGGGGCTGGGCATCGGCGGCATGATCGCCTCGACCAGCGCGCTCGTCGCGGAGTTCTCGAGCGACCGGCGCAGAGGCATGTGCGCCGTGCTCAACATCGCGGGCTACTCCGCAGGCGCGCTCGTGGGTGGGCTCATTGCCTCGGTGCTGCTCGCGAAGACGGGAAGCTGGCGCTCCGTCTTCGTGTTCGGCGGCATCGCGACGGCGCTCCTGCTCCCGCTGGTTTACCTGCGCCTGCCGGAATCCATCGAATCGCTGATCGCGCGGCGCCGCTCCAACGCGCTCGAACAGGTCAACCACACGCTGGCGCGTCTGGGCCTCGCACCAGTCGGCGCATTGCCGCCGCCAGCCGTGCGCGCACCAAAGGCGAGCTTCGCCGCGCTGTTCTCGGGCGGTTTCGCGCCGCTCACCGTGCTGCTCACCATCGCTTACTTCGCGCAGATCATGTCGTTCTACTACATCGTGAAATGGATACCGAAGATCGTGGTCGATCTCGGCTACGAGCCCGCTTCGGCCGGCGGCGTGCTGGTGTGTGCGAACATCGGCGGGCTCGCGGGGGCCGTGTCGCTCGGCCTCCTGTCCGGCCGTCTGAATCTGCTCCCGACCGTCATCGGCGCAATGCTGATGGCGTTCGTCGGCATCACGCTGTTCGGCATGGGTCACCGGGACCTGGTGCAGCTGTCGCTGTTCGCCGCGCTCGCCGGGTTCTTCACGAATGCGGGCGTGGTCGGCATGTATCCCATCTTCGCGCAGGTGTTCCCGGCGGCGCTGCGCGCGGGCGGCACGGGGTTCGCGATCGGGGTGGGCCGGGGAGGCTCGGCGCTCGGGCCCATCGTCGCCGGCGCGCTGTTCGCTCACGGCAGCAGCCTGCTGCTCGTCTCTGCGGTCATGGGGGCCGGCACGCTGGTGGCGGCGGCGATGCTCGTGCTGCTGCCCTGGGCTCCAGTCGCTGCGCCGCTCTTCGTAGGCCTGCCGGGATGATTCGGCGGCACCAACGCTGCCTGTCGCCAGAAGGAGCCGCTGAGCCTGAGCGATCGCTCGCCCCGGGCGCAGCGTGATCGCTCAGTGCGCGACCTTCTCCTCGAGCTTGCGCCCCTTGTACAGATCGCTGCCCTTGCCGACGAGCTTGTCGTCGCTGCCGAAGAGCACCACTTTGTTGAGCACCATGTAGACCTCGGCACAGTCACCCGGGCCCGTCACCGCGGACAGCCTGGGCGAGATGCACAGCTTGCCGTCCCGTGCCGCCCACTTGCTCGGCCGGCAGCTTCACGGTCCTGCTCATCCAGCACTCCCCGTTCTGCAGCTTCCCGGGCGCGCACTTCGAAGGGTCCACTTTCTCCCACAGCATCTCCCAGCCTTCGGCCGAGCCCGACGGGTCGAGGTGATACGCGAGGTGGTATTCGGTGCGCAGCGTGTTGCCGCTCACCACCTTCCTGATCTGCGCGTCGTCGAGCGCAGGCACGCTCACCGTACGTTTGCCCTTGATCGTCCCGATGCCTCCTTCGCCACCCTCGCCCGCCATCAGCAGCGCGAGCGCGCGATCGAAATTGCCGCCGGGGAAGCTGCCCTTCTCTCCACCTTCACCGGCTTCGCCGGCCTCGCCGCCCTGAGCCTTGGCGGCGGTGGCGCCGGCCTCTCCGCCTTCGCCACCCTCACCCGCCTGCATGCCGGCGAATGCCGTCGTGGCGATGCCGCCGGAAGCCATGAGAGTGAGACCCAGCCAGATTTTGCGATTGACGATCATGGTGACCCTTTCGAGCTTGGAATGAGGTGAGAGGGGAACGAGGCTCACAGACCATCCAGGTCGCCGTGCACGGCCGAGCCGCCGAAGAGCGTCAACAGCACGTGAGTCCTGCCGATCTGGTTCGCGGGAACGGTGAACACGTCCTGGTCGACCACGATCAGGTCTGCGCTCTTGCCGACGGCGAGCGAGCCGCTCACGTCGTCCTTGCGCAGCGCATAGGCGGCGTTGAGCGTGTAGTTGCGGATGGCCTCCGGCAGCGTGATGCGCTCTACGGGCGACAACGGCTCGCCGTCCGTCGATCCCGGCTTGAGCCGGGTGAGCGCCACTTCGATGCCTTCGAACGGATTGGCGGTGGCCACCGGCCAGTCGGAGCCGTAGGCCACTTTTGCGCCGGCACGCATCAGGCTGCCGACCGGATACATGTGGATCATGCGCTCCGGTCCGACACGGACGGCGACCAGCTTCATGTACTCGTCGAGGCAGGCCCACAGCGGCTGGAAGATCGGGATCACGCCGAGCTCCTCGAACCTCGCGAGATCCGCCCCGGAGACGAGATTGACGTGCGAGACGAGATGGCGGCGATCCCGGGTTCCATTGCGCTCGCGCGCCTGCGTGTAGGCGTTCAGCGCAGCACGCACGGCACGATCGCCGATGGCGTGCATGTGCACCTGGAAGCCTTTGGCATCCAGCTGCACCACGGCATCATTCAGCACGCTCTCGTCGATCTGCAGCTCACCGCGGAATCCCGGCTTGTCCGCGTAGGGCTCGATGAGCGCCGCGGTGCGCTGTGCCGGCACGCCGTCGATGAGGAACTTCACCGACTTCGCTTCGATGCCCGCCGCCGCCAGCCGCTGCGATGCGCCGACCAGATCCGGGATCTGCTCGAGCCCGCGATTGTGGTCCCAGCCGAGCGCGAGCGTGGCGTAACCCTTCAGGCCGCCGCTCTGCGCGAGCGTGGCATAGGTCTCGGGCACGCCCGGCGGAATGGCCTGGCCCGGCTGGGTGCTGCCGATCGGGACCAGCGCATCGTGCCAGCCCACGATGCCCAGCCCGTTGAAATAGTCTCGCGCATAGCGCAACGCGCTTTCGCGCGCCTTCGCCGAAGGAGGCGGCAATTTCGAGACGATGAGCTCCACCGCCGCCTCCTGCAGAGCTCCGATGGCGTCGCCTTTCGCATCGCGGTCGATGCGGCCGTTCTTCGGATCCGGCGTCCCGCGGGTGATGCCCGCGGCCTCGAGGCCTTTCGAGTTCACCCAGAGGCTGTGTCCGCCGACGGAGGCGAACGCGGCCGGCCGGTCCGGCACGACCTCGTCCAGCAGCTTCTTGTCCGGCACGCCCTCCGGCGAGAACAATCCGTCCTTCCAGCCGACGCCGTAGAGCCATCCCGTGCCCGGCTCGTCGGCCGCGCACTTCGCGATGATCTTCTGGTAGTCCGCCGGCGACTCGCCGTCATAAAGCGGGCACTGCGCGTGGCTCAGCCCTCCCCACACCGGGTGCGTGTGCACGTCGTGGAAGGCCGGCAGCACCAGGCGACCTTTGAGATCGATCACCCGGGTCTTCGGGCCGATCAGCGCCGCAGTGTCCTGGTCGGCACCGAGAGCGGCGATGCGGCCGCCGCGCACGGCGAGCGATGTCGCCTTGGGCTTCGCGGAGTCCACCGTGTAGATGTTCGCGTTCCTGAAGACCAGCTCCGCCGTTTCCACGGCCGCGGGCGGCGACTCCGTTTTCGAGCACGCCGCCGCGAGAGCGACCAGGGCAATCGTGACCGTCCTGTGCAACGTCATGGGCATGATCTCAATGTCTGGCGGATGGGAGGTCGCGTTCGCGGCCCGGCCGGGACCACAGCCAGTAGATCACCGTCGCGGCGAGCGTCGCATCCAGTGCCGGAACGGTGGTCAACGTGAAGAGGCCGGAGTTCGCGAGCAACGCGATGCCCGCAGCCGCGAGCCACGTGATGATCGCGGGCCAGTGCACGGGTGCCTCGGTAGTGCGGGAACGGAACGCGTCGATCACGTACACGGCGGCGATGGGAGGGATGATCACCCCGAGCAGCAGCAGGAACGAGACGAACGCATTCATGATGCCCGCCACCGCCAGCGCAGCGCCCAGCGCGCCGGCGAAGAGCGTGAACTTCCATTGCGCGATGCGCGGGAAGGTCGCCGTGAGGCTGAGGCTCGCCGAATAGAGGTTGCCGGAGTTGATCGTCCAGGTGGACAGGATGAGCACCAGCAGCGCGGGGACGCCGAGGCCGAAGCCGACGATCAGCTTCATGATGTCCGTCTCGCCGGCGCCCAGCGCGGGGATCGCCGCCGCGAGCATCAGCAGCGGCGTGGCGATCGGGAACGAGAGCACCATGCCGATGATGGCCTGCGGGCTCGAGCGGATGTACCGCGTGAGGTCCGGCATGGCCGCCACGGTGACCATGTTGCCGCCGACCAGCGTGGACAAGGCGATGCCGAAGCTCATGGGCACGGGCGGCGTGGGATCGGGGGCCGTCTCCACTCCGTAGCGCCGCATGGCGATGACCAGCACCGTGCCGAGGATGAACGCGAGGATGGGCACCGCGATGAGCGCCAGCTTGTCGAGCGCGCGGAAGCCGAAGATGGTGGTGACGGCCATCAGCAGGCCGCCGACGATCACGAAGCCCGCGAACGAGCCGGAGATGCCGAGCACCTCCTGCGTCGAGGCCACCATGGCGTCGCCGAAGAACGAGGCGTTCACGCCGAACCAGCCGAAGTGCACCAGCGCGATCACAATGTTGACCACGGAAGCGCCGGAGCGCCCGAACGAGCGCTGGACCAGCAGGTAGGTCGTGAGGCGCGTGCGGACGCTCACGATGGCGGTGAGGCAGCCCATGAGGCACAGGATCAAGCCGGCGAGCAGCGCGGCCAGCACCGCGTTGCGCATGCCGAGAGCGCTCGAGACCTGCGCGCCGTTGAGGAATCCCGGCAGCGCGATGCTGAACCCGGTGACGATCAGCGCGACCCGCCAGCCATTCACCGTGCGGCTGTCCGGCACCGGCGCGTTGGCGTAATCCTCGATCTTCGATTCGGCCACCGCGCGCGACATCTCAGGGCTTCCAGCCGTTGAGCCCGGCGATCGGCCGGTGCGGCCCCGGCAGGCCGAAGGCTTCCGGGCCGAGCACCGCGAGCGCTTCGGGAGTGAGCAAGGCGTCCGGCGCGCTCGCCCCGACCACCTTCACGCGCTGCCCGTATCTCAAACGCTCGGTGACGATGGTCTCGGCCGTCTCGCGGTCGAGGATGGTGATGAGATCCGGCACCAGCGCGCGCACCTCGCCGTCGCGCCACGCCACGAGGTTCTCGTTCTTGAACTCCACTTCCAGGCGACCGCCGCCGCCGAAGCCGTCGATCACGGCGCGGCCGACGGAGAACCCGTGACGGGTCTCGCGCTGCAGGTCGACGATCTTGCCGTCGAACAGCACGCCCGCCTGGCTGAACTGGCGCGAAGCCTTCAGCGCTTCGAACAGCGCCGCGAACGGATCACGCCCGGCCTCGCGCGCCAGACGGATGCTGCGCCCGATGGCGAGCGCATCGGAGATCGTGCCGCGCAGGGCACTGGCCTTCATCTCCCGCCCGAACGCGGAGTATTCGATGAGGTGGCAGCTGCCGCCCATGGCCACGGACATCGAGCGGGCCAGGTGCTCTTCGGTCAGGTTGTCCTGGGTCTCGACCACGACGCAGTTGCCCTTGTCGTCCGTGAGGATGGCGGGCCCATGCCATCGCAGTCCAGCACCGGCAGGCCGGCGCGCAGGGCGAGCAGCAGCGCGGCGAGGCCGTTGCTGCCGCCGATCTCCACCGGCAGCACCGCATCGACGCGCCGCCCGCTGATCTCTTCGAGCTTGCGCAGGCCCTGCAGCGCTTCGCGGCCGCTCGGAAGCTTCTCGGCGGAAACCGTTGGCGCGCCGATCCAGCCGCAGGGCGTCACGAACGCGTCGTCGGGCAGCGCATCCAGGTCGAGAAGCTCGATCGTGCCGCCCTGATCGAGCGCCGCCTCGATCTCCATCAGCGTGCAGAGCGGGTCCCCGCCGCCACCCGAGCCGAGAAACGCACAACCGCGCGCGAGATCGCGAATGTCCTCCCGCTTGATCTGCCGGCCTTTGAGCCCCGCAGGCACCGCTAGCGGACGCATGCGACCCCCGCCAGATCTCCGACCACCTTGGCTCGCACGTGTGCGGTGTTGCCGGGCAGGTAGCTGAGGAAGATTTCCTCGACGTCCACGAGCTTGACGGTATCCGGATCGGCTCCGGCTGCGATGGCGCGGTCCGCCGCCTCGCGCTCGATGCTCTGGAGCACCTGCGAACGGCTCTGTTTCTCATACGCCACGAGACGATCCGCTTCACCGCCCACCTGTGCGATGGCCGCACCGACTGCGTTCGCTACGGACGCATGCGCGGGTCGCACGACGCGTGACGCGCCTTTCAGGTCGGCCGGCACGAGCACACTTCCTCCACCCACGAGCACCACGGGCACATCGACAGCCGCCGTCTTCATCCGGTCGATGCCCTCCTCGAACATCCGCCGCAGGCGAAGCAGGATCTCGCCCATCACGTCCGCCGGAAGGTCCGGCACCCGCGAGACATCGCCAAAGCTCGCGTAACCGGCTTTCACCGCGACGTCGCTCGTGGTGAGCGTCGTGCCGCCGAACAGGAATGCGTCCTGCAGCAACCGGTAGCCTACCGAATCCGGCCCGACCCGGATGGTGCGCGCCACGGAGTCCAGGTGGATGCGGGTGCCACCGCCCAGGCCGAGGGACAGGATGTCGGGCATGCGGAAGTTGGTGCGCACGCCGCCGATGTCCACGGCGACGGCGGATTCGCGCGGGAAGCCGTTCACGAGCGCGCCGATGTCCGTGGTGGTGCCGCCGACGTCCATCACGATGGCATCCTGCAGGCCGGTGAGGAAGGCCGCGCCCCGCATGCTGTTGGTCGGGCCCGAGCCGAACGTCAGCACGGGATAGCGGGCGGCGTAGTCCGAAGAGATGAGCGTCCCGTCGTTCTGGCTCACGTAGAGCGGCGCGCGGATGCCGAGCTCCGCGAATGCGCCGACGAAAGAGGTCATCACGTGGGCCGCCATTTGCGCGAGCGCCGCGTTCATGATGGTGGCGTTCTCGCGCTCCAGGAAGCCGATGCGGCCGAGTGCGCTGGAAACCGTCACCGAGGCGCCGGGGATCTCTTCCCTGACGATGGCCGCCGCCCTCTCCTCCATGGCCCGGTTGATGGGCGCGAAGACGCAGGAAATCGCCACGGACGAAAGCCCGCCCTTGCGCAGCTTGCGCGCCGCTTCGCGCACGGCCCGCTCATCGAACGCAGTGTTCTCCCGCCCGTTGAACTCGTAACCGCCGGGCAACTGGAAACTCGCACCGGCGATGCAACGCTTGAGGTCCGCAGGCCAGCCGCTCATCGGTGGCAATGCCTCCCCGGACGCGCCCGCCAGGCGCAGAACGCCGACCTGGAGCAGCCCCTTGCGCTCGACGAAGGCGTTCGCGAAATGAGTGGTGCCCACCATCACGGTCTCGACGGCCGCGGCGGCAATTCCCGCCGTCTCGAGCACGGCGCGGGTGGCGCTCACGATCCCGCTGCTCACGTCGGCCGTCGTCGGCCGCTTTGCCGAGGCCAGCACGGCGCGCCCTGCGACCAGAACGGCGTCCGTGTTCGTGCCCCCCACATCGATACCCAATCGCATGGGGCAAGCCTACTTGCCCGACGAGCCCCGCAAAACGCCAAGACGGGTAAGCGGAGCGCGCCGGTGGGCAGTCGAGGCCCTCCTGGCCGGGTAGCGGCGCCGGGACTGCTATGATCCGGCCAGCCCGGCAACTCCCATGGCCTCCGTGAACAGCCCCGGCGACCCGATTCTCACCAAGATCGCGCCCTCGGCGCGGGCGAGCCAGCAGGTGGCCCGCGAGGGGCTCGCCCGCCGCCTGGACGACGTGCTCGCGCGGCGCCTCACGCTCATTCATGCGCCCGCCGGCTACGGCAAGACCAGCCTGCTCACCCAGTGGCATCGCCTGCTCACCGGGCGCGGCGTCGAAATCGCCTGGCTCACCCTGGAAGAAGAGGAATCCGATGCCTCGCGCTTCGCCGAGTACGTGTGGGCCGCGATCGGCGGCGGCGGGGCCTCGGGTGAGAACCTGCCGCTGCGCACGGCGCTGTCCGCCATCGTCAACCATCTCTCCAAGGCGAATCGAGACACCGTGCTGGTGCTCGACGATTTCCACCGCGCGGAGAGCGAGGACGTTTGCAGCTTCGTGCGTGGGCTGATCCGGCTCGCACCTTCGCGGCTGCATCTCGTGATCGCGTCCCGAGACTACCCCAGGCTCGGCCAGGCCGTGCTCGCCGCGAACGAGGAGCTGCTGGAGATCGGCATCGACGATCTCAAGTTCACGCTGGAAGAGGCGCAGGCGTTGCTGAACCGGGGCGGTGCGGCAGCGCTCGCGGATGACGAGGTGGCGCGCCTGGTGAAGCGCACGGAAGGCTGGCCCATCGCCTTGCAGATGACCGCGCTCTCGCTGCGCAAGGGCTGCGACCGCGCGGACCTCATCGCCAACTTCTCCGGGCCGGCGTGGGAGCTGGCCCGCTATCTGTCGGAACAGGTGCTCGCGAGCCTGCCGCCGGAAATGGAGAGCATCGTCACGCGCACCGCCATCCTCGAACGGTTGAACGGAGAGCTGGTGAACCTGCTGTGCGACCGCACGGACGGCACGGTGGTGCTCGAGCGCCTGGAGCAACAGAACCTGTTCCTGGTGCCGCTCGACCCGCAGCACCTCGCCTATCGCTATCACCAGATGTTCGCGGAGATCCTCCGCGACCGGCTCGGCAGGCGCGACCCGGCGCTCTTCCGGCAGCTGCACCGCATGGCTGCGAGCTGGTTCACTTCGCAGGGCCGCCCCGGCGGATGCCGTAGGCCACGCCGTGCTTGCCGCCGACGAGGAATTCCTCGCGGCCGTTCTCGACGAAGCCGGCGGCTGGCGCATGATCCTCGAGAGCCGCATGGATACGCTGGTCACCGGCCTCGCGCACCTGTCGGAAGCCACCATCGAGCGCTATCCGCGCCTGACGCTCGCGCGGGTGTATCACCTCATCAAGCAAGGCGAGATGGATGCCGCACGGGCGAGCTACGATGCCTTTCGCAGCTCGAACGAGCGCTCGAGCCTGCCTGCGGATCTGTGGACCGAGGTGAACCTCGTCGGCGAGGTGCTCTCGGAGTACGAGGATGCGCCGGTGAGCCCGGAAGACCTGCTCGCGAAGGAAGCGCTGATCCGCAGCCTCCCCTCGAACGATCACCTCATGCTGTCCAACGTGTGCGAGTCGCTGGGCTCGAAGTATTGCGAATGCGGCTGGCTGGAGCGCGCGCTCGAGCCGGTCAGGCAGTCGCGTGCGCATCATCGGGCGCTCGGATCGCTCTACGGAGAGATGTTCGCGCGCTTCCTCGAAGCGCGCATCAAGCTGGCACAGGGCCGGCTAGACGAGGCGCAGGCTCTTCTCGCCGAGGCGGCGACGGACATCCATCAGGCCTACGGACCGCGCTCGGACCTGGCGGCGAACTGCGCCGTGTACCAGGCGGAGACGGCGTTCGAGCGGGACGCCGTCGACGAAGCGATGGCCCTGCTCGAATGGGCGCTGCCTCACATGGAGCAGTCGGACGGCTGGTTCGACATCTACGCTTCGGGTTTCTGCACGGCGTGGCGGGCGGCCTTTGGCCGGAGCGCGGGCGAAGCCCAGCAGGTGGTCGAGCGCATGCGCGCGCTCGCCGGCCGGCGGCATCTCAAGCAGCTGCAACTGCTCGCGGACATCTGTGACGTGGAGGCCCTGCTGCATCGCGGAGAGATCGGCGAGGCACAGCTGAAAGCGAGGGAGATCGGGCTGCGCGAGCTCGCATCGGCCATGCATGAGGAGATGCCGCCCTACCGACAGATCGCCATCAGCGCATCCGTGTGCCTCATCAAGCTCCGGCTCGCCGGCGGTGATCACCGCGCCGCGCTGGAGGAGCTCGAGGGCACCGAGCGCTTCGCGCGACATCATGGCCATGGCAGGCTGCTCATCACGTTGTGCATCCTGGCGGCTCACGCCCACCACCTGGCGAAGGCCCCGGACCTCGCGACCTCACGGTTCGACGAAGCGGTGAGCATGGCGATGTTCCAGGGCTTCGTCGGGCCGTTCCTCGACTGCTGGCGCTTCATTTCGGCGGCGGCCACCGACGACCCGCGGCACAGTGCGGCCCGCCGTACGGACCGGTTCCGCGAGAACTTCCTGCGCCGGCTGCGCAAGGCGCTGGAGCGCCACTCCGCGCAGAGCCGCGAGTCCGCGCTGCTGAGCGAGCCGGAGCTGTCGACGCTGCGGCACCTGGACGAGGGCTACACGAACAAGGAGATCGCCCGGCTGCTCAAGATCTCGCCGAACACGGTGAAATACCGGCTGAAGTCGCTATACGAGAAGCTGGGCGTGAACTCCAGGCGCGACGCCGTGCGGCTGTCGCGCGAGCGGCACCTGCTCGAGGCGCCTTCTCAGTCCTCGCCTTCGCCGATCTGAGACTGGGTGTAGTTCTCGAGGCCGATGCGCTGGATGAGGTCGAGCTGGGTCTCGAGGAAGTCGATGTGCTCTTCCTCGGACTCGAGGATGCGCTCGAAGAGCTCCCGCGAGGCGTAGTCACCGGTGGCCTCGCTGTCCGCGATGGCGGCCTTGAGGTCCACGTGCGCGGCCATCTCGAGCTTGAGGTCGCACTCCAGGCATTCCTTCACGCTCTCGCCGACGAGCAGCTTGCCGAGGTCCTGCAGGTTCGGCACGCCGTCGAGGAACAGGATGCGCTCGATGAGATGGTCGGCGTGCTTCATCTCGTCGATGGACTCCTTCTTCTCATGGGACTCGAGGCGTTTCAGGCCCCAGTGACCGAAGAGCCGGGCGTGCAGGAAATACTGGTTGATGGCCGTGAGCTCGTTCTTGAGCACGAGGTTCAGGTGCCGCAGGATCTTCGGATCGCCCTTCATGAGATTCACTCCCTGGAACGCAGGGGCGCGATCTTGCGGAACCCGGCGCGAGGGAGCAAGCATCGGGCGGGAAATTGTCCCGGAAGCGACGATGAGGCGGGATTGCCGCCGTCGAGCGACGCGGATCGAGGAAGCGCCGCTAGGCGGCGGTGGGCTGGCGGGCCCCGAGCTGCTCCTGCACCACCTCGTGCGCCGCATCGACGCAGCGGCCGCAGCAGCCGCCAACGGCAAGCCGGCACTGCACGTCCTGCAGCGAGCGCGCGCCGTGGTCCACGGCTTCGCGGATCTGGCGGTCGGTGACGGCATGGCACAGGCAGATGTACATGGCGGCGCCATCCTCGCGTAGATGAGAATGACTGTCAATTGCATGGCGTGCCGTGCCGCGCGCCGGATGCCCGAACCGTGCGCTAAGTCACTGGTTTTTCATGGCCCTTTGCGATCGAAGCGGAAATCGACCACCCGGCCGGTGTTCACCACGAAGCCGTTCACCCGGCCGCCGGAGCGCGTGAACCGGATGCTGCCGTAGTCCCCCGCCTCGAAGAGATCGCGCGTCAGCGGCGTGAGCGGCACACCTTTCACCTTCATGTTCGCGAGCACCAGCTGGCCGCCTTCCAGCTTCAGGCGGTACGGCAGCTCGATCTCGCGGCTCACGTAGGTGCCCGCGTACTGCTCGAGCTGCTTCGCATCGGGCGTGGCGGCCGGAGTGCGCTCGAAGATCTCCGCCTCCTCCGCGTACTCGGAAGTCTGGGTCAGCCGGTTGCCGGAGAACTCGAAGTACGAACGGCGCTCCCCCACCTTGAACCTCGTGGCGCTCAGGGGCCGCAACGGGGTCACTCGTCCGTCGTAGGCGCTCAGCAGGCCGAGGCTCCCGTCCCGCCACACGATGCGCTCGGCCGTGTTGCCGTCGCGACGCAGGTAGGTGCCCGCCAGGCCTTGCACTTCCTGCGGCGGCAGCTCGACGAACTTCTCCTCCGAGGCGGGAACGGGTTGCAGCTTGTCGGCGAGGTAGATGTCGACGATCTTCTGGCTCAGGGCCTGGGGCGAGGTGTCCGCGAAATTGCACGTGCACGCCACGCCGAAGCGCTGCTCCGGGAAGCGCACGAGGTAGGCGCGGTAGCCGGCGTCCGATCCGGAATGGCCGACCGTCGGCAGGCCGCGGTAGTCGCCCACGGTGAGCCCGAAGGCGTATGCGATCTGCTTGCCGTCGTTGAGCACGCCGCGCTCGGTCATCTGGCGGGTGAAGCCCGGGCCGCCGACCTTGCCGGTGTGGAAGTTCTCGTTCCAGAGCAGCAGGTCCTCGACGGTGGTCAGCAGGCTGGTCGCGCCGACCGTATCGAAATTGGTGACGCTGAGCTTGAACGCGTCGCCCTGCTTCTCGTAGCCGTAGGCGACGTTCGGCACGACCTCGGCGTGGTCGTCGCGGAAATGCGTGTTGCGCATGCCGAGCGGGCGGAACATGCGCTCGGTCGTGAACTCGCGGAAGGACTTGCCGCTCACCCGCTTCACGATCTGCGCGAGCAGCGTGTAGCCGGTGTTCGAGTACGCATAGCGCGAGCCGGGCTCGAAGTTGAGCGCGCGCTGGCGCGTGACGAGGCTCATGACGTCGTCGTCCGTGATGAGGTCCAGCGAGTAGCGCCAGCCGGAAAGGCCGAGCAACTCCCACTGGTCGCGCAGGCCGCTCACGTGGTGCACGAGCTGGCGGATGGTGATGCGCTTGCCGAAGTCGGGCAGCTCGGGCACGTACTTGCGCGCCTCGTCGTCGAGCGAGAGCTTGCCGTCCTGCGCGAGCAGCACGATGGCAGCCGCCGCGAACTGCTTGGACACGGAGGCGACGTGGAACACGGTGGTCGGCGTGTTGGCGATGCCGTGGTCGAGGTCGGCCATGCCATAGCCGCGCTCGTAGACGATCTCACCATCCTGCGACACCGCGACGGAGCAGCCCGGCGAGGCGGACTTGTCCCACGCGGCGAACAGGGCATCGACCTGCTGCGTCCGGGCATCCGCGTGCGCCGTCGCGCTCACCGCCATGCCGGCGGCCAGCGCCGCGGTGGCCAGCCAATACTGCAAACACTGCATGTCCGGGATCACCGGGCTTTTGCGCTCGTGCATGCTCCGGTACCTCAGGATTTGCGCAGGCGGGCGGCAACGGCCTCGGCCTGCTCGAGCGCGCGCAGCGCGTTGCCGCCTGCGAGCTTCTTGATGTCGGCGTCCGACCAGCCGCGACGGATGAGCTCGGCGAACAGGTTGGGGTACATGGAGACGTCGCTCAGGCCCTCCGGCCATTCCTCGTTGCCGTCGAAGTCGCCGCCGAGCCCGACGTTGTCGATGCTGGCCACGTCGCGCACGTGCTCGATGTGGTTGGCCACCATGGCGATGGTGGTGGGGGGCAGCTTCAGCTTGCCGAAGATCTCCTTTTCCAGCGCCTCGCGCTCCTCGGGCTTCTGCACTTCCTTCAGCCGGCGGTTGAGCTCTTCCATCGCAGGCTGGGTGACCTTCGCCACTTCCGGATTGATGAAGCCCGCGACGAAGGTGACCATGACCACGCCGCCGTTCGCCTTCACGCGGCGCAGGATGTCGTCCGGCACGTCGCGCGGCACGTTGCACAGCGCTTTCGCGGACGAATGCGAGAAGATCACGGGCGCCTGGGATACGCGCAATGCATCGTCCATCGTCTCGGGTGATACGTGCGAAAGATCCACGAGCATGCCGAGGCGGTTCATCTCGCGAACCACCTGCTCGCCGAACGGCGAGAGGCCGCCGTGTTCGGCCGGCAGTTGCGCGGCGCTATCAGCCCAGCTCGTATTCGTGTTGTGCGTGAGGGTCATGTAGCGCACGCCGAGGTCGTAGTACGTGCGCAGCAGCGCGAGCGAATCCTCGATGGCGTGACCACCTTCCATGCCGAGCAGCGAGGCAATGCGGCCCTTGGCCCGCGCGGCACGCACGTCTGTGGCAGTGAGCGCGAGCTGGAAAGTGTCCGGATATCGGTCGATGACACGTCGCGCGATGTCGATCTGTTCCAGCTGCGTTTTCGCGTAGTCGCCCTTGGCCTCGCCCGGCGTATAGACCGACCAGAACTGGGCGCCGACACCGCCGGCGCGCAGGCGCGGGATATCCGTCTGGCCATTGCCCGGCGCGCGGGTGCGCAAGTCGTACGCGTTCACGTCACTCGGCGCCGGCTCGTAGTTGCGGATGGCCCACGGCAGATCGTTGTGCCCGTCGAACACGATGCCCTGCTTCGCCAGCTCCCGCGCATGCGCCATGGCCTTGTCGTCCGCCGCGCTGGCGGACATCGAGCCGAAAACCAGAAGCGCGGCGATCGCCGCGTGAATGACGGTACGCATGACTGATCTCACTCCATCAGGATTGAATCGGGGATGACTTTAGGCACGGAGACGGGTGGTGACCCGTTCCACGGCGCGCGCGACACGCCCGACCACCTCGTCGATCTCGGCGCGGGAGATCACGAGGGGCGGTGCGAATCCGAGAATGTCTCCGTGGGGCATGGCGCGGACGATGACGCCTTCTTCCACGCATGCGCGCGCGAGCTGGGCGCCCACTTTGCGGACAGGCTCGAAGCGGACCCGCTGCGCGGGATCCTGCGCGAACTCGATGGCCGCCAGCAAACCGGCGCCGCGCACCTCGGCGACGTAAGGCTTGCCTTCGAACGCCTTCTTCAACTGTCCGAGCAGATAAGGGCCGACCTCGTTCACGTGATCGTACAGCCTCTCCCGCTCGATGATCTCGAGGCTCGCGAGAGCCGCCGCGGCGCCGAGCGGATGGCCCGAGAAAGTGTAGGCATGCGCGAACGGGCCGTGCGTGTCCGAGCCCTGCTGCAACACCTGCCACACCTTCTCGCCGATGAGCACGGCGGATAGCGGCTGGTAGCCGCTCGTCACGCCTTTGCCGATGCTGATGAGGTCCGGCTCCATGCCGTATGCCTGGCTGCCGAAGGCCCTGCCGAGGCGCCCGAAGCCGCAGACCACTTCGTCCGCGATGAGCAGCACGTCGTGGCGCGCGAGGACTTTCTGGATCTCCTCCCAGTAGCCCTCGGGCGGCGGGATGATGCCGCCGGTGCCCATCACCGGCTCGGCGATGAAGGCGGCGATGGTGTCGGGGCCTTCGGTGCGTATGAGCGCATCGAGCTTCATCGCACAACTCATTGAAAAATCACGCTCGCTGAGCCCCGGCTCTGCGCTCCAGAAGTAATGCGGCGTGAGGGTGTGCAGGATGGGGCCCTGGGGCAGGTCGAAGACGCGGTGGTAGGTGTCGAGCCCCGTCAGGCTCGCGGCCATCACCGAGCCGCCGTGGTAGCCGCGCCAGCGCGAGATGATCTTCTTCTTGTTCGGCCGCCCGAGCACGTTGTTGTAGTACCAGACGAGCTTGAGCTGGGTTTCGTTCGCGTCCGAGCCGGTGAGGCCGTAGAGCACGCGCCGCATGTTGCCGGGCGCGATCTCGAGCAGGCGGCTCGCGAAGCGGATGGCAGGCTCGTTGGAATAGCCGCCGTGCGCGGGGTAGTACGCCATCTTCAGCGCTTCGCGGTGGATGGCGTCCGCGATCTCGCGGCGGCCGTAGCCCACGTGCACGCTGTAGACGCCCGCGAAGGCATCGATGAACTCTCGTCCCTCGCTGTCCCGCACGCGCACGCCTTCGGCGCCGGTGATGATGCGGGGACCACCCGCCTCCCCGGCCGCGTACTGCTTCAGCTGCGTGAACGGGTGCAACACCGAAGCGCGGTCGAGCTGCTGCAGCGCTGTGGTGTTCAGGGACTCTGGCGCGGGCATGGCGTGAATAGTAGCCGAACCGGCTAGTGCCGTCAGAAGGATGCTTCTACGCCAGGGGGCGAATCCGGCAAGAGCGTGCCACGCAGCTCCCTACACTGGCTCGAACGCCGGCCGGAGGAGGGAGCGGATGCACATGCGACGACTCACGATCACGACAGTGCTGGCTGCGTTGAGCACCCTCGCCGCCGCGGAACCGCAGAGCCTGACCACCCAGCCGGGCGTATGGAAGATGCAAGGCTACGGCATCGTGCTCGACGCGACCCCCTCTTCCGTGACCACCTACGACGTCACCGACATCAGCTGCGTGCGCGTGGAGAGCAAGCCTCGCGAGCAGGCGGACGAGGACTATCTCGTTGGACGGGCCGAGGGCGATCGACTGGTCGTGCGCGACCCCGGAGGCATCACGGACTACGCGCTGCTGAAGCTCCCCACCCTGCCCGACCGATGCCGGCAAGGTGCCGGCACCAGCGGGCCGTTGCGCGACCCCGCGCTGAACTTCTGGGTGCTCTGGCATGCGTTCCGGGAGAACTACGCCTTTTTCGAGACGCACGCCGTCGACTGGAACCTCACGGCCGCGAAATTCCGCCCGCGCATCGACGCGACGACCACCGATGCGGAGCTCGGCGCCGTCTTCAACGAGATGCTGCTCTCGCTGGCGGATGGGCATGTCACGCTGCAGGCGGGCGAGCGCACGTACGAGAGCGGCCGCCCGGGCGAGCTGCGGGCGCTGTGGCAATCCACGCACGCCGAGATGCCGAAGCGCGAGTCCCGCTCGGCGATGGAAGCCGAGCTCAAACGGTTCGTCGAGACGGAGCTGCTGCACGGGAAGGGGAAAACCGCGGCGCTGGGCGCGCTGACCTGGGGCTGGATGAGCCGCGGAGTCGCCTATCTGCAGGTCTCCTCGATGTGGCTCACCGACGCCGCGCATCCCGACGGGCTCGATCTGCCCCGCTCTCTCGAGCTCATCGATGCCGGCATGCGCCAGGCGCTCCGTGATCTGCACGGAGCGAAGGTGTGGGTCGTGGATGCCAGGCTCAACGGTGGCGGGCACGATGCGGTCGCGCTGCGCATCATGGGCTACTTCACCGGTGAGCGGTTCAAGGCGTTCAGCAAGAAGGCCGTCGACGGCACCGGATTCACGGACGAGCAGCCGGTGTTCGTCGAGCCGGCGACCGGCCAGCCTTATCCGGGCCCCATCCTTTATCTGCAGAGCGGCAGCACGGTGAGCGCAGCGGAGATCTTCTCGCTGGCGATGCAGGCGCGCCCGAACGTCACACGCATCGGCACGCCGACTTACGGCGTATTTTCGGATGAGCTGGAGAAACACCTTCCCAACGGCTGGACGCTCACCCTCTCGAACGAGCTCTACACGTCCGTCGACGGCAACGTGTACGAGAGCAAAGGCGTGCCGCCGCAGATCCCCGTGCGGCCGACGCCCGGCATGAGCTTCATCGATCGGCTGCGACTGGACATCGATGCAGCCCGTGCCGAGGCGGCGAAACTCGAATGAAGGCGGCGTGGGGCGCGGCGTTCCTCGCCCCCGCTCACTGATTCCACTCCCAGTCGGCGCTCGCGGCACGGCACCCGCCGTTCGGCGCACCGGTCCACGCGCGGCCGCGCACGAAGCGGCCCGGCATCGCGCCGGTAGGCTCGCCGTCGCTCAACGCGCTGACCCCGTTCACGATGACTTCCGAAACACCGGTCGCATATTGATGTGGCTTCGTGTACGTCGCGTGATCCTGCACCGCCTCGGGATCGAACACCACGACGTCCGCATAGTGACCCACCTTCAGCACGCCGCGATCTTTCAGCGCCAGCTTCGCTGCCGGCAGGCCGGAAAGACGATGCACCGCTTCCTCCACCGTGAGCAGCTTCTGCTTGCGCACGAATTCCGCGAACACGCGCGCGAAGGCGCCGTACTCGCGGGGATGCGCGCCGCCGTGGGCTGCCGCCGTCTCGAGCGTCACGGCACCTGCGTCCGACACGAACGTCATGTAAGGCTCTTTCACCTGCCGCGTGAGGTTGGCATCGGACATCGTGAAGTAGATGACGCCGACGCGGCTGCGATCCTCGATGACCAGCTGGATGGCCGCTTCCTCGGGCTCCACGCCGCGCTCCTTCGCAACCTGTGCCAGGGTCTTGCCCACCAGCGGCTGCAGGGCCGGGTTGCGGAAGCTCGCGAGCAGCGCGCCATCCGCGCCGCCGGCGCCCTGCATCACGTTCTCCCAGCTGCCATCGGTGGCGCGCATCTCGGCGATCACACGCTCGCGCAGCTTCGGGTCCTGCAACCGGCCGATCCAGGCATCGAGCCCGCCTTCCTGCACCCACGGCGGCATCGACGCGTCGAGCCCGGTGCCCGATGCGGAATACGCATACATGTTCGCGCGGATGTGCTGCCCCGAATCGCGCGCCGCGCGGATCTTCGCCAGCGCCGTCTCCATCTTCCCCCAGTTCCGCGGGTGCCCGACCTTGATGTGGAAGACTTCGGCGGGAGCGCCCGAGCACCGCGAGATCCCGATGAGCTCATCGAGCGCCTCGAGGAAACGGTCTCCTTCGCTGCGCATGTGGCTGATGTAGAACCCGCCGCACTTGCCCGCCTCTTCCGCGAGCGCGGCCAGCTCATCGGTGCTGGCGAAGACGCCTGGCGAGTAGATGAGCCCGGAGCTGATGCCCATGGCACCCTCCTCCATGGCCTGCTTCACCAGGGCACGCATCTTCTGCAGCTGCTCCGCAGTCGGCGCTGCGTTCGCGAGGCCGAGCTCGTAGGTGCGCACCGTGGCCGCACCGACGTGCGCTGCCACGTTCATGGCGATGCCTTTCTTCTCGAGCCCCTCGTAGAACGCGCCGAAGCCCGTGCCGAACGGATTCCACTTGTAGAGATCCGCGGTGCCCGGCTGCGGCGTGGGGTTGAGCGGGCCAGGCGAGCCGCCTTCATTCATCACTTCGAGGGTGACGCCCTGTCGCAGATCGCTCTGGCCTCGCCCGTCCTCCAGCAGGTCGTCGCCTGCGGCGCTCATCTGGTTGATGAAGCCGGGCGCCACTGCCCTGCCCTTCGCGTCGATCTCGCGCGCGCCCCGGCCTTCGGCCTGCGGCCCGACGTACACGATGCGGTCGCCCTTGATGGCGACATCACCCACCTGAGGCTTCGCGCCCGTGCCGTCGTAGACGGTGCCGCCCCTCACGACGAGGTCGTAGTCCGGAGCGGCAGGCTCGGGGGCCTTGCAGCCGCCGAGGATCAGCAGGACGGAGAAAGTGATCGCGTGACGCGCCATGGAATGCATCGGGTCGCTCTCTGCTCAGGGTCGGTCGGCCGATTTCAGCACGGGCGCCCGGCCGCTCGCTTGACCCTGACGACTCCGTTTCTCGCAGTTAGAGCGCTCAGCCGTCGCGGCGCGCCAGCTTTCCCAGCATCTGCGATTGAAACCCTTCGCGCCGCATGCGCCCGGGCGAGATTCCGAAGCTCGCCTTGAAGGCCCGCGTGAAACTCGCGGGACTGTGGTACCCGCTCTCGAGCGCGATCTCGACC
>JBGAIL010000285.1:0-3866 GCA_044225565.1 Steroidobacteraceae bacterium | reverse complement strand
GTCGAGGTCATGGTGCTCGACGTCGACGAGGAGCGCCGCCGCATCTCGCTGGGCTTGAAGCAGTGCAAGGCCAACCCGTGGAAGGAGTTCTCCGAGAACTACAACCGCGGCGACAAGGTGAGCGGGCAGATCAAGTCCATCACCGACTTCGGCATCTTCATCGGGCTCGCCGGCAACATCGACGGCCTGGTGCACCTCTCCGACATCTCCTGGGACGTGCCCGGCGAGGAAGCCGTGCGCAACTACCAGAAGGGCCAGCAGCTCGAGGCGATGGTGCTCTCCATCGACCCGGAGCGCGAGCGCATCTCGCTCGGCATCAAGCAGCTCGCCAAGGACCCGTTCTCCGGCTGGATCGCCGAGAACCCCAAGGGCAGCATCGTGCGCGGCACGGTGAAGGAAGTGGACGCCCGCGGCGCCGTCATCGATCTCGGCAACGGGGTCGAGGGCCAGCTGCGCGTCTCCGAGCTCGCGCGTGACCGCGTCGAGGACGCGCGCACCGTGCTCAAGGAGGGCGAGGAGGTCGAGGCGAAGTTCACGGGCGTGGATCGCAAGACCCGCACCATCTCGCTGTCGATCAAGGCGAAGGAGATGCACGAGGAAGCCGAAGCCGTCTCGAACTACCGCTCCGAGCAGGCGCCCAGCGGCACGACCCTGGGCGACCTCCTGAAGGAGCACATCGGTTCCGACCGCAGCTGAGCGCAGCCTCGTGACGAAGTCCGAGCTCATCGAGATCATCACCGCGAAGCAGAAGCATCTGCCCGCGAAGGATGTGGAGCTCGCGCTGAAGCAGATCCTGGAGATCATGAGCGATGCGCTCGCCGGCGGCGAGCGCATCGAGATCCGGGGCTTCGGCAGCTTCTCGCTGCACTTCCGGCCGCCTCGCCAGGGCCGCAATCCCAAGACCGGAGAGGCCGTCGCCCTCTCCGGCAAATACGTGCCGCACTTCAAGCCGGGCAAGGACCTGCGCGAGCGCGTGAACGACGGCGCGGACCAGCCGATCCGCGACTGATCCAGGGTCAGGTTTTGCGCAAGACCTGACCCCAGCTTCCCTGCCAGACGCGCAGCCGCGTGTCCAGCCGCAAATCCGGTCATTCGCACCACATTCGTGGCTTGGTGCTCCTGCGCGCCGCGCCCTAGTCTTGCCTCCACCCGCGGCAATGTCGTCGCGGAGCGCGCCGCAAGGAGGCTCATCATGCGAATCTTCTCCGCCCTCTCCACACTCGCCTGTCTCGTCCCGCTCGCCGCGTGGGCAGGACCGGTGGACATCAACACGGCCGATGCCAACACCCTCGCCAAGGAGTTGAAAGGCATCGGTCCCGCTCGCGCGCAGGCCATCGTCGCCTATCGCACGCAGAACGGGCCCTTCAAGTCCGTCGACGACCTGGTGCTGGTCAAGACCATCCCGCAGAAGGTCGTGGACGCCAACCGGGAGAACCTCCGCGTGGAGGGCGCGAAACGTGGCGGTGAGGCGGGCAAGCCTGCCGCCAGGCCTGCTGCGAAGCCGGTCACAACTCCCCGTTCGCCCCCCTGATGCGCTCTGCCCGACAGGCTGAATCCCTCATCCTCCAGCCGGCCTGAGCGGGCATTTGGCCGGAGCGCGGTCCTTGCAGGCCGCGTTCCGGCCTTTTTTATGTGCGCTCGGTATGTCGCGGAGGCATGCCGTGTCGCTAGACTTGCGGGCCTCGATTCCCTCAAGGAGATCCCGAATGAGTCTGCGGTCTGCCATACGCACGGCGGTATTTCCCGTGGCGGGGCGCGGCACGCGCTTCCTGCCTGCCACCAAGGCCAGTCCCAAGGAGATGCTGCCAGTCGTCGACAAGCCGCTGATCCAGTATGCGGTGGAAGAGGCGCTCGCCGCGGGCGCGCGCCGCCTGGTGTTCATCACCGGCTCCTCCAAGCGCGCCATCGAGGATCACTTCGATTCGGACCAGGAGCTCGAGCACATGCTCGAGTCGCAGGGCAAGAGCGACCTGCTCAACTCCATCCGCAGCGTGCTGCCTTCGTACGCCACGTGCATCTACATCCGTCAGCCCGCCCCACTGGGCCTGGGCCATGCGGTGCTCTGCGCGCAGCCCGCGGTGGGCGCGGAACCTTTCTTCGTGCACCTCGCGGACGACCTCATCCGCAGCGACGTGCCCTGCCTGAAGCAGATGGCGGAAGTCTACGACGCGAAGCGCTCCAGCGTGCTCGGCGTGGAGGAAGTGCCGCGCAAGGACACCGACCGCTACGGCATCGTGGCGCTCGAGGCCAAAGGGAATTCCACGGCGCGCATCCGCAGCATCGTCGAGAAGCCGAAGCCCTCTGCCGCGCCTTCCACGCTCGCGGTGGTGGGGCGTTACATCCTGACGCCGGCGATCTTCGAGCACCTCGAGAAGATCGGCAAGGGCTCGGGCGGGGAGATCCAGCTCACCGACGGCATCGCCAATCTGATGCACGAAGAGGCGGTGTACGCGCACCGCTTCACGGGCAAGCGATACGACTGCGGCAGCAAGCTCGGCTATCTGCAGGCGACCGTGGAGTACGCGCTGGCGCATCCTGCGCTGGGCAAGGACTTCCGCCGGTACCTGACGGATATGGCGCGCAAGCCGGGCCGTAAAAAACAAGCGTAGTCGCAGGCGGTGACGCTCTCGCAGCGTCACCGCTCAATCATTCCGGTGGCGCCAGGCCGTTTGAGTACAGCACCTTTCCGTCCGGTGTGACGAACACGGCGTCGAAACCGGGCAGGCGGTTGATGATCTCCAGCGCCTTCTCCGGTCCGAGCACGAATGCGGTCTTGGAGAGCCCGTCGGTCTCCGTGGCCGTGGGCCCGAGTATCGTGGCGCTGCGCACCTTGCTCGCGGAATGCCCGGTACGGGGGTCGATGATGTGGTGATAGCGCTGGCCGCCTTCGTCGAAATACCGCTCGTAGTCTCCTGAGGTGGACATCGCCGTGTCGACCAGCGGGATTCGCGTGACCACCTTCGTCTTGTCGTCGGGGTGGCGGATGGCCACGATCCACGGCCGCCCGAGGTGATCTCCGATGATGCGCGTGTCGCCTCCGGCCGTGACCTCCGCATGCAGCACGCCCCGCGCCTGCAGGATCGCGATGCCGCGATCCACCGCGTAGCCCTTGCCGATGCCGCCGAGATCGATGCGCATGCCGGCCCTCTCGAACCGCACGGAGCGCTTCGCCGCATCGAGGTGCAGATGGCGGTAGTTCACGCCGGGCAGCGCCGTCCTGATCTGCTGCTCGGTCGGCTTGAGGTGCTGTCGGTAGTCGTAGAGGTAGCCGACGCTCGCATACGTGATGTCGAAGGCGCCTTCGGTGATCTCCGAGAAGTGGATGGCAGTCTCCAGCAGCTCGAACAGCTCCTCGTCCACCACCACGGGTTTCCCGGCGGCCTGCGCGTTGATCTGCGAGATCTGGCTGCCGGGCTTGTAGTGGCTCATGAGCTCGTCGATGCGGTGCATCTCGGCCATCACGGCGTCGATGGCGGCTTCGCCCTTCGCGGCGTCGTCGTGCCAGAGCTCCACGGCGATGCGGGTGCCCATGATGGCTTCTTCGCGCGAATGCCATCCGGCATGCGCGGAGCCGGCGAGACAGAGAAGAGCGAGCAAAGCGAAAAGCTGGAACGTGCGCATGGCGCAAGCCTACCTCAAGGGCTGCTCCATCGCGCTGGCGTATGATCCGGCCATGACCTTCCTGCATCGCGCCGAAGCCCGCGAATGAGCGCCAGCTGCGGCCACGGGCACGACCACGACGTGCCGGCCACGGGCACGCATTACCGGCGCGCCCTGTGGTTCGCGCTCATCGTGAACGCTGCGATGTTCGTCGTCGAGATCGGCGCCGGGTATCAGGCTGGCTCGGTCTCCCTCCTCGCGGACTC
>JBGAIL010000034.1:0-33325 GCA_044225565.1 Steroidobacteraceae bacterium | reverse complement strand
GAACGATCGGCGAATCGCTCGGGCGGCGCAGGAAGAGAATGCGCTCGCCGTCGGCAGACCAGCGCGGCATGGCGTCGAGCGCCGCCGACGGAGCAAGCCAGCGAATCGCCCGATCGCCGCCCGAGTAGATGCCGATGAACGAATGCGTGCCGCGCGACGACACGAATGCGAGGCTGCGGCCATCCGGCGACCACTTCGGCGAACCGACACCGCCTCGAGCCGAGAGCAGCTTCGTGGGCTGCGAGGATCCATCGATCGGCACGCTCCACAACGCTTCGCCGTCCGGAAAAAGCACAGAGCGATCGTCCGGCGAGATCTGCGGATAATCTCCAGCCGCCAGGCGGCGTGGCGGCCCGCCGGCCAGCGAGACACACCAGATCGCCACTTCGCTTTCGCGCGGCAGGCTCAGCCGAGCGACCGGATCGCCCGACTGCCAGTTCCCCCCATGCTCGCCACCGCGCACGTAGACGGCCCAGCGGCCATCGCCCGACAGCGAAAGGCTGGAAATCTCCTCGCCTTCATCGCCCGAATAGCTCGTGAGCTGCCGCGGCTGATAGTCCGGCGCGCCGGCCACCCAGACATTGCCCGCTCCGTGCTCGGTAACGACCCATGCGATTTGCGGAGCCCTGGATGCCGTGGTGAGCCGTTCCGGAAAGGCGTAGCCCTGAATCTGCTCGAGCGTCGGCGGCCCGGCTTGCGATGAGGCCGCCGCGATCCAGCACGCACAGCCCAGCATCCGCGCGATCCACGCAGACACGCGTCTCACCACCGATAGCTGACGCGGCCGAAGGCGGTTCTCGGATAGGCCTGCGCGATGCCGAAGTACGGCGAGCCGTACACACTCGTGTAGATGCGCTCGTTGAACACGTTCTGCAGGTTGAGCTCGAGCAGCAGCGCTTCGCTCACATTGTAGGAAGCGCGCAGGTCCACGCGGGTGTAGCTCGGCAGCTGGAACGAGCCGATCGCGTCCGCCTCGCGCTCGCTGCGCCCTACCAGGCCGCCGCCGAAAGTGAGCGTGCGCAGCGGCCCCGACAGCAGCTCGTAAGTCGTGAAGAGCGAGTACGAGTTGGCGGGTGAGGCCACCGGCGCCTGGCCGATCTCCAGCGGATTGGCCGACTCGCGGATGTCGATGTCGAGGTTCGAATAGCTCGCGACCACGTTGAGGCCGGGGATGGGCTCGCCCACCACCTCGATCTCGCCGCCCCGGTGGATCTGCTTGCCGACGTTGTGGAAGACCGGCTGCTCACCCGGCCCGACGGGCAAGGCCGCCGCGACGTCCGTGCGCGTGATCTCGAACACCGCGGCGGAATACATCAGGCGGCGATCGAAGAGCTCGCCCTTCAGGCCGATCTCGTACTGCACGCCGGTCTCGGGGTTGACCGGCGCGCCGTTCGCGTCGAGGAAGCTCTGGTTGAAGATGATCCCTTCGCTGTAGCTCAGGTAGACGTTGTGCCCTTCCCTGATCCTGTAGACGAGCGCAGCGCGCGGCACCCAGGCGTCGTCCTTGAGCCCGGTGATCCTGCTGTCGAGGCCATAGCGGATCGGCGCGTGATCCCAGTCGGAAGTCTTGATCCGCGAGTACCGCAGGCCCAGCAGCAGCGAGAGGCGGTCGGTCGGCTTCAGATGCGCGAGACCCGTCACGCCCGAGAAGAACTGCTGGCTGCTGAAGAACTCGCCCGGGATGGCCTGCGGGGCGGAGGCCGCATCGACGTGGAGCGGCCCGCCTTCGAACACGTTGATGGTGCCGAGTGCCGGCTCGGTGTAGATGTCCTGGAAATAGTCGTTCTGGCGCCAGTCCGCGCTCAGCAGGAAGCGATGCTCGCGCCCGCCCATCTCGAAGCGCTTCTCGACGGAAGCGTCGAAGCTCAGGTCTTCCTTCGTCTTGTCCTCGGGGTAGCCGTACAGCGTGGCGTTGCCGTCGAGGCCGGCGAGGAACAGGTAGCTCGACACGTTGTTCATCCTGATGCGGGAGTAGCCGCCCTTGAGCGAGAGGCTGAGCGAGTCGCCCAGCCGGTGGTCCACGCTCGAGAAGACGAACTGGTTCTCGCTGTCGATGCGGTTGATGTCGGCGCCGTAGTTGTTGCGACGCGGAAGCTTGGGCAGCGTGAGCGCGCCGTTCGAGAAATCGACCAGCATCGGGAAGCCGTCCGAGGTCGCGCCCGTCATCTTCTGGTGGTAGGCCTGCACCAGGATGTCCGTCCTGTCCAGCTTGAATCGCAGGCTGGGGGAGATGAGCACGCGATCATCCTCCGTATCACGGATGAACGTGCCGCTGTCCTGTACGGCGGCCACGGCTCGCCAGCTCGCGATGTCGCTCGCGCCGAACGTGCCCTGCACGTCGCCCTGCAGCCGCTTCAGATCGTAGCTGCCGAACTCCAGGGCGGCGTTGGCGCCGAACTTCCCGGCCGGCTTCTTCAGCACGCGGTTGAACGTGGCGCCATAGTCCGCCTCGCCATAGAGCGAAGAGGCAGGGCCGCGGACGATCTCGACGCGGTCCATCGCGAAGTAGTCGAGATCGAGCTCGCTGTCGGTGGACAGCCCGTTGATGCGGAAGCCGCGCTCGCGGTTGACGGTGAAGCCACGCGCCACGAGGGCCGCCTGAGTGCCGTCCCCCATGCCGCGAAGCTCGACGCCGGGGGCGTAGGCGACCACGCTCGCCGTGTCGTTGAGTCTCGCGATGTTGAGGAACTCCGACGACAGCACCGTGAGCGCCTGCGGCGTCTCGATGATGGGCAGCTCGAACTTGGAGGCCGCGTTCGAGACTTCGGGCCGGAACTTGCGCTGTGCGGTGACGACGATTTCGTCCACGGCGTTCGCATCGTGCGCAGCCCGAGGATCGGCGGCTTGCGCGAGTGTGAGCCACCCGTACCAACGTCGCGGGGCCACCTCGCCGGCGCCCTGCGTTCCGCCCACTGCATCCACCGCGGCGCTCGTGCCGCGCATCGCCCCATCTACGCCCGACGCTGCCGAAGGCGCAGTGGCGAGCGGAACGATCGTGACCGTCTTCTCGTCGAGGTAGCGGTAAGCGAGCCCCGTTCCCGAGAGCAGGCTGGCGATCGCCTCCTCGAACGTGAGGTCACCGTTCGCGCCGCGCGTGCGCAGCTGCCCGACGATCTCGTACGGATAGATCATCTGCAGGTTGCGCTCCTTCGCCAGCGCCTGCAGCGCCGAATCCAGCGGCTGCTCGGGGATGTGCGTGGGGCGGCGCATGGCCGCCTCGGCGTTCTCGGCGATGGACACGGTCGCTATGGACAGGCACGCGACGGCGACGGCTGCTGCGATGCGCATGGAAACTCCCCCGCCTCTCGAGAGGCTTTGTGCTCGATCCGTCACGACAGATGACGGTCTCGTGAACACTGAGAGTGGTTTCCTGAAAAAGTGGCTACGGTGCGGCGGCAATGCGGATCTCGCCCCCGGTCTCGACGACCGTGATGCCGGGCTGCTCGCGCAGGAATCTCAACAGCGAGGCGGGATCGGTCGACGAGAAGGTCGCGCTCACGAGGAATCGCTCCGTGCGCTCATCCTCGATGCGCATCTGCCGGGCGTTGAAGCGGTTGAACTCGTCGATCACTTCCGAGAGCGGGGCCTTCTGGAACGCGAGGTGGCGCTGCGTCCATGCCGTGGCCAGCGTGAGGTCCACCGGCCGCGGCTTGCCGACCATGCGCGACACGACCACCGTCTGCTCACCGGCCGAAAGCAGGATCGGTTCGGCAACCCCGGCGGCGACGCCCGCCGTTCCGGGTGGCTCGACGGGAACGACCGCCACCCTGCCCTGCAGCACGGTGACGGTGAGCTTTCCCTTTTTCCGATACACGTCGAACTGCGTACCGACGGCGCGAACGCTGGCGCCTTCGCTGCGCACGATGAACGGACGCGCGGAATCCTTCGCCACGCTGAAGATGGCCTGCCCGTCGATGAGGTCGATGGCGCGCTCCCGCTCCGTGAAGCGGATGCGGACGCGCGAGCGGGCGTTGAGCTGCAGCGTGCTGCCGTCAGTCAGCATGACGGAGCGCTGCTCTGCGGTTCCGGTGGAGTAGCTGGATGGCGAGAGCTGCCACCAGGCGAGCAGCGCGACGCCTACGGACGCAACCACCGCCGCAGCACGAAGATATACCTTGCGACGACCCCGCGCCGCCGCAGGTAACTCGCCCGTGCCCGATGCGCTTGCCATGCGCCACCGGCCGCCGGCCCCGCGCTCGACCAGGGCAATCACATTGGCGTCGGCGCTCAACGCCCGGGCGATGATCGCTTCCGCATCGATCCTCCTCGAGGGATGTTGCGCCGCGCCGCGCTCCCACAACGGCAGCAGCTCGAGGAACGCCCGCACGTGCTCGGGCGACTTGCGCAACCACTCGTCGAATGCCCGGCGCTGGGCGAGGGTGAGCTCTTCCCCCTCGAATTCCACGAACCATTCCGCGGCTTCCTCGAGGATCAGCGGATTGAGCTCCTTGCGGGATACCTGGGACATGACGCTCGCTACTCCATTTCTTCGAACCGGCGCCGGCAATGCGCGAGCGCCAGCGTCAGATGCTTCTTGACCATGGCCCGCGAGAGGCCGAGGCGCTCGGCGATCTCGTCGCGCGTGTAGCCGCACCGCCGGTGCAGCACGAACACCGCGTAGGACTGCGGCGGCAGCTCGCTCAGCACCGCGTCGAACGCCTCGATCTGATCGCAGGTCTCGAGGTGCGCGGCAGGATTCTCGCCGGGCGGCGCTTCGAGCTCCGTCAGCACTTCCGTGATGTCCACGGACCGCGAGGCCGACGAGAGGCTGAGCTTGTGCTGATGAAGCACGTGCAGCGCCACGGTGTAGAGATACGCCCGCGGGCTGCGGATGGCATCGTGACGCGGCACCCGCAGGAGGCGCAGATACACCTCCTGTACCAGATCCGGTACGTCGGCGGCCGCCTGCCGCAGGCGCGCGGCCAGGAAGCTTTTCAGTCGCTGACCGTGCTCGCGAGCCAGGGTATCGACGAAGGTTTGCTTGTCTGCACCGCTCACTGGACGCCCGAAACGCTCTTACCCAACCACCTTAGAGCAGTTTGCGGAAAAAGTGGCTACGGCGGCGGAGCGCGACACTGCGCCGTGCCAGCATGCGCCGCTAAAAGACATGAGAAATCAAAGCACTATGCATGCGGCGGGCGCCTCCCGCGCGAGCCGCCTGCCACCGACGGGAGCGCGAGTCCCGCAGTCTGTCCGGTGGCGACCTTTCGGATTCATCGCCTTCGGCCCGCGTGCTAGAAATTCCGCCGACCCCTCGCCCACTCCGGAGAGCACTCTTGCGCCCCATCCAATCCCTGAAGCGGCTGTGCGCGGCCGGCATCGCCCTGCTCGGCTGCTCCGCAGCCCTTGCCGCGATCACCGAACCGCTCAGCATCAACTGGTATCACGACCAGCCGTTCCTGCAGCCGGTCATCGACGCCTTCACCGCCGAGACCGGCATCCCCGTGAAGGTGACCAGCGACTACGACACCTTCAACACCGACGTCATCTTCGTCTCCGACTACAAGGGCCTCACGGAAGCCAAGAATTTCGGCCACCTGCGCAAGCTCGACCCCGCCTTCGCGGCGGAGATGGCGAAGGTGGTGCCGGCCGAGTGGCGCGACGACGAAGGCTGCTGGCTGGGCGTGGTGCTGCGCATCCGCACGGCGGTGGTGAACGACGAGCTCGTGCGCAAGGAGGACCGCCCGAAACAACTGCTGGATCTCGCGGACCCGAAGTGGCAGGGGAAGATGACGATCCGCTCCGCTGCGAACGTCTACAACCGCTCGCTGGTCGCATACATGATCTACCGCTACGGCGAGGCGGAAGCCGTGCGCTGGGTGCAGGGCATCGTGCGCAACTTCGGCACGGGGCATCCCTACCTCGGCGACACCGGCAACGCCCGCGCGGTCGCCAAAGGCGACTTCGCCATCAGCTTCATGAACACCTACTACCTCGGCTACCTGCAGGCGCGGCGCACCGACCCCCCGGAGTTGCTGAAGGCGCTGCGGGACGACCTCGACGTGGTGTGGCTGGACGGCGGCAAGTACGGCCTGCCGGTGAACGTGACCGGCGTCGGCATCTCGAGCCACATCGAGGACGAGAAGCGCCTGCAGGAAGCACAGAAGCTGGTCGCGTTCCTGCTCTCGAAGAAAGGCCAGGCCCTGATGAGCGAGCACGTGTTCAAGTATCCCGTGCGGCAGGACGTGCCGCCTTCCGAAGCGCTGCGCCGGCTCGGCACGTTCAGGATGGACAAGATCGATCTGAACCAGCTGCGGTACCTGTACGACGACGCGGACCGCATCATGGCGAAGGCCGGATGGCGGACGGACCGCTAGCGGCATCGGCTCTCCGCGCCGCAGGGGGCCGGCGGTACTCCTTCGACGAGGCGATGAACTCCAGCGCCGTGGCGTGCACCAGATCGCTGAGCGCACGCTCGACCTCGTTTTCGCTTTCGATCGAGAGATTGACGAGCACCGCCACCGCGACGCCCGTGCCGCGGTACACGCGAAGCCGGGCCATGCAGCCGACGTGGCTGCCGTCGTGCCCGACGACGGAGAATCCATCGCGCTGCTCGACCTGCCAGCCGAGGCCGAAGCTCTCGCCTTCCGCAACGTTCTCGGGAACCGGGCTGAGCAGCAGCTCGCGGCTCGCCGGCGTCAGGAAATCCCCTTCGACGACGGCGTACCCGAAGCGCACGAGGTCCGAAGCCGTCGAGAGATAGCCGCCCGCAGGCCACACGTCGCTGTTGTCGACGGCAGGCGCGTTGCGGGGCTCCTCGTCCGTGTGCCGCGTGTAGAAGGCCGCTCTGCCCGGAATGATCCGGGCATATTCATCCGGCACCGTGTGGCCGAGTCCGAGCGGCCCGGTGACCTCCCGCGCCATGGCCATGACGAACGGCTCGTGAGTGACGCCCTCGACGGCGGCGCCGATGAGGTTGTAGCCGAAGCTGGAATAGCGGAACTTCGTGCCCGGTGGGCTCTCGAGCGGCCGATCCCGGAACTTGGCGAGGGCCGCAGTCATGTCGGCGTAGTGGGTCGCGTTGACGAGATCGACATCCGTGTAGTGCGCGAGGCCGGAGCGATGCGCCGCCAGCTGACGCAGCGTGATGGGAACGCCCTTGTCCGGAAAGCCAGGCGCGTAGCGCTGCACCGGCACGTCGAGGTCGAGAAGCCCGCGCTCGCGCAACCTCGCCATCAAGGTGGCCGTGAACGACTTGGAAATGCTCGCGATGCGGAAGCTCGTGTCCGGCGTCACCGGCACTCCGTGCTCGAGGTTGGCGTAGCCGAGACCTTCGGCCCAGACCACCTTCCCATCCCTGGACGCCGCGATCGACAACCCCGGAAGCTTCCATCGCCTCAATACCTCTTGGGCGCGCGAGGCATGCGATGCCGCGCTGGCGAGCGTCGAGCAAATGAGGCAACCCGTCAGCCACGCCGCGGCGAGCGCCCTCGCGGAGCCCTTCATGCTCAGAACCTGTACGTCGCGCGGGCGCGCAGCGTGCGCGGCGGGTTGACGTTGGTCATGAACCAGAGGCTGTTGTCCGTCTGCGAGTAGTATTCCTCGTCGAAGAGGTTGGTCGCGGAAAGCGCGAGGCTCCAGCGCCCCACGTCATAGAAGACCCGCGCATCGACTTCCGTGAAATCCCCGAAGTCGAAGGTGACCGGCCTCCCCGCTTCGAGGGTCCAGCCGTAGTCGAAGCCCACGATGCCGCGCTTGTGCACCACCCCGAGGCCGAAGCCCAGGCCCTTCAGGGCGCCACCGAGCAGCTCGTAGCTGCCGAACACGGAAAGGCCGATCTTCGGAGCGTTCACGGGCTGCAGCCCCTCGAGCTCCCCTTCGGTGTACTCCGCGTCGAGATAGGCGGCGGACGCGTTGATGCTCAACTGCGGCAGCAGCCTGCCCTGCAGGCCGAGCTCCACGCCCCTGCCCCGCTGCGTGCCGAGCGGCGCGAGGAATCCGATGTGCGCGAAGTCGTCCTGCGAGATGTTGCTGCGCTTCATGTCGAAGGCAGCGACGCTGAACGAGAGGTCGCGCGCGAGATCGCCCTTGAGGCCGATCTCGTAGTTGCTGCCCTCCTGCGGGTCGATGGGCCTGCCCGCCGGATCGTCTTGCGCGAACGCGCGGCCGTTCTGGCCTTCGAACGTCTCACCGTAGCTCGCATACAAGTTCACGGCGTCGGTGAGCGCGAAGGTGAGCCCGCCCTGGAAGACTTCCTCGCTGAACTTCGAGTCGATCAACTGGTACGGCGTGGCGAGCGCCACGTTCGAGAAGGGGCCCTCCGCGTCGCGGTACGTCTCCACGATCTTGTCGCTCGTATGCCTCCCTCCGAGCAGCAGGCTCAGGCGGTCCGTGGGCCGCAGGATGACCTGGACCGTCGCCCCGAAGAGCTTCGTCCCGCTGACGGAGTCGCCGCAGAAGCCGTAACCGGTGGTGTAGGGGGTGAGCGCCGGCACCGCGGAGTAGTCCGGATCGAAGACGTTGAACACCGAGCTCGCGAAACCCTCGCCGTAGTTCGAGCCGAAATCGGACTTGCCGTCGCCGCGGATGCGGCTGTAGTCGATGCCGAAGAAGAGCGTGTGCCTGCGGCCGAAGGCCTCCACGTCGCCGAACAGGTTGAGCTCGGCGCCATCGAGCTCGTTGTCCGAAGTGCTGGCGAAGATCTCGTTGTAGTACGTCATCCCGTTCTGGTCGATGGGGCCACCGGTATAGAACCCGTTGATCCACTGGTCCACCTCGTTGTGCTGGGCGTGCGCCCGCAGCGTCCAGCCGTTCCCCAGGCGCCGCTCACCCTGGAACTGCACGAAGAGCGCTTCGCGCCGGTCGCGGTTCCACGGCATCGAATAGAACCGCGAGCGGGGCACGTCGACGATCTGCAGCCCTTCGTCGAGCACGCGCTCGAGCAGCGGGCCCGTTCCCTCGCCCCGCAGCTGCAGGGCCGCCTGCCTGTGGAAGCGGTCGCTCACTTTCTGATACGTCACCCTCAGCAGCAGACGGGTGTCGTCGTCGGGCCGGTACAGGATCGAAGGCGAGACGAGCTGCACGTCCTTGTTCACGAAATCGATGAAGGATTCGGCGTCGGCATAGGCGCCGATGAGCCGGTAGCTCAACGTTCCGGCGCCACCGAGCGGCCCCGTGAGATCCGCGTCGATGCGGTAGTCGTCGTACTGCCCTCCTTCGACGCTCAGCTCGCGCACCGCGCGGGCCTGCGGCAGCTTCGAGACGGCGTTCAGCGTGCCGCCGATGGAATTCTGGCCGTAGAGCGTCGAGGTGGGCCCCTTGATGACCTCGAACCGGTCGAACAGCGCGAGGTCGAGGTCGATGTTCCCCGGCATGCGAAAGCCGTCCACGCGCACGGCATTGTTGCCCTGCTGGAGAAATCCCCTGTAGAAGTTGGCCAGTAGAAGTTGGTGGGAAAGCCCCGAATTGGTGGGGAATCCGTCGATCGAGTGCGAGGTGGCGCTCGAGGCGTCCACTTTGTAGAAGTCGTCGAACGCCTCCATGCTCGCGAACTTCATGAGGTCGGAGGTGACGATGCTCACGGTCTGCGGCGTGTCCTTCACGGGCAGCCCGAGCTTGGTCGCGCCGAACGCATCGTTCTGCGTGAAGACGATCCGACCGGTGACGACGACCTCCTCCACGCCCGTGCTCGCGTTCGCGGCTGGAGGCTGCCCTTCGGACTGGGCGAGCCGGATGGATTCCGGCTGCCCGGCCCATGCACCACCGGCATCGCTCCCGGAAACTCCATCCGCCGTCGTGGCGGCATGGATGGACACCGTGTGCTCGTTGGTGAACTCGTATCGCAGCCCGGAATCCTTCAGCAGCCTCTCCAGCGCATCGCGCGGCGTCAGCTGGCCGACGACGCGAGGCGCAGGCAGATGGCCGAAGCCCTGCGTGGGGAACGCCAGCTGCAATCCCGACTGCTCGGTGAACTGGATCAGTGCCTGCACCAGCGAGGGCGCGGTGATGCTGAACGGCAAGGTCTTCGAGGCGGGCGCGGCCTCGGATGCCCCCGCCGTGGCGCAGAAGATCGACAAGACCGTGGCGATGAGCGTGCGGCGAGCCTGGAGGCGCATGGCGGTTCCTACCCCGTTTATACTGGACTTGTGGCCCCTGAGAGCCTCCAGGCGCGCAAAACGGCGCAAGAAAAAATAGTTGCGCCATTCTCGACGGGCACCCCCTCTCAGGCACTGTAGGCGGAATTCGCCCGGCCCTTGCGACCCATGAGCGACAAAGAGACTTCCCCCGCGGCCCGATTCGTCTCCGAGATAGCCCTGGCTTATGGATCGGCCCTGCACCGCTTCCTCGTGAAGCGGCTGAGAGCCAGCGAGGACGCCAGGGATGTGGCGCAGGAGGTCTACCTGCGCCTTCTGCGCCTGCAGCGCAGCGACCTGGTGCGCCAGCCGCATGCATACGTCTATTTCATCGCCGCGCAGGTCGCGGGCGAGCACCAGATGCGCCTCGCGCGGCAGCCGCTGGTGTACGACTCGCAGGGGCTCGATCGACTGGCGGATCAGGGCGGCTACGCCCGGCCGGACGAGTTGCCGGACCAGGTGCACGTCGAGCGGGAGCTCCTGGCGATGCTGTCCCGGCTCAGCACCGCGCACCGCAACGTGCTGATCCTCCGCAAGCGGGACGGGCTCTCCATCGCGGAGATCGCCCAGGAGCTCGGGATCTCGGTGCACAAGGTGCGGCGCTATCTCGTCGAGGCGAACGAGCGCATGGTGGGCTTCAAATGGAAATCGAGGGAGTGACGGGATGTCCACGATGAGCACGAGAGTGCAGCGCGAGGAGCGCAGCGTGGGAGAGCAGGCCGCCGAGTGGCTGCTCATCCTGGAGACCGGCGGCGACGAGGAGCGCCGCCGGTTCAGCGAGTGGATCGCGAAATCCCCGCTGCACGTCGAGGCATTCCTCAAGGCTTCGACCATGGACACCCTGCTGAACCGCGTGGATGCCGGACGGAGCGTTCGAGTGGAGCCGCTGACGGAGTGGGAGATGGCGGAAACGGAAATTCACATGGCCAGCGAAGCGCGCGAACCGCCACCCGCGCGAAGGCACGGCTTCCTGCCGTGGGCGGCAGTGGCCTGCGCGCTGGGAATCGTGGCGCTCACCATTGCCTGGCGATGGAAAGGCCCGTCCGGGCAGCGCCTCGGTACGACGGTCGGCGAGCAGCGCGTGCTTGAGCTTGCAGACGGCTCGGTGCTTTACCTGAACACCAGCTCGGAGGCGGTCGTCACCTACACGAGGCAAGAGCGCAGGATCGAGCTGCTCGCGGGCGAAGCGCAGTTCCGGGTGCATGCGGACGCTTCGCGCCCGTTTCGAGTCCAGGGTGGTGGCTCCGTCGTGCAGGCACTGGGCACGCAATTCAACATGCGTCTGCAGCCGGGGGAGACCGTGGTCTCGGTGCTCGAGGGCGCAGTCAGCGTCTCGAGGGCCGATGCTGCGGCCGGCGACGGCGAGAACGTCATTCGGCTCGAATCGGGCGAGCAGGCGCGAGTCACCCGCTCGGGAGGCGTGAGCGCGCCGGTTTCGGCCGATCTGGGTCGCATCGACGCATGGCGCCAGCGTCGATTGATCTTCGTGGACGAACCCCTGGCGTCCATCGCCAGCGAGTTCAATCGCTACAACCGCAAGCCGAAGATTCACGTCGAAGGACGTAGTGCCGCAGAGCGGCGCTATGCAGCCGCCTTCGATGCCGATGATCCGGAGTCCCTGCTGGAGATCCTGCGCAAGGATGCGTCCCTGCGAGTGGAGCAGCGCGCGGACGAAGTCGTCGTCTCAGCGGCGGACTGACGCCGCCCTGCCTTCGTCGAAGAGTCTCAGCGTCTCCGCCGCGCTGACCACCGCACCGAACAGATGTCCCTGCCCCACCTCGCAGCCGGAGCTGCGCAGCGAGGCGCTCTGCCGCGTCTCGTCGATGCCTTCGGCCGCCACGGTGAGCCCGAGGCCAGCGCCGAGGCCGACCAGTGCCTTGACGACCGCCGTACCGCCATCCGCCGACATCTCGATCAGGCGCCGGTCGATCTTGATCTTGTCGAGCCGGATGCTCATGAGGTGGAAGAGATTCGAGTAGCCGGTGCCGAAGTTGTCGAGAGCGATGCGCACGCCCTTCGCACGCAGGCCGCCGAGGATCTCGCGCGCCGCATCCATGTCCTGCACCAGGGCGCTCTCGGTGATCTCGATTTCGAGACGGCTGGCGGCCAGCCCGGCCTGCGCGAGCGCATCCATGACGCGCTGGGTGAACTGAGCATCCTTCAACTGCCCGGGGTAGAGGTCCACTGAAAGCGTCACTTCGCGCGGCCAGCCGGCTGCGGTCGTGCAGGCTTCCGTGAGCGATCTCGCGGCGATGTCGTGAATGAGCCCCGCCTCTTCCGCGATCGCGACGAATCGCTCCGGCGCCACCTCGCCCAACCGCGGATGCGTCCATCGCAACCGCGCCTCGAACCCGACCACCGCGCCCGACTGCAGGTCGACGCTGGGCTGGTACACGGTCTGAATGGCGTTCGACTCGACCGCCTCACGCAGCGCACGCTCCATGGCGTCCGTTCGCGCACCTGGTCGTCCATCTGGGACTCGAAGAACCGCAGTGCCGAACGGCGCTCGGCCTTTGCCCGGTACAGCGCCACGTCGGCCTTGCGCATGATCTCGGCGGGGTCGGTGCCATCGTGCGGGAATGAGCGCGATGCCGATACCAGCGCCCACCTGATGCTGCGAGCTTCCGGTCACGATGGGTTTCTGCAGCGCGTTGATGGCCCTCAGCGCGACGTTCGTCGCCGCCTCCACGCCAGCGACGTGGCGGGCCAGGATGACGAACTCGTCTCCGCCCAGACGCGCGACCAGGTCCCCATTGCGGATGGCGGTCATCAGCCGCTGTGCGACGACGATGAGCACTTCGTCGCCCATGCCATGGCCGTGGACGTCGTTGATCTGCTTGAAGCCGTTGAGATCGAGGAGCAGTACCGCGTGCGCGGCGCCGGCGCGAGGCAGCGCGGCCACCGCTTCCCGCAGCGCATCGTCGAACTGACGACGATTCGGCAGGCTCGTGAGGCCGTCCTGGAATGCGAGCTCGCGCGCGTGGTGCTCGGCGTCGATCCGGCGGCGCATCTCGCGCTTCTGCGCGAGATTCACCCGGAATGCGAACACGAGCAGACCGACCGCCAGCACTCCGCCGAGCAGCAGCGCTTCGTCGAGCTCGATCTCCCGCTCCCGAGCCGAGACCGTACCTTGCTTCTCGAAGACGGTGACCTCGAAGGTGAGATAGGCGGCCACCAGAACGGCTGCGATGACCACGCCGAGGTCCCGGATGCTCCTGCGATGTCGTGCCACAAAGCCTCGCACACGCGCCATGTCCATATGTAATGAGGAGTATCGACATCCTGCTGCGGCAGAACCTCGAAGTGCGTCGCAAGACGGGTTCCGGAAGCCTCGTTTTTGCGACATCGTGCGGCCATGGACGGGCTCAAGCAGCGTATCCGCCCTGCCGCAAGCTGCGACTCACGGCGACCGACGACCTCAAGCTTCACCTGCAGGCCGCGAAAGGCTTCCGCAGCGGCATCGCGAATCAGACGCTGATCCGGCCGTGCATGGAACCGGGCGGCGTGGAGATCGGCGGATACCTGATTCTCGGCTTGCTGCGCGAGTCAGGCCGCTTCATGGCGTTTCTGGACGATCGTGGACGCCACGGTGCATCATCGGGACCCAGGGGGTGCCAGACCACACGTCCGGCCGAAGCAAGCTTCATGGGACAAGACCTCGGTTCCCGCATCGCCGCCGGCAGCATCCGTCGCACCTTCTCGATAGCCCTCGCGCTCGCCCTGCTCCCGCTCGGCGACGCGGTCGCAACCCCCACCGCCCTGGTCGCCGCCCGCATCATCGATGGCCGCAGCGATACGGTAAGCCCGCACACGGTCGTCCTGGTGGAAGGCGACCGCATCACCGCGCTAGGCGGCCGCGAGATCATTCCCACCGGCGCCACCGTCATCGAGCTCGGGGATGCCACGCTGATGCCCGGCATGATCAATGCTCACGAGCATCCGCTCATGTACGCCAGCGACTACCAACAGGCGCATCTGGCGAACTCCTCCGCATACAAGGCGCTGATGGGGCTCGTCGGCCTGCAACGCCTGTTGCTCGCAGGCTGGACCGGCGTGCGCGTCATGGGCGATGCGGACGTGTTCTACGCGAACCAGGACCTGCGCCGCGCCATCGATTCAGGAGTTTTCATCGGGCCGCGGATCACCGGCGCCGCACATTACATTTCGATCACGGGCGGCGGCGGGGACATCAACTATCTCTCGCCCGAACAGCACGTGCGCGCGGACGGGCTCGTGGCGGATGGGCCGGAAGAGATCCGCAAGGCGATCCGCGAGGAGATCAAATACGGGTCGGACTGGATCAAGCTGCTCGTCACGGGCGCGTTCGAGTCCGTGGGCGATAACCCGCGCAACATCGCGTTTTCGCCGGAGGAACTCCGTGCAGCCGTCGAGGAAGCGAACCGGCACGGAGTGCCGGTAGCCGCGCATGCCCATGCCACCGAAGGCATCAAACAGGCAGTGGCGGCGGGCGTGCGCTCCATCGAGCACGGCACGTACATCGATGATGAAACCATGCGCATGATGGCGAAGCGCGGCACCTTCCTCGTACCCACCGTGTATCTCGGCGACTACTACGAAGAAAGCGAAGAGAAGCTGCGAGCGCAGGACAAGAACGACGAGTACATCAAGCACGGACGGAAGGATTTCCTGGCGGCCATCGCGCGGGCGCACCGCACGGGAGTGAAGGTGGTGGTGGGACTCGACCTGGGCGTGAACATCGCGGACCCGCACGTGTATGCGCGGGAGTTCGCAGTGTTCGTGGAAGCCGGCATGTCGCCGATGGCGGCCATTCAGGCCGGCACGCGCGTGGCGGCTGAACTGATGCGATGGGATGACCGGCTGGGGACGCTGGAGCGCGGCAAGCTCGCCGATGTCATTGCGGTGTCGGGGAATCCGCTCGCGGACATCAAGGCGCTCGAGCAGGTGTCGATGGTGATGCTCAATGGGCGAGTATTGAAGCGGCCCGGTGAGCAGCTTTCGCTCGCCGGCCTGCTGCCGGCGCCGCAGAGCGGCCGCTGAGGCGCACATGAGCACGCGCAACAGGCAACTGCTCGGGCGCGCGAACACGCTGCTCGAGCGCGTCATCGATTTCTCACAACTGCGGCGCGACCGGCTCGCCAAGGTGCAGCGCGAAATGGCGAAGCGCGATATCGGCGCGCTCGTGCTCACCGACATCGTGAACATCCGCTACTGCACCGGCGTCAGCCTCATGCCGCTGTGGACCGCGGTGAATCTTGCCCACTACGTCGTCGTGACGGCCGAAGGCGATCCGGTCATCTTCGAATACGGGGGTGCCGAGCATCGCGCGACACCTTTCTGGCCGGACGTGCGGCCTTCCGTCTTCTGGCAGGCACGCTTCACCGATGGCGCTTCGGACAGGAAGGCCGCGAAGTTCGCCGCCGGGATCAAAGATGTCCTGAGCCAGCGCGGCCTGGCCGGTGCGCGCATCGGCGTGGACGTGCTCGACTACTTCGGCTTCAACGCCCTGCAGCAGCAGGGCCTGCGGCTCACGGATGCGGACGACGCCATCGAAGCCGCGCGCGTCATCAAGACGCGCGACGAGATAGATCTGATGCGGCAATCCTGCGCCGTGGCGGAAGCCGCCCTGTTCGACCTCGAGCACGCCATCCAGCCCGGCATCTCGGAGAACGAGCTGCTCGCGACGTTCTGGCATCGCATGCTCGCGCTCGGCGGCGAGCATTGCTTCAGCCGGCTCATCGTGTCGGGGCACAAGACCAATCCGTGGCTGCAGGAGGCGGGAAGCAAGCTGGTGCGCCCCGGCGACCTCGTCGCCGTGGACACGGACATGATCGGCCCGGAAGGATACGGCTGCGACATCTCCCGCACCTTCCTGTGCGGCGACGTGGCGAGCGCCGGGCAGAAGGAAGCTTACAAGGTGGCCCACGACTTCGTGCAGGGCTGCATCGAGCTGATCAGGCCGGGGGTGAGCTACGCGGATTTCGTGGCCCGGTGCCCCGTGCTGCCCGAGGCCTATCAGGCGCAGCGATATGGCGTCATCGTCCACGGCATCGGGACGGATGACGAGCCACCGAACATCCCTTTCCCCGGCGACCCGTACACGGACATGTACGAAGGCGAGTTCCAGGAAAACATGGTGCTCGCAGTCGAGTGCTATGCAGGCAAGGTGGGGCATGCGGATGGCGTGAAGCTCGAGGACGAAATCTGCGTGACGGCCGATGGCGCGGCCGTGTTGTCCCTCTACCCGTACGAGGCGAAATTGCTATGAGGGTCGGACGAGTTCGAGGGGGCCGCGCCGCTGCGACGTCCGTCGTGGTCGGCATGCTCGTGATCGCCGGCTCGATGGCGACCGGCCGCGAGCAGGATGACAGCCCCGGCGACCCCGGCGTGAACGATGCGACCGCGTTCGACGCGAGGCGTCCGATGGCCGCGGAAATGCAGGCCAGCGTACCCGACGGATTCACGGTCGCCTCCGTGGGCGACATGATCATCTCGCGCCCGCTGTCCCAGTACGCTGCCCGCATGCCCGCCTTCGATGCCGTGCTCGAGCGCCTGAAGAAGGCCGACGTCGCATACGGCAACATGGAAACCACGATCTTTGACTCCCGCACGTTCAAAGGCTCGCCTTACACGTGGGAAGGCGACTGGACGAACTCTTCCGTACCCGAAGCCGCGCGCGACCTGCGCAAGATGGGCTTCGACATCGTCTCGCGCGCCAACAATCACGCGCTGGACTGGGGTCTCGAAGGCATGCGTGAGACGGGACGGTGGCTGGACAAGGCCGGCATCGTTCACGCTGGAGCCGGCGAGACGCACGGGCTGGCGCGCGCGCCGCAATATCTGGAAACCCCGTCGGGGCGCATCGCGCTGGTCTCGCTGGCTTCCACTTTCCGCCCTACCACCGAATCGCTTCCACCCATGGGCGCAACACCCGGCCGGCCCGGTCTCAGCGCGCTGCATCTCACCACCATCGTGAACGTGCCGCGGGAATCCATGAAATCTCTCGCGCAGGTGCAGTGCAAGCTGCTCGGCAAGAACTGCGGAAAGGTGCCGAACGAGCTGAGCCTCTTCGGCACGCAATACCGGCAGGCTGCGACCTTCTCCTACGAGCACGTCATGGACCCCTCGGATCTGGCGGAAATCCACAGGAGCATCCGCTCCGCCCAGCAGAACGCGGACTTCGTCATCGTCTCCATCCATTCGCACGAGTGCTCCACGGGCTGCGACGACGAGAACGCGCCGCGCGGTGCGGCGAATTTCCTGAAGGAGCTGGCGCGCGGCGCCATCGACGCGGGGGCGGATCTCTTCGTGGTGACGGGCAACCACAACCTCGGGCCGGTGGAGATCTACGAGTCGCCCGGGCGGGGCCACCGGCCGATCTTCTACGGGCTGGGGAATTTCTTCTGGAGCGACATCCAGGAATCGCTGCCTCAGGACCTGTTCCGCGGCAACCGGGAGCTGCTGGCGCGGGCGTGGAAGGATCCGTCGAAGGCGACCGAGTACGACCTCACCGCCCCGCTGAACAAGGCCTCGTTCGCGAATGCGTTCACGTTCCAGAGCGTGGTGGCGGAATGCCGGTTCGAGGGTGGGCAGCTCGCGCGGATCGAGCTGCATCCGATCGAGGAAGGGTATGGTGACCGGCTCACCGGGAGCGGGATTCCGCGCAAGGTCACCGATCCGGGCACGGCTTCCGCCATCTTCAGGCAGATCGTCGATCAGACGGCGCAGTTCGGCCTGCCGGCCTTGAAGGTGACTTACGCGGACGGCGTCGCAGTGGTCCGGCCTTGATGAGAGCGCGCTGGGTGCTGGCAAGCGCGTTGGTTGGCGCGCTCGCGGTGAATCGCAGCGATGCGAGCCCGCCGACCCTGGAAGCCCGCGTGGACCAATTCGTCGAGGCGGAAATGCAGCGCGAGAAAGTGCCGGGCGTCGCCGTCGGCGTGTTCCGCAAAGGCGAGGTGTTGCTCGCGAAGGGCTACGGGGAGGCGAACGTCGAGCACCGCGTGCCCGTCACGCGCCGGACGGTGTTCCAGTCCGCTTCGGTGGGCAAGCAGTTCACCGCCGTGGCCGTGATGCTCCAGGTGCAGGACGGCAGGGTCGCGCTGGACGACTCCATCCAGAAATACTTCCCCGACGCGCCCGAGAGCTGGCGCCCCGTCACCGTTCGCCATCTGCTGACGCACACCTCCGGCATCCAGGATTACTTCGAAGGACCCTGGAACGGCGGCCCGGGCCTGTTCGATTCGCAGCGCGACTACACCGAAGAGGAGATGCTCCGCGCTTTCTATCGCCTGCCGATCGAAGCTGCCCCCGGCGCGCGATGGCACTACTGCAATACCGGCTACGTGCTGCTCGGCTATCTGATCCGCCGCGTGTCCGGCCAATTCTATGGCGACGTGCTGAAGGAGCGCGTCTTCACGCCCCTAGGCATGAGAACCGCTCGCGTCATCAGCGAGGAGGACATCGTGCCGAACCGTGCGGCGGGCTATCGCCTGGTGAACGGCGCGCTGAAGAACCAGGAATGGTATGCGCCCACGGTGAACACCACCGCCGATGGCGCGCTCTATTTCAGCGTGGACGATCTGCTCGCCTGGGATCGTGGATTACGCGCCGGCGCGTTGCTGAGCGCCGAAAGCTGGAGGCAGGTCTATACGCCAGTGAAGCTGAGCGATGGCACCACCTACCCCTACGGGTTCGGCTGGTTCATCGACATCTCGAACGGCGGCCCCTGGTACCGCCACTCCGGCAGCTCGCAGGGTTTCAAGACCTTCATCTCCCGCTACCGGGCGCGCGACATCACGATCGTGGTGCTCACCAACCTCATCGATGCGGAGCCGCCGAGCTTCGTGAACGGCATCGCCGAAATCGTGGACCCGACGCTCGCGAAAGCGGAGCCCTGACTCAGACGGCCGCGATCCACAGGACGCGCGGCGTCAGTCGGCGTAGTCGAGCGTGAACCGCAGCCCGAAGGTCCGTGGCACGAACGGCGCCTTGTGGCCGCGCAAGGCATAGCCCCCCTGCGTGCCGGTCCAGTAGATCTCGTCGAACACGTTTTCCATGTACGCGCTCAGCGACCACCTGGGACCCTGGACGCCGATGCTGAGATCCACCTTGCCGAAGCGGGGCAATTCCTCGTCGGGCGCCTGATCGAAAGCGGTGAATGCCCGATCCTGCCACGTGTAGTCCGCACGGAACTGGGCGCGCAGGCTCGCGCTGACGGGATGTTGATAGATGCCGGCCAGGTTCACCGTCCATGGCCTCACCTGCGGCATGTCGAGATCGGAGAGCGCAACGCCGCCGAAGGGCACCAGCTCGTCGATCTTCGCGTCCACGTAGCCGACGTTGGCCCGCAGCTCGAACGCGTCGACCGGGCGCAGCGCCGTCTCGAGCTCGAAGCCGCGCGTGCCGGCCTTGCCGGCGTTGAGATCGAACAGGATGAAATCGTTGCCCACGAAGCCGGCCGTCACCTGGAGGTCGGTGTAGTCCATGACGAACGCGGCGGCCGCGACGCTCAGGCGGTTGCCGAGGAAATGACCCTTGACGCCCACCTCATAGTTCCTCACCGATTCGGACCGGACCGATTCGCCGACGTCGAAGACCACCGGCCCGGAACCGAAGTCCACCGTCTGCCGGCCGACGGCGCGCGGATCGTTACCGTAGCCGGGCCGGTATCCGGTGGCGAACTGCACGTACGCCGATGCGTTGCGGCGAAAATCGTAGTTGAGCGCGATCCGCGGCGTGAACTCCGTGGACTTGCTCCGCAGCCTGTTGTCCTTCAGCGAAGGCAGCACGATGCCCGATCCCGAATCCGCGCCGCAGCACAGGCTGCTGAATCCGGTCTTCACTTCGGTGAGGCGCGCGCCCGCCGACAATCGCCACTTCTCGGCGATGCTCCAGAAGACATTGGCGAACGCGGCGCTGCTGCGCAGCTCCTGGTACGTGCCGAACAGCCCTGCCACCTCGTAGCTGCCGGCATAGCGGCCGTCGCCCGTGTCGAAGCCGCCCAGCTCCTGGAACTCCTCGCGCTGATGGCCCACGCCGGCCACCCAGTTCAAGGGCCCAGCGTAGTCGGACGCGGCGCGCAGCTCGAACGAGTCCGCGTCGTCGTACCAGGTCCAGTAGTTGCGTTGCACCGCGAACTCGGAATCGTCCACGTCGAGCGACAGCGACAGGTCGTTGTTGAAGCGGCCATAGATGAAGTCGATCGAGTGCGCGGCCAGCCGGTAGCTCGCGCGCAGCGAGGCGATGAGGTTGGTGACGTCGGTGAAGTCCGGATTGTCGTAGCGCACGCGCCCGCCGTTGTTGCCGACGTCCTCGATGAAATCGACGCCGGGATCCCTGAACACGCCGCCCAGCGACTCCAGTTGTGCGATCGCGCCTTCCCGCTCGCCGAACGCGAAGCGGTCGATGTAGAGCGAGGAGTCGATGCCGAAGTCCTGCCGTTCGTAGGCGATGGAGGCATCGAGCGTGAGGTGCTCCGACGCGGCCCACCGCGCCGCCACGCGCCCGCCGAAGTTGTCGTGCCCGGAATTCCCGCCCGAAGGGCCGACGTTCTTCACCGCACCGTCGCTGCGATCGGTGAACGCTACCGTGCGGATCGCGAGAGTGTCGGACAGCGGCGTGTTCAGCACCCCTTTCAGGAACGTGGTATTGAACCGGCCGACGTCGAGCGTGCCCCGCGCCGCGAAGCCGGTCGGATCGGGTTTCACCGTCACGATGTTGATGGTGCCGCCGAGCGAGCTCGCTCCGGTTAGGGTGCCCTGCGGGCCGCGCAGGATCTCGATGCGCTCCGTATCGAACACGCGCGAGCCCAGTATGGTCCGCATGCTAGTGCCACCGAAGCTGGCTTCGTCGACGGTGATCGCGATGGGGTCGAACTGTCCACCGGTCACGCTGCTCACGCCGCGCAGGGAAACGCGTGGCGCCGAGCGGCCGGTGCTGTAGTAGGACGCATTCGGGATGTTGAAGACGAAATCCTCGATGCCCTGCACCCGCAGCGCCTCGAGCTCGCCGGCGCCGAGCGCGGTGATGCTGATCGGCACGTTCGTCAGGACCTCGGCCCGCTTCTGTGCCGTGACCACGATCTCTTCGAGCCCGGACTCGCCCGATTCCGCAACCTCCGACCCGCCTTGCCCGTGCTGCAGCGGCTCGGCACCGCTCGCGGCGGCGGACACCCGCGCGGTCGAGAAGATCCTCACCGAATGGGCGCCGAATACGTCGAAACCCAGGGCGGTTCCCCGCAGCAGCTCTTCGAGGGCCCTCCGGTTCGTGAAGCTCCCGCGCACGCCGTCCGTCATGCGGTCGGCCATCGTCTCCCCGGAGCCCATCACCTGCAGGTCTGCCTGCTCGGAGTACTGGATCAGCGCCGTCTCGAGCGCCTGGGGCGCGATGTCGAACGTCCTGACGGATTCGAGATCCGCGGCCGCAACGCTCCGTACCGCACCCAGCTGGGTGAGCGCCACGGCACACAGGGAAAGAACCCACCGAGCCCACGTCTTCATTCGAACCGCCTCTCTCGTCGTCTCGTCCTCGCAATACGAACGAGCGGGCCCAGGCGGAAGCATCTTCTTTCAGCGCTTGCGAGTGATCCTGCGCACGTCGCCCACCTCGCGCACCTCTACGGGCAGCACTCCGTCGATGCCGGCGAGCCATTCGTCGAGGTGATCCGGCAGCACCGTGCCCGTGTAGCGCAGTGCGCCGACGGAATCGTCATCCAGCACGATGGCGCGATCGGTGTAGCGGTTGAGATCCTCGACGATCTGGCTCAACTCTTCGCGCCGGTACTCGAGACGCCCTTGCCGCCACGTGGCGATCTGGGCGGGCGCGCCTTCCCGGCGTTGCGGTCGCCCGCCCGCGCTCAGGGTGACCTGCTCCCCGGCGCCGAGGACCATCTGGCGCCCTTCGCTGGTCGACACGGCGATACGGCCTTCCTCCACGCCGACGTACACTCCGGACTCGCCGGCCCGGACGTTGAATGCCGTGCCGAGCGCCCGGATGTCGAGACCCCGAGCGACCACCGTGAAGGGCCGCCGAGGGTCGGGAGCCACTTCGAAGAACGCCTCCCCGAAATTCAGCACGATGCGCCGCTCTCGCTCGGCGAGGTTCGGCGTGACGCGGCTCTTCGCCGCCAGCGTGACTCGCGATCCATCGGCCAGCAGCACCGAGCGCTGCTCGGCCGTCACGGTCTCATACCCGCCTGTGCGTGATGGGCCGAGCATGCGCCATGCCAGCACGCCCGTGCAGACGACCAGCAGGACCGTTGCGGCGACGGCCCACCGCGGCATGAATCCCGCGCGATCCCGCTCGAGCTCACTGACGGAAGCCCACGGGACTGGCTTGACGTCGGCAATGAGGCGCCACGCGCGCTCGACGTCGTGGAATGCGCGCTGGTGATCGGGCGATGCCTTGAGCCAGTGCTGCCACTGCTGAAAATCGCTCTCCGTGGCGCCCTCCTCCTGCAGGCGGGTGAACCAGTCTGCGGCCGTCGCCCGCAGCAGCCGGTCTTCCGGGTTGCTCATCGCCCGCTTCCCTCGTCGAGACGGCCACTGATGGCCGCGAGTGCTTCGGAAACGTATGTCCTCACCATGCGGGTGCTGACGCCCAGGGTCGTGGCGATCTCGCTCGAGCTCATGCCGTGCAGCCGGCTCAACAGCACGGCTTGCCGGCGCCTCGGGCTCATCTCGCGCAGGACGCGCTCGACGAGCGCCATCTGCTGCGCGCTCGACACCTGCACCTCCGGGGAGCACCGATCGATGTCGAAGTCGAAAGGCAGGTCGTCGCGCACCTCCCGGTCGAGGCGCCGCCTGCGGATGCGATCGATGGCGAGGTTCGTCGCGCACTTGTAGAGCAGCGCGCGCAGGAAGCTCATGCCGCGCGGCTGATCGAGCTGCAGCAGGCGCACGTAGGCTTCCTGCGCCACCTCGCGGGCCTCGGCATCGGACGACAGGCGCGCTGCCAGGAAACGCACGAGCCCCTGGTTGTGCTCCCGGAACAGCGCTTCCATCTGCGCGGCCCTCGGCAGCTCGGCTCTCGAGGGCTCCCCGTCGCCTTGCGTGAACCATTCCGGATCGGGACTGCTCATGGCCCCTCGTGTGGCTGTCGACCCTGACGGCTGATACGAACGAAGCCGGCAAAGCGGAAGGAGGATAACGATATTTCGGCGTTCCGGCGTGCACCGCAGTGCCTCAGCCGGTGACGCGCGGCGCCCGTTCCGGCTTGCCTGACGGAATGGCGCGGCCGCGCCCGCCCGTCTCGGGTCACTTCGTCAGGAAATCCAGCGCCATCCGGTTGAACGCCTGCGGCACCTGCCACACGCCGAAATGGCTGGCGCCCGGCAGGATGGCGAGCTCCGCGCCCGGGATCAGGCGGGCGAGCGCGACGAAGTGATCGATCCTGTAGTACTCCTCGTGGTACCCGGCCGCGATCAACGTGGGAGTGCGGATGCTGCGCACCTGCTCGTCCGTGTAGTTGGGCTCGCGCTGATACATCGCGAACAGCTCCTTCGCAAAGGCCTCGTACTGCGCAGGGGCGGGAGAAATCCTGGCGGACTCCCGCTTCGCGAGCTCCCCCCATTCCTTGCTCGTCGGCATCTCGACGATGTCGTCGCGCAGGCCATCCGTCCGGTAGTTCGTGCCGTAGGTCACGAGCGCCGTCAGCCGCGCCGGATAGCGGATGGCCATGTCCAGCCCGATGATGCCGCCATCGCTCCAGCCCACCACCGCCGCCTTGGGGATGTGCAACGTATCCATCACCGCGACCACGTCGTCCGCCATCTGGCGATAGCTCATGGAGCCGGTGCCGCGCGTGCTGCGCCCGTGCCCACGGCTGTCGATGGTCAGCACGCGATAGCGGGCGGCAAAGGCCGGAATCTGATTCGCCCAGTTCTCACCGTTCCCCAGGCCGCCGTGCAGCAGGATGAGCGGCTCTCCTTTCCCATACAGCGCGTAGTGGAGCCGCGCGCCGTTGACCGCGGTGGTACCTGATTCGCTGGGCGCAGGCGGGGGCGGAGGAATCGGCAGCGTGCGCCAGATGGGCTCCGCTGCGCGGGCGAAAGTAGTCGCCAGCACGAGACCGAATACCAGGCCGGGCAGCCGGCGCGGCGACCGGCCCGGAGGCCGCCCTGGGTGTTTCGTCGAGATCTGGTTCATTTCTTCCGGGCGGAGTGCAGCATGGTCCCCGCAGCGTACAACACCACCACGACGACGAGCCATCTCAGCCAGAACAAGGGCAGCGACTTCACGACATACGCTGCGATGATGACCGCGGGCAGCCCACCCAGCGCCAGCCCCCAGGCCGCGAGCCGGTCGTACTTCTTCGCGCGCACGAATCGCACGCTGGCCACCGGCATCAGGCACGCGCACGAGCCCATCATGATCGGGAACGCCGTGATCGGGCTCATGCCCAGCAGGCTCACGAGGATCATGCACGGGGCATAGAGACCCACGCCCAGCGTCATCAGCGCACCGAACACGAAGTTGGCGCCCACGGCGAAGGCGAGCTTCGCTCCCTCCAGACCCGTCGCCTCGCCGCCGCCCGGCAGCCATTCGAGATTCACGCCCGCGAAAACCACCGCCGCGATCGCGAGCGCGATGCCCATGCCGAGCTGGATCGACCGTCGCGACATGCGAGTGACCAACCCTGCGCCCAGCCATGCACCCAGCGCCGCCGCGCCGATCATGGACCACAACGTGAGGGGCGCGACGGAGACGGTACCGATGAAGATGGCTGCTTGCACCACGGTCGGCAAGGCATGCCCGACGTTCAACGTGCCGGGGATGAGCTCGTCCGGCACCAGCCGCCGCAGCTTGAAGAATGCGGCCGTGGGCGCGAAAGAGCCGATGCCGAGCGTGTCGAAGAAGTTGGTGACGAAGCCGACCGCGAGACGCAGCGCACCGATTTGCGCCGGTGCGAGGCGCGCCTGCCCGAATGACGGTGGCGTGTCGTGAGTGCCGCGCATGCGCAGCATGGTACGCAGGACCGCCGGTCGAGTGAAGGCGTATCCGGATCCCGCTGCGGCCGAGGGTGGCTCCTCAGCGCGGGGCCGGATCCTTCCGGCCCATGAGCCCGAGCAGCGCCAGCATCGCCCGGGTGCCCTTCTCCAGCTGCTCGAGCGAGATGAACTCGTCGGGCTGGTGCGCCTGATCGATGGAGCCAGGCCCGCAGACCACCGTCGGAAGGCCGGACTCCTGGAACTGGCCGGCTTCGGTGGCGAAGGCGGCGACGTGGGTGTCACGCTCCCCCGTGATCGCACGCGCCAGCTCCAGAGCGTATCGATGCGGCTCGGGCCGCAGCGGCGGAACGTGCGCCAGGGGCATCGTATCGATGGCGCACCCCGGCGCCTTGCTCCGCATGGACCGCGCGAGATCTTCCGCCCGCTCCGCGAACGCGGCGTACAGCTCGGCCGCGGAATCACCGGGAGCGGAACGGATATCCCAGTCGAAACTGCAATGCGCCGCCATCACGTTCGCCTGCGTTCCTCCGTGCACCACATTCACCGTCAACGATGTTCCGGGAGGCTGGAATCGCAGATCTTCGTGAGACCGCGCCGCGTTCGAAGCATGCATCGCGCTGATGCCGACGATGAGATCCGCTGCCGCCTGCACTGCCGAGACGCCGCGGTCCGTCTGGCTCGAATGGGTCGCATAGCCTGTCACCGTAGTGCGGAAAGACGAGGCGCCCTTGTGCGCATCGACGATCCGCATCGACGTGGGCTCGCCCACCAGCACTGCCGCCGGCGTTGGCACCGTCGCGCGAATGCGCTCGATCATCGCCGGAGCGCCGAGACAGCCCGGCTCTTCGTCATAGGAAAACGCCAGGATCAGCGGCCGCTCGAGTCTCGCGGCCAGCATACGAGGCACCAGCGAGAGCACGATGGCGCAGAAGCCCTTCATGTCGCAGGCGCCGCGCCCGTACAGCCGCCCGTCACGCTCGGTGAGCACCCACGGATCACTCGTCCAGCTCTGCCCGTCCACTGGAACGACATCCGTGTGACCGGAGAGCACCACGCCTCCAGGCACGTTCGGGCCGATCACGGCGAAGAGGTTCGCCTTGGTGCCGTCCGCATTGGGCACACGCTGCGGTTGCACCCCGCATCCGCGCAGATACCAGTCCACCGCATCGATGAGCGGCAGGTTGGAATTCCTCGATGTCGTGTCGAATGACACCAGGCGCGCCAGCCATTCGCGCTGCGGCGCGAGATCGATCATCGCCGCGTGATCCGCAGGACTTCCGTGTCCCGCCGCCTGCGCAACTCCGTTACATCCTCTCCGGCGAGCCGCTCCATCCACTGCGCCGCGACGGCCGAGCGCACCTCGGGATCCCAGAACCCGAAGCCCTCGCGATGCACGCTCGCGTCCCCGAACCCGATCTTCTCGAAGTGCGCGAGCCAGCCCTGTGCGTCCGGCTTCGCCAGGTTGAGCATGAAGGCGCCGAATGCTCCCACCGCCGCCCACCGGGGGCCGATACCGTGCATCAGCGCTGCATCCACCTGCGCCGCCGTCGCTTCGCCCCGCGCCACCATCTGCAGCGCCTCGCGGAACAAGGCGAGCTGCAGCCTGTTCGCGACGAAGCCGAACGTCTCGCGATGGAGCAGCAACGGCTCGCGGCCCACAGAGCGATAGAACGTGCAGGCGGTCTCGAGGGCTTCGGCGCTGGTCAGCGCGCCACCCACCACTTCGACCAGCGGCACGGCGTAAGGCGGATTGATCGGATGCGCGACGAGCGTCCGCTGCGGCGCCGGGCAGTGCGCCTGGATCTGCGACATCGGAAATCCCGATGTGCTGGACGCGATCACCACCGGCGGCGGCACCAGCCGCCCGATGTCCGAATAGAGCTTCTGTTTGAGCGCCAGCTCATCCGGCGCGCACTCCTGCACGAAGTGCGCGGACTGCAACGCCGCGCCGAGATCCGCAGTGAGCGTGATGCGGCCGAGCAGCTGCGGCGCCGAAGCCTCCAGCGCTTCGGCTGCCTGCGCGACGATGCGCTCCAGCTGCGCCGACGCGCCCGGATCAGGATCGTAGGCCTGGACGCGCAGCCCCCGGCTCGCGAACAACGCGGCCCAGCCACTGCCGATGACTCCACAGCCCACGCAGGCCACCGTCGAGATCTTCGTCATGTGATGAGCTCCACTGCTTTGTGGCGCACGTACGGATCAAGGCCCCGCATGCCGCCCAGCACGCCATGGCCACTGCCCCGGAACGGCTCGGCGGAGAACAGCTCGAGCGGCGCAGCCGGCGCGCTGGATGCGCGGATCTCGATGCGGCCGGCGTCGATGCCGCGAGCGAGCGTCGGTACGCGCGACAGATTCGTCGTCCATGCCGTCGCGGCGAGCCCGAAAGCCGTGTCGTTCGCGAGCCGGATGGCGTCCTCGATGCCGTCGAAAGGGAGCAGCACGAGCACCGGACCGAAGATCTCTTCCTGCACGATGCGCTGCTCCGGCTGGGCGCCTGCGACGAGCGTCGGCGCGGCGAAATAGCCGGCGCCCTTCGGTGGGAGCCCGCCGCAACGCTCGACGCGCAGTCCCGCACGCCCGGCTTCGGCCACGAAGCCTTCCACCTTGCGCAACTGCTCCTGCGAAGCCAGGGGCCCGCAATGCGAGCGGACGTCCAGCGGATCGCCCGGCACGAACCGCAAGCTCGCCTCTGCGAGCCCTGCCTCGATCTCCTTCAGGATGCTGCGCTCCACCAGCAACCGGCTGCGGGCGACGCAGACCTGCCCGGAGTTGAAGAACGCGGCCGCCGCCAGCGATTCAGCGAGCCCCGCGACGTCCAGCGCGTCCTCGAAGACGATCTGCGGCGACTTTCCACCCATCTCCAGCATCACGGCCTTGCCGTTCGTACCGCCGGCGATCCCCAGGATCACGCGGCCGGTCTCGACGGAGCCGGTGAAATGCAGCTTGTCGACGTCCATGTGCCCTGCGAGCGCGGCTCCCGTGGTGTTGCCGGGACCGGCGACGACGTTGAGCACGCCTGGAGGCAGACCCGCCTCAACCGCGACTGCCGCGAGATGCAGCGCGGAAGACGGGCTCACCTCGGACGGTTTCAACACGACGGCATTCCCGGCGGCCAGTGCGGGTGCCACCGCGACACACGCCGCAGCCAGGGGGAAATTCCACGGAACGATGGCGCCCACGACGCCCCAAGGCTCGCGCAACCCGAGCATGAAGCCGCGTGCGGGGTCGGTCGGTGCGATCTCGTCGGTGACCTTGTCGACGGCCTCCGCGTAATAGCGCAGGAAGCGAATGCTGGCGTGGACATCCTCGACTGCGTGGATGACCGGCTTGCCCATCTCCAGCGAGTCGAGCAGCGCGAACTCTTCGACTCTGCCCTCCATGGCGTCGCACACTGCGAGCAACCTGCGCCGTCGCGCGCTGGGAGACTCCTTTCTCCAGACCTCGCGGTACGCTCGACGCGCGCAAGTCACGGCATCATCGACCACGGATGCCGGGGAAGCCGCGAGAGTGCGCAACTTCCTGCCCGTCGCAGGATCCACCGTGTCGAAGACCTCCGAGCCATCGGACGCCTCGACGTAACGGCCGCCGATGAAGGCCGACGACGCCGGCCAGCGCACTGCCGCCGCCTTCCTGCGCCAGTCCACTGCGACGGCGGGAACGGCTCGACTCATCTCAATATCCTTTGATCGCTGAGATCCTTGTAGCCTCGTGCGCGCAGCACGTGCGCCCACAGATTGCGCCCGATGCGCAATTCGGACAACGCCGTCACCTCCCGGTAGAGCGTCGGCAGCGCTTCCCAGGATGCCGGCTGGAAGCGCATCGACGCCACGCCGCGCTCGCAGTGCTCGAGCTGGAAATTCGGTGCGCCGGCCGGCGTGAGGACGGCGTACTCCGCATCCGCCTTCCCCCATTCCCCTGTGCGCGGCACATATTTGTAATGCAGCAGCCCGGCCGAATCCGCCATCCCGGCAGCCGGATCGCCGGGCGCGAGGCCGGAAAGCTCCATCACGGCGAACGTGGTCGCCTCCCACGACGCCCGGCAGCCGAGCGAGGAGCCGTCGCGCACCATCTCGGGCAGCTCGCAATAGACTTTCGAGAAGCCGAGCTCCTCGCGGCCCGTGATGATCGGCTCCGGGCGGTTCTCCCACAGGACCGCGAGGAACTCGCCCCGCACCTCACCCGCGGCACCGACGTAGCGTGCCGGAAATCGCACTCCGAAAGTGTTGTAGCCGCGGCCTGCCAGCCATTCGATCTCTGTCATGTAGACGAAGGAAAGCACCAGCCTCGCAGGCTCCAGCGGCTCGAATCGCGGCGGCAGCAGCGCGGCGAGCTGCGCCGCGTCCGCTTCGAAGGCCGCCTCCACGATGAGTTGCCGGGGACCCGTGCGGCATTCGTACCGCCGGCCCTGCATTCCCTGGCGCGGGCCGAGGGCAGGGCCGAAATGGGTAGGCATGCGATACATGCTCCGCGGATCGAACAGATAACTCATGAGCCGTCTCCTGACCTAGCTCGCGCCGGACGAGGCGCGGCGCAGCAGCCGCGCAGTGAATGGAGTGATGAGCGACAGGACGATCGCGGCCACCGCGAAGATCGTGGCGAGCAGCGCGAACACCCGTTGCGAGGACATGTGCGCCACCAGCGCACCAACCTGCCCTGCGCACCAGCCACCGATCGCGATGGCCAGATACCACAGCCCGACGACGAGGCTCACGTGACGCTGCGGCGACAACCGCGTCACCGCCGCGAGGCTGATCGTCCAGATGCACAACTCGCCTATCGTGAGCAGCAGATAGGCCGCGAGCAGCCATGCCGGGCTCGCTAGCGCGTCCGCAGGCTGATCCGCGGCGAGGCTCATCACGGCGAAGGCACCGGCCGTCGATACGAGGCCGATCACGAACTTCCATTCGGTGCGCAGGTCTTTTCCCCGCGCGGCGAGCCGCCCCCACAGCCACGCGAAGCACGGTGCGAGCGCGATGATGAAGACCGGATTGAGGGACTGGAACCATGTGGCGGGGATGGTCAGGCCGGCGACGGTACGCTGCGTGTGCTCGAAGGCGAACAGGTTGAGCAGCCCGGCCGTCTGGTCCAGGCCCATCCAGAACACGGTCGCGAATACGCCGAGTACCCCGATGAGCGCGATGCCGGCCCGCTCGCTGCGCGTGAGAGGCAGCTGCGGCGAGCCTTCAGCCCGCCGCTTGGAGGCTCCCGCATGCGCTTGCGGCGACCCGGCGCCCGATCCGCCGGGAGCGCGGCTCCTCGCAAACAGAGCGATGCTCAGAGCCATCGCCGCCGCTGCAGCGACGAACCCGGCGTGCCACCCGACGCGCTCGCCGAGCGTTCCCACCACGAAACCGCACAGCACTACACCGATGTTCATGAAGAGATAGAACACGAGGAATCCGCCTTCGCGGCCGGACTCGTTCCCGTCGAAGAGCCCACCGACCAGCGCGGTGATGTTGGGCTTGAACAGGCCGGTGCCCATTGCGATGAGCGCGAGCGCCGCGAACATGAGCGGCGCCGAGCGCCATGCAGCGGACACGGCGAGCAGCGCATACGCGCCGATGAGCAAAGCCGCTCCCGCGCGCACGGCTGCCCTGGCCCCGATGAGTCGGTCGCCGAGCCATCCACCGGCTACGGGCAGCAGGTAGACCACGCCGACGAACCAGCCCATCAGTCGCAGAGCCGACTCCGCGCTCCACGCCATGCCTCCGGCGGCAGCGGATGCGGTGAGGAACAGGACCAGTATTCCCCGCACCCCGTAGTAGCTGAAGCGCTCGAGCGCCTCCGTGCCGGCGAGCAGGATCAGCTCCCGGCGCAGATGCGCTGCCACTGGATGGGCAAGGCTCACGCGAGACTCTTGCGCAGGATGAACTCGCGCTCGCCGTGGTAATCGATCTGGCGCACTTCGCGATAGCCGATCCGGTGATAGAGCGAGTCCGGCCTGCTCGTCGCCAGGTAGATGCCGTCGTAACCCAGATGACGCGCTCTCGGCTCGAGCGCGAGGCACAGCTCTTGCGCCACGCCCGCTCCACGGGCCTTTTCGGGGACGTATACGTTGCAGATCCAGGGAGTCACGCCTGCGAGCCATTCCACGGAGTCGCGCTCGCGGAGGCTCGCGACGCCGGCGCAGGATCCATCGCCCGCGACGGCCACCAGAGTGACCGGCAACGCGTCGCGCGCGATGCCCCTGGTGAAGCGGTCCATCGTCTCTCGTCGCGTACGGCCCGACAGCGCGGCCCATTGCGCGTCGATCCAGGTCACCACGTCCCCTGCGCACGCCGGCGCATCCAGCAGGTCGCGTATCTCGATTGCAGTGAGCTCACTCGCTGGCATGGAACCGTGATGCTATCTGAACCTGCGTGTGACGCTCACCCCGACCGTGGTCGGCTGGTTGACCACGTACCTCGGACGTCCCGCGATCGGCACGGAGAGCGATGTCTGCAGACCCTGCCGCTCGATCTCGTTGAAGAGGTTCCGGGCGAACAGGGATACGGTGTAGTCCTCGCCAGCCGAGAAATCGAGGCGCGCGTTCACCAGCGTGGTCGCCTCTTTGCGCAGCTCGGGGTCGGTCGAATCGAAACCGAAGGCCGAGGCGCCGGTGTACTGGGCGTCGAGGTGCAGGGCGCCTTCGAAGCGGTCCAGTGCGCGAAAGGTGTAGGTGCCGGACACCGCCGCCTGCCAACGCGGCACTTCCTGCAGGCGATCCCCGGATTCGGCGCCGAACTGCGGAGCGTCCTCGCGCAGCGTCGCATCGATGTACGAGGCGGAGAAGTTGACGCTCAGCCGTGGTGTGATCGCCGATGCCATCTCGAGCTCCACGCCCTGGCTGCGGGCCCTGCCCGCGTTCGCCGTGAAGAACTGCCCGCAGTCGAGGAACAGCAACTGCGGAATGTGCTGCCAGTCGATGCGGAAGAGCGCCGCATTCACGACCGTCGAGCCGCCGAGGACGCGGGACTTGGCGCCGAGCTCGTAGTTGCGCAGCTTGTCGGAATCCACCTTGTTCGGGAACGGCAGCAGGCCCAGCTCCTCGAGCTGCGGACGACACAGCGGATTGTTCACGAAAGCCGGCTGCGTGCCGCCCCGCGAGAAGCCCGGGCGGAAGCCATCCGCGGCCTGCACGTAGAGCATGCGGTCCTCGTCGAGCTTCCAGGAAGCGTTGACCCGGTACTGCTCGCCCTTGAATTTCTGCGAGAAGCCGGGCAGCAGCTGCGGCAGCTCGCCATCGCCGTAGATGCCCGTGGCGGTGGTGCCGCCGGCCGGACGGCCGTTCTCGATGTCGTAGTGGCGCACGCCGAAAGTGAGCGTGAGCGGATCGACGAGGCGCCACTCGATCTCGCCGAAGATGCCCTTCTCGGTCTCGGTATCCGGCTGGCGCAGGATGGAGAAGAAGTCGTCGTTCGGCACCTCGGGCCCGCCCAGCGGCCCGTACACGGCGTTGTAACCGGGGAGCGTCTCGGTGATGTAGCGATCGCTGTCGCGGTCCGAATAGAACAGGCCGCCCTGCCAGCCGAGACGGTGCGCGCCCTCGATGGAGGCGAGGCGGATCTCCTGGATGAAGCTCTTGTCCGAAGTCCCCTCCTCGATGCTGTGAGGCAGGATCGGCCCGTCCTCGAGAAAGAATCCATCCTGCTCGAGCTCCGCGGTCGCTTCCTCCACGAAGGCGTTCTTGCGCCTGAACGCGGAAGTGGACGAGACGAGGTTCGCCCAGCCGAGCGATGCCTCCACGGTGAGGTTCGACAACGACCAGCGCTCGCGCGACGGCTCGGCGACGTCGGCGAGGAAGTTCTGCACCAGATGCTCGCCGGGATTGGATGCGCCGCCGGTGATGTCCTGGAATCCGTCGAGCCGCATGTCCTGGAACATCGCGCTCGGCCGCACGGTGAGCCAGGAATTGGGGGTCCATTCGAGTGCGACGCGCGCGCCGACGGTTCGCTCACCGCCGACGTTCTCCTTGCCATAGCTCAAGGAATTGAAGCCTTCGGGCGTGCCCGGTACGAGCACACGACGGTCCGATATCGGAGCGCGCCTGTCGATGAAACCGTCGCGATCGCGCGCATAGGCGACGACGCGCAGCGCCAGCTGATCCTCGGCGAGCGGCAGATTCAGCATGCCGTTGAACGAGCCGCCGGGCCCGCCATCGCGGGTGAACGTGCCGCCGGCCTCGAGCGCGGCCTCGAATGCCGAGCTGTCCGGCCGATTCGGAATCACCTTGATCGCGCCGCCCAGCGAGCGGGCGCCGTACAGCGTGCCCTGCGGGCCGCGCAGCACTTCGATGCGCGAGACATCGAACGTGCGAAGGTCGGTCTGGGTGAACGCGACGGTGCCG
>JBGAIL010000033.1:0-33013 GCA_044225565.1 Steroidobacteraceae bacterium | reverse complement strand
TCCCCCAGCAACCGCCGGATCACTACCACGTTGTATTCAGACCGACGTCCTATCATGTCGATGAAGCCAGGTACGATGGCGAGCTTCGACGCGGCGCGTGGCGCTGGTCTGCGAGAGGTCGCCTGAATCGGTCGTCATGTACGATTCACGGACATCGTTCCAACTCTTTCCAGGTTCGCTCCACGTGGCAGTTAGGCTCTCGAAACGCCCCTTTCCCGATCAAAGATTTTCTCCGCATTTACCCAGAACGGGTTTCCTTGCTCACTTCGTCATAGCTCCATCGGCGACTTGCCATTGAGTGAGTCATGAGTCGATGCCAGTTGTGGCCGATTGTTTCAGTAAGAGGTAGCGCCTTGGCGCAGCGTCTTGCATTTCTAGGCGCTGCTTCGGGTGCAGAGACGAGATTTGGCGAGTAGATTTACCGTCTCATCGAATTCAGAGGGCCAAACGGGATTGAGGTCCCGGGCAGTTACGCTGTCACATGGGGATGGTTTCCCGGTGGTCGGGTAGATACGTCGTACTCTACGGGCGAGCTAGTCGGCACAGGACTTGCCACTATCACTGTCTTTAGATGCGCCGCGCTCTGGTGTTATTCGAGACGCTCTCAACCAATGGCTAACGTCCGAGATATTCAACTACTACGACCAGGCGGCGGCGGAGTATGCGCGAAACAACTTTGAAGGTTGCTAAGCTCGCGGTGGTTGGGCTGGCCTTGCTCGTTGCGTGGGGCCTTCTTTATGAAATCTTTTCGGCCCGAACAGATCACACGAGCCTTTTCGTGGCTGTCCGGAAAGAAAATAACCAGAGACTCGTTGAGCTTTTCGCAGCGTTCGCGAATAGAAATGGACTAAGCACCAATATTGGTTATGCAACGGACGATCAAGGAAAAACGTTAACCGTTATAGAAGCCATCGGAGGAAACTCGTGGTTGTGGATGGCAAATGCCCCCCTCAGCGGCGAGGCGCCCGCCCCATGTGAGCGGCACTTTGAAGGATACCCTGACCCAGAACAGTTCGAAATTCGAGCTCGATCGCGGTTCCGTTTCTTGCCGAGTAATAGGCCAAGGGAGCTGCAGAATGGGCTGGAGGATGTGCTGAGGAAGGAAGGTTTGGCATTTCAACGTGCTCCATGGTCATGTGGGGCGGCTGCGCTGGCCGAAAATACGTCGACTGGTCGACAACGATGAGACTATGTCTGTGAATCACACAACATGACGACCGATTCAGGGCGACCTCTCGCAGACCAGCGCCACGCGCCGCGTCGAAGCTCGCCATCGTACCTGGCTTCATCGACATGATAGGACGTCGGTCTGAATACAACGTGGTAGTGATCCGGCGGTTGCTGGGGGATCGACATCCCGAATCCGCTCTGATGCTGGTCAAGGCCTGCGCAACCTGCCCGCACTTTGGCTTGCATCGCAGTCAGCGCCCCAACTTCTCTTCCTTAACAAAGCAGGAATTCAGGTCGGGATCAAAGCACAATTCTGGTCTTCTAGAAAAAAGCCCCACCTCCACCTCCACAAGCCAAACGCCGCCCCTCTTTAGCCCGCCGAAGTGGTCCCGAAATTGAAACCTATCCAGCGATATGCCGAGCTTCCCTGGTGCGGCCGAATCAACGGCCCAGATACCCTCATTTAATCCGACCTCTCCATTCAACTTATAGGTATGCCTAAATCGTCCATCGGGTAAAAGCTCCAAGGTGTCTCGCCCTCCTTCGTATTCAGCTGAATAGAAGCCAGGCACATCCTCTTTACTGACTTCGGCACAACCCATGCCGAAGATAACGATAGCTCCAACTAGATAGCGCTTCACAATCAATCCACAAAATCCGTCCACGAATGCATTTGGCACATATCGAAGCAGCACCTAGAAATGCGAGACGTCCCGGCGGGGTGCCGCCTCTTCGGGATGCCGATCTCCCAGCAACCGCCGGATCACCACGTAGAACACCGGCACCAGCAGCAACCCCAGAGTCGTCGCCGCCACCATGCCGCCGATGACACCCGTTCCGATCGCATGCCGGCTATTCGCCCCCGCCCCCGTGGACACCGCCAGCGGCACCACGCCCAGCACGAATGCCAGAGACGTCATCACGATCGGCCGGAAGCGCAACTTGCACGCCTCGAGGATCGCGTCGTACAACGACCTCCCTTCGAGCTGCGCATCCCGCGCGAACGCGATGATGAGGATGGCGTTCTTGGCTGCGAGGCCGATGATGGCGAGCAAGCCGACCTTGAAGTAGATGTCATTGGGCAGGCCGCGCGCATAGGTGAACAGCAGCGCTCCCAGCACGCCCACGGGCACCACCAGCAGCACGGCGACGGGAATCGACCAGCTCTCGTACAGCGCCGCGAGACACAGGAACACCACCACGATCGACACCGCGAACAGGAAAGGGGCCTGCTGGCCCGAGAGGATTTCCTGCAGCGACTGCCCCGACCACTCGAAGCCGAAGCCGTTCGGCAGCTCGTCGCGCACGATCTGCGCCATGGCCGCCATCGCCTCCCCGGAGCTGTGCCCCGGCGCGGCATCACCGGTGAGCGGCGCGGAAGCGAGCCCGTTGTAGCGCTCGCGGCTGGGCGGGCCCACCGTCCACGTCGCCTTCACCACCGAATCCAGAGGGATCATCTCGCCTGCATCGTTGCGCACGCGGTAGTGGCTGAGGTCCTCCGGCTTCATGCGGAATGGCGCGTCCGCCTGAAGCTGCACGCGCAGCACGCGGCCGCCATAGTTGAAGTCGTTCGCATACACGGGAGCGAGCATCAGCTGGATCGCCGTGTACACGTCCGACACGGAAAGGCCCATCGCCTGCGCCTGGGTGCGGTCCACTTCGAGGTGCAGCTGCGGCGAATCCGCGAGGCCGTTGAAGCGCACGCCGGACAGCACCGGATTCTGGTTCGCTTTCGCCACTACCGTCTTCCAGGCCTCGGCCAGCTGCTCGGCGCCGAGACCGCCGCGATCCTGCAACCGGAAGTCGAAACCGCTGAACTGGCCGAGACCGCGGATGGTGGGCAGGTTGACCATGAAGATCTGCGCCTCCTTGATGGAGGCGAGCGACTCGTTCGCCCAGCCGATGAACTCTTCGGCGGTCATGTCGCGCTCGCTCCAGTCCGTGAAGCGCACGAACGACATGCCGACGTTCTCGCCCTGCCCGAGGAAGCTGAAGCCCGACACCTGCATCGCGCTCTTGAAGATCGGGCTCTTCCTCAGCTGCTCGAGCACGCGGGCCTGCACTTCGCGGGTCCGCTCGATGGTGGCGCCGGAAGGCAGCTGCACGATGGCGAGCGCGTTGCCTTGATCTTCCGCCGGCAGGAAGCTCGCGGGCAGCCGCCAGAAGACGAACACGCAACCCAGGATCACTGCGCCGTACACGACCAGCCAGCGTGGCGTGTGGCGAATGCCCGAGGCGACGCGGGCCACGTAACCGTTCGCGGTGCGCTCGAAGCCGCGATTGAACATCTGCAGGAGCCGGTTGCGCGCGCGATGCTCAGGCTTGTGCAGCATCGTGGCGCACAAGGCCGGCGTGAAGACCAGCGCCATGGTCGCCGAGAGGAACATCGAGATCGCGATGGTGAGCGCGAACTGCCGGTAGATGGCTCCGACGCTGCCGGACATCATGGCGCTCGGGATGAACACCGCCGCCAGCACCACGGACACCGCCACGATGGCGCCGGTGATCTGCGTCATGGACTTCTGCGTGGCCTGCTTCGGCGGCAGGCCTTCCTGCTCCATGATGCGCTCGACGTTCTCCACCACGACGATCGCATCGTCCACCACGATGCCGATGGCCAGCACCAGGCCGAAGAGGCTCAGCACGTTGATGGAGAAGCCGACGAGGTACATGCCGGCGAAGGCGCCGAGAATCGCGACCGGCACCACCAGCATCGGCACGATGGTGGCTCGCAGGTTCTGCAGGAACAGCAGGATGACCAGGAACACCAGCACGAACGCCTCGACCAGCGTCCACACCACTTCCTCGATGGAGATGCTGACGAAGGTGGAGCTGTCGAACGGCACTATCCAGTTGACGCCGGCCGGCCAGCTGGTGGAGAGCTCGTCCATGCGCGCCTTCGCCGCTTCCGCCACCTGCAGCGCATTCGCGCCCGGCAGCAGCTGCAGCGCGAATGCCGCGACAGGCTTGCCGTTGTAGCGCGAAGATCGGCTGTAGGTCTGCGCACCGACTTCCACGCGAGCGACGTCGCCGAGGCGCACCGTGGCGCCCTCTCCCGAGCTGCGCAGGATGATCTGCCGGAACTGCTCGGGGTCGCTGAAGCGGCTTTCCGCGGACACCGAGGCAGTGAGCCCCTGGCCCGGCACGGCCGGCGCGGAGCCCACCGAGCCCGAGGCGAACTGCACGTTCTGCGCGCGCACCGCCTCGAGCACCTCGGAAGCCGAGAGCCCGTAACCCTGCAGCTTCCCGGGATCGAGCCAGATGCGCATGGAGAACTCGGCGCCGAACTGGACGGCGCCGCCCACGCCCTTGATGCGCTGGATGGGATCCAGCACCTGCGAGCTCACGATGTTGTTGAGGTCGGTCTCGCCCATCGTGTCCGACTGCAGCGCGATCACCATCAGGAAGCCGGCAGCCGCCTTCGCGACGGTGAGGCCCTGCTCGCGCACCTGCTGCGGCAGGCGCGGCTCGGCGCGGCTGATGCGGTTCTGCACCTCGACGGCGGCGATGTCGATGTCCGTACCGTTCTCGAAGGACAGGTTGATGGTGATGGAGCCGGAGGAGCTGCTGGTGGAGCTGAAGAACAGCAGGCCGTTCAGGCCCGTGAGCTGCTGCTCGATGACCGTGGTCACCGAGCTTTCGATGACCTCCGCGCTCGCGCCCGGATAGTTGCCGGTGACCGTGACGGTGGGCGGCGCGATCTCCGGATACGCCTCGACCGCGAGCTGCGACACCGCCAGCGAGCCCGCGAGCACGATGAGGATCGCGATGACCCACGCGAAGACCGGCCGCTCGATGAAGAATGCCGACACGGCGCGCTTACTTGCTGGCCTGCGCCGCGCCGCCTTGCCCGGCGGCCACGGCCTTCACTTCCGCTCCCGGGCGCACGCGCTGCAGCCCCGAGACGATCACGCGATCACCGGGCTGCAGGCCCGAGCCTATGATCCAGTTGCCGCCATCCATGCCCTGCGCCTGCACCGGCTTCTGCGTCGCCTTGCCGTCCGCGCCGACCGTGAACACGAACAGCCCATTCTGGTCCCTCTGTACCGCGGCCTGCGGCACCAGATAGACGTTCTGTCGCGCGCCCTGCTCCAGCGATACGCGCACGAACATCCCGGGCAGCAGCGCCCGTTCGGGATTCGGCAGCACCGCGCGCAACGACACCGCGCCGGTGCTGGGCTCCACGGCGAGATCCGCAAAGCTCAGTGTGCCTTCGTGCGGATAGGCCGTGCCGTCTTCGTACACCACGCGGACCTTCTGCGTCTTCGGCGCCGCGAGCTCGATGGCTCCGCTCGCCTGCTGCCGCCGCAAGGCCTCGAGCTCCGACATCGATTGATTGAAATCCACGTACACCTGGTCGATCTGCTCGACGGTGGTGAGGTGCGTAGCCTCGCCCTGCCCCACCAGCGCGCCTTCGGTGACGAGAGCCTTGCTCGCGCGGCCCGCTATCGGCGAGCGGACCGTCGTGTAGGAGAGATCCAGCCTGGCACTTTCCACCGCAGCCGCGGCCTGCTGCACGGCAGCGGTGCCGGTATTCGCCTGAGCGACGGCATCGTCCAGATCCTGCCGCGCGACCACGCCACTGCTCGCCAGATCCGTGAACCGCTTGGCGCGGGCCTTCGCGTTCTCCTGCGAAGCACGCGCTTGCGCAAGCGCCGCTTGCCGCTGTTGCAGCGCTGCGCGGTACGGTGCCGGATCGATGACGAACAGCAGGTCGCCTTCCTTCACGTCGGTGCCTTCCACGTAGGCTCTTTTCTGCACCACGCCCGCCACGCGCGCGCGCACTTCGGCCGAGCGGATCGCCGAGATGCGACCGACGAAGCTCTGCACGATCGCCAGTGGCCCGGGCTGCGCGACGACGACTTCCACCTCGGAGGCGGGCGGTGGCGGAGGCTCCGACCTGGAGCAGGCGGCGAGCAGAAGGAACGGGAGGACAGCCGGGAAACGAATGGGATGTACTGCCATGTAGCCTTTCCGGAACGGCGCGACTCGCGCGACGGACCTGCGCTTCCGGACGAAACGAGCGAATGGGTGAGTGCGCGATATTACGCGGAAGCCGCGTCGGATTGCAGCGCACGCACGCCATGTGCCCGAGCCATCCGAAGTCCGGCGCATCGACGCCCAGCCGAGCCGCCCGGCCGGGCGAACGACGGTGCCTTCAGGGCGGGCTCTGCAGCTCCCGCATCGGATTCGTTTCCGGCTCGGGACTCTTCAGCCGCAGGCTCTCGGGCTCCAGGCGGGGCGGCCAGGCGTTGTTGCTGCGGTCGGCGTCGAACAGGCCGTCCTCGGGATCCAGCTCCAGGCTCGAGACCACCTTGGAAGTCATGAGCAGCTTGGTCGCACGACGTTCGTCACCCACCCAGATCTGCTGCGGGATGCGCAGATCCTCGCGGCTGCCGTCCGCGTAGACGACCCGCAGGACGAACGGCATCACGATTCCCCCGACGTTGCCGATCTCGACGGTGTAGAAATTCCGGTCGGTACGCAGCAGCGCCGGGTCGATGTTCTCCTTGCGCAGCAGCTCCAGCAGCTCCTTGTAGGCATCACGCTCGCTCGGCAGCACGGTGGCGGCATCCAGGCGGTCGTAGAAATCCTTCAGACCGGGATGCCGGTCCACGTACTTGGGCTGGCCCGCATCGAGGCGCTCGGTCGGGAGCACCGGAGCGGCCTCCTTCTCGCGTTTCGCACGCGGCTTCTCGACGGCGGGGTCCTGGGTATCCAGCCGGTACTGCCGCACGGCGTTCAGCGCCAGGTCCACGTGTCCCGAGCCGTAGAACCAGCCGCGCCAGAACCAGTCTAGATCGACGCCGGACGCATCCTCCATCGTGCGGAAGAAATCCGCGGGATAAGGCCGCTTGAACATCCAGCGGCGCGCGTAGGTCCTGAAGGCGAAGTCGAAGCGCTCGCGGCCGAGCACGCTTTCCCGCAACACCACCAGCGCAGCGGCCGTGCGTGGATAGCTCGCGTGCACGAAGTGCCGGGGCGGGTAGTCGTCCGAAGCGGTCATGATCGGCCAGACGCCTTCCTGTTTCATCTCCTCGCGCAAACCCTCGAAGCCGACGGTGTCCTGGTCCACGGGGAACCGCTTCTGCCACGAGACGTCGCTCAGGTACTCGAGGAAGACGTTGAGCCCTTCGTCCATCCAGGTCCACTGGCGCTCGTCGGAATTCACGATCATGGGGAAGTAGTTGTGGCCCGCCTCGTGGGTCACCAGCGAGATGAAGCCGAACTTCTCCTTCTCGCTGTAGCGCCCGTCGGGGCTGCGGGGCGCCGCGTTGAAGGCGATCATGGGGTACTCCATGCCACCGGCCTTGAACCCCGCCGCCACGGAGATGACGTACGGATACGGATACGGGAACGTATGGCGCGAATACACGTCCAGCGTGTGCGCGAGCGCATGGGTGGAATAGCGGGGCCACAGCGGCACCGCTTCCACCGGATAGAACGACATCGCCATCACGGGACGCTCACCGGATCTCCCGTCGGCAGCCTTCCAGGCCTGGCCCGGCACCGCCATGGCGTCCCACACGAACTTCCGCGAGGAGGCGAAAGCGAAGTCCCGGACGTTCTGCGCTTCGAACATCCAGGTCTTGCGGCCGGACGCCCTGGCACGCTCGGTGCGCTTCGCCTCCTCGGGCGTCACGATGAGCACCGGGGCCGTCGCGGTCTCGGCTTTCTTCAGCCGCTCGCGCTGCGCCGAAGACAGCATTTCCTGCGGGTTCTGCAGCACTCCAGTGGCCGCGACGACGTGATCCGCAGGCACTTCGAGCCTCACGAGATAGTCGCCGAACTCCAGCGTGAATTCCCCCTGCCCAATGAACTGCTTCACCTGCCAGCCGGTGGTATCCGTGTACGCCGCCATGCGTGGAAACCATTGCGCGATCGAATAGACGGTGTTGCCGCGAGCGTCCGGGGCCTGATAGCCCGTGCGACCGTTGCCGTTGCTCTCGGACGGGATGACGAAGCTCCAGGCGATCGAGAAGCTGACGCTGGCCCCGGAAGCGAGCGGCTCGGGCAGGTCCACGCGCATCATCGACTCGTTGATCATGTGCGGCAGCGCCGCGCCGCGCGCATCGGTGACCGCCGAAACGGTCATCTCGCCCTGGTACGTCTCGTCGTTCAGCAGCTTCTCGAGCTGGTCGTAGCCGAATTCGGCGGGATCGGGAGCGGCCTCCGCGAGGCGCGAGCCGGAGCCGTGCGCATAGCGGTTCTGGTCGAGCTGCACCCACAGGTAGTCGAGCGCATCCGGCGAGGCGTTGTGATACGTGATGGTCGCGCGGCCTTCGATGGCGTTCCGGCGCTCGTCGAGCTTCGCGTCGATGACGTAGTCCGCACGCTGCTGCCAGTATTCCTTTCCGGGAGCGCCGGACGCGGTACGTTGCCCGTTTGGCGTGGGCAGCAGCTCGTCGAGCTGCCTCAGGCTGCTCACCGGCACGGGACCATCCGCACCGGCGAAAGCCGCCGTCCCCGCACACAAGCCCACCACACTGGCGATGAAGGCGTAGCCGAACCTCTGGATGCTCATGTCCACTCCGTGATCTCGAAGCTGCCCGGACGCTATGAGACGTCGAATCGGGCAGAGCCGGCAACCCCTGCGCTTCGCGTAGAAATAATTGCTGGCCACGCGGCCCAATCTGGTAGAAGCGTCCGCGCAAATCGCTCACCATTCCACCGGAGGGCCTCATATATGAAGAACATCCTGTCGGTGCTGGCCTGCATGGCGGCGGTCCTGTCCCCGGCTCGAGCCGCAGGCTTGAAGGTATTCATTTCCGTGGACATGGAAGGCGTCAGCGGCGTGGTGAGCGAAGACCAGGCGAGCGCCACCGGCAAGGACTACGAGCGCTTCCGCCGCATGATGACCGACGAGGCGAACGCCGCCATCGACGGCGCCGTGGCCGGCGGCGCCACCCAGGTGGTGGTGAACGATTCGCACGGCGGCATGCGCAACCTGCTCATCGAGGAGCTGCACGCGCCCGCCGAGCTGACCAGCAGCAACCTGAAGCCGCTCGGCATGATGCAGGGCATCGATTCCAGCTTCGACGCGGTGATCTTCGTGGGCTATCACGCGAAGGCCGGCAGCGCCGAAGGCGTGCTCGCGCACACGGGCAGCGGCACCATCCGCGATCTCAGGATCAACGGCCGCTCCGTCGGCGAAGGCGGAATGAACATCCATGCGGCCGGCGCAGTGGGCGTGCCGGTGGTGATGATCACCGGGGACCAGGTGGCCATCGCGCAGGCGCGCGAGCTCGTGCCGAACATCGAGGGCGTGCAGGTGAAGGAAGCGATCGGGCCGCTCGCGGCGCGCTCGCTGCGCCCGGAAGAAGTGGTGAAGCGCATTCGCGAAGGCGCAGCTCGCGCGGTGAAGCGTCGTGCGGAGATCAAGCCCGTGCCAGCGAGCATGCCGGTGCGGTTCGACGTGCAGTTCTCGCAGCCCGTGCTCGCGCTCATGGCGGAACAGATTCCGACCGTGGAGCGCACTGGCGCGGACAGCATCTCGTTCCAGAGCGACGATTACCTGCGGGGATATCGCTTCTTCCGCGTCCTCTACAAGTTCATCCTGGTGAATTGACATGCCGAACTCTGTTTTCCGCAAGCGCCCGCTGGCGTGGGCCGGCGTCGCGATGCTGCTCTCTTCCGTTTCCCTGCTCGCCGCGGCGCCGCAAGCTCCCGTCACCGGCCGGCACTTCGACATCCTGATCCGCAATGGCGAGATCATCGACGGCACCGGCGGACCGCGCTATCGCGCGGATCTCGCCATCGACGGCGACGAGATCGTGGCCATCGGCTACATGCCCGAGGCGACGGCAGATCGCGTCGTGGATGCGAAGGATCGGCTGATCACTCCGGGCTTCATCGACATGCACGCGCACGTGGCGGACGGCTCGTATGGCGAGTCGGGGCTGTATTCGAACGACGTGAAGCGCCGCGCTGCGCAGAACTACGTGGGACAGGGCATCACCACGGCCGTGACCAACCCGGACGGCTCCCAGTCCGAGCCGCTGCGCGAGCTGCGGCAGAAGCTCACGAAGAAAGGCTTCGGCCTCAACGTGGTGATGATGAACGGCCACAGCGGGTTGCGCGCCATCGCCATGAAGGGCGACGTGCACCGCGCCGCGACCGCGGCGGAGATCCGGCAGATGCAGGAAACGCTGCGCCACGATCTCGAGCAGGAAGGCTCCTTCGGCATGTCCCTCGGCGTCGAGTACGACCCGGCGAAGGATTCCTCGAGCGAGGAGCAGGTCGCGCTCGGCAAGGTGCTGGCGAACTACAACGGCGTGTTCATTCCGCACCTGCGCAGCCAGGGCAACGCGCCCATGTGGTACAAGCCGAGCCAGAACAAGGGGCGCAAGCCGCCGACGCTGGACGATTCCATCGACGAGACGCTGAAGGTGGCGGAGACCGGCGCCACCGTGGTGTTCACGCACTTCAAGGCGTGGGGACCGGGATATCGCGGCAACGCCGCACGCATGATCCAGCGGCTGCAGGCCGCGCGGGACCGCGGCTCGCGCGTGTACATGGACGTGTATCCGTACGACAGCAGCGGCTCGGATGGCGCGTTCATCGCGGTGCCGCCATGGGCATTCAAAGGTGCGCCGGACGAAGACGGGGACGAGAGCGGTTCGAGCTTCGACTACCGCAAGGCGCTCGATGCGGCGCTGGCCGGCGCCGACGCCGCGAAGCGCAAGGATTTCGCGGACGACGTACGGCATCAGCTCGCACTCAAGGGTGGCATCGACAACGTGCGGGTGCTCGAGTATCCGGATGCGGCCTATGTGGGGAAGACTTACGCGGAGCTGATGAAGCTGCGCGGCCAGGACGAAGTGGCGCTCGCCATCACGTTGCAGCGCGAAGGCGATCCACACTACCCCGGCGGCGCGCGCATGCGCTCGTTCAGCATGGACGAGCACGACCTGGAGAGCTTCTACAAGCTCGACTGGACGGCGGTGTCCACCGATGGCTGGATCGTGCTGCCGGAAGAAGCCGTGGGCGACAAGAAGTATGTGGAGACGAACCGGCGGTGCTTCGGATCCTATCCGCGGCGGCTCGCCTACTTCAGCGCGGAGCGGAAGGTGGATTCACTGGAGCACGCCGTGCGCGCCTCGAGCGGGCTGCCGGCGCAGATCCTCAACATCAACGACCGCGGCCGGCTCGCAGCGGGCCTGAAGGCGGACGTGGTGGTGCTCGACATGAAAAGCCTGAAGGACAACACCACCTATCTCGAGCCCAGCGTGTACCCGAGCGGCGTGGACTACGTGCTGGTGAACGGCAAGTTCGCAGTGGATGGCGGCAAGCGTACGCTTGCGCTGGCCGGGCGGATCCTGGAGCCTGCGGGACGGCCGAAGAGCGCCGCGACGGGACGGCCAGCCGCGATTGACCGCACCGCACCGGGCGTGCACATTCGACGGGCGCACGCTGCGTGAGGGTTCCCATGCCGAACATTCCGGAAGACATTTTCACCGAGCCCGAGGTTTCGCCGGATACGCTGGCCAACCTCGGTCCGCTGCGCCGCCTGGCCGGCGTCTGGCAGTCCGACCAGGGGGTGGACATCAACCCCAAGGCGGACGGCCCCGAGCGCCGCGTGTTCCGCGAGCATATCCGGATGGAGCCGATCGATGCGCAGTGCAACGGCCCCCAGCTCCTCTACGGGCTGCGCTACCACATCCACATCAACACGCCGGAGGAAGCCATCACCTTCCACGACCAGGTGGGCTACTGGCTGTGGGAGCCGGCTACGGGGCTGATCATGCAGACCATCGCCATCCCCCGCGGGCAGGTGGTGCTGGCGGGCGGAACCGCGAAACCGGGCGACGATCGCATTTCGGTGGAGGCGCGGCGGGGCGACCCCCGCTTCGGCATCTGCTCGACCACGTTCCTCGAGGAAGCGTTCCGCACCGACTACTACCGCATCGACATCACCTTCGACGGCGACGACGCCTGGACTTACGTGACGCGTACGGACCTCGCCGTCCGGGGTCGCACGCCGCCGTTCGATCACCGCGACACCAACACCTTGCGGCGAATCGCGGCGCCCACACCGAATCCGCTCGCCCTGGTGAAAGGCGGCGGAACGGGCGGCTAGCAGGCCGTCAGGGTTCGATCTGCGCGCGGCGCTGGAGCTGCTCGCGCACCTTCGCTTCGTCCACCTGTCCGCACCACTTGCCGACCACCAGCGTCGCGACGCCGTTGCCGATGAGGTTGGTGAGCGCGCGCGCCTCGGACATGAAGCGGTCGATGCCCAGGATCAGGGCCAGGCCGGCCACAGGCACCTGCCCCACCGCGGAAAGCGTGGCGGCCAGCACGATGAAGCCGCTGCCGGTCACGCCGGCCGCGCCTTTCGACGTGAGCAGCAGCACGCCGAGCAGCAACAGCTGGTGCGAAAGATCGAGTGGCGTGTTGGTCGCCTGCGCCACGAACACCGCGGCCATCGTGAGATAGATGGACGTGCCGTCGAGATTGAAGGAATAGCCGGTGGGGATCACGAGGCCCACCACCGATTTCTCGACGCCGAGGCCTTCCATCTTCGCGATCATGCGCGGCAGCACCGACTCGGACGACGAGGTGCCGAGCACGATGAACAGCTCTTCCTTGATGTAGCGCACGAACTTCGTGATGCGAAAGCCGTGCAGCCGCGCGATGCCGCCCAGGACCACGAAGATGAAGATGAGGCAGGTGGCATAGAAGCAGACCATGAGCTTGCCGAGCTGGGCGAGTGAGTCCACGCCGTACTTGCCGATGGTGAAGGCCATGGCGCCGAACGCGCCGATGGGCGCGACGCGCATGACGAAGCCCACCACGCGGAACAGCACCTGCGAAGTCTGCTCCACGATGCGGAACAGCGCGCCGTCGCGGCCGAGCGCGTGCAATGCGAAGCCGAACAGGATGGCGACCAGCAGCACCTGCAGGATCTCGCCGCGCGTGAAGGCGCCGAACACGGTGTCGGGGATGATGTTGAGCAGGAAGCTCGTGATGCTCTGCTCCTCGCTCGCGTGGGCGTACTGCGCGACGGCCTTCGCATCGAGCGTGGCGGGGTCCACGTTCATGCCGGCGCCGGGCCGCACGACGTTCACCACCACGAGGCCGACGACCAGCGCGATGCTGCTCACGACCTCGAAGTAGAGCAGCGCGAGCCCGCCGGTCTTGCCCACCTTCTTCATGTCCTCCATGCCGGCGATGCCGAGCACCACCGTGCAGAAGATGATGGGCGCGATGAGCATCTTGATGAGCTTGATGAAGGCGTCGCCCAGCGGCTTCATCGCCTCCCCGGTGGCCGGGAAGAAGTGCCCCAGCAGCACCCCCAGCGCGATGGCGAGGAGCACCTGTACATACAAGGAGCGGAAAAGGCCTGGGCCTGCGCGCATGGGAGGTTCTGCCGGACCGGGAAAAGGTCGCGCATGATACCGCCGGTGCCTGTCCGCGGTTGACCGGCCCGCGGATGAGCGGCCGGCGCGCCGTCCGGCCCTGGCGTTGGAAATCACGGCCAACCGTGCTAGCTTTGCGCGCCATGTCGTTCCGTACCCGCAGCGCCGCCCCTCTCGCGAACAGCGCCCCCGCGCTCGCGCTGCTTGCGCTCCTCCTTCTGCGCCCCCAGGCGCACTAACCCATCCGCCACCAGTCGGCGTCCAAGACTGGAAACCCCGAAGATGAAGCCCCGATGCGGGGAAGTCGCGCCCGTTGCGCGCCCCGAGAGCGAGTGAGCCATGCTGAAAGATCCGTCCCGCAAATACCGTCCCTTCCCCCCCGTCGACCTGCCGGACCGCACCTGGCCGTCCCGCCAGATCACGGCCCCGCCCATCTGGTGCAGCACCGACCTCCGGGACGGGAACCAGGCCCTGTTCGAGCCCATGAACCAGGACGTGAAGAAGCGCCTGTTCGGGATCCTGGTGGACATCGGCATCAAGGAGATCGAGGTGGGCTTCCCCTCCGCCTCCGAGACGGACTTCAACACCGTGCGCTCGCTCATCCGGGAGGACCTGATCCCTGATGACGTCACGCCCATGGTGCTCACGCAGTCCCGCGAGGAGCTCATCTCCCGCTCCGTGGAAAGCCTCGTCGGCGCGCGCCGAGCCATCGTGCACGTCTACAACGCCACCGCCCCGGCATGGCGCAAGATCGTGTTCAACATGACCACGAAGGAAGTCATGCAGCTCGTCGAGCACCACGTCACCTACCTGCGCAGGCTCACGGAGAAACATCCGGAAACCGAATGGATCCTCCAGTATTCCCCGGAGACGTTCTCGGCGACGGAGCTGCAGGTGTCGCTGGATGCCTGCCACACCGCGATGAAAGCCTGGGGCGCGGGCCCCGGCCGCAAGGTCATCCTGAATCTGCCGAGCACCGTGGAAGGCTCCACGCCGAACATCTTCGCGGACCAGATCGAATGGATGCACCGCAACATCAGCCCGCGCGAGCACGCCATCATCTCCTCGCACTGCCACAACGACCGCGGCACCGGCGTCGCCGCCGCCGAATTCTCGGTGATGGCCGGCGCGGATCGCGTCGAAGGCTGCCTCTTCGGTAACGGCGAGCGCTGCGGCAACGTGGACCTCGTCACCCTGGCGCTGAACCTGTACACCCAGGGCGTGGACCCCGGCCTCGACTTCTCGGACATCAACTCGGTGGCCCGCGTGGTCGAGGAATGCACCAAGCTGCCCATCCATCCGCGGCACCCTTACATCGGCGACCTGGTGTTCACCGCCTTCTCGGGCTCGCACCAGGATGCGATCAAGAAGGGCTTCGCCGCCCAGCGCAGCGACGCGCTGTGGGAAGTGCCCTACCTGCCCATCGACCCCGCAGACCTGGGGCGCACCTACGAGAGCGTGATCCGCATCAACAGCCAGTCCGGCAAGGGCGGCATCGCCTATCTGCTGGAACGGGACTACGGCGTCGTGATGCCGCGCCGCATGCAGGTGGAGTTCAGCTCCATCGTGCAGGCACATGCGGACTCCGCGGAAACGGAGATGACCTCGCCCCAGCTCTGGACTCTTTTCGAGGCCACCTACCTGAACGGCGGGAAGGCGCTCACCTATCACGGTCACCACCTGTTCGAGGTCGGCTCCGGGCAGGGCATCGAGCTCGACATCACCCTCGGCGGAGAGCGTCGCAAGCTGCGCGGTGAAGGCAATGGGCCGATCGACGCCACCATCCACGCGCTGGGGATGCCCATCCGCATCGACTCCTACGAGGAACGCGCGCTGGCCCATGGCGCCGATGCTTCGGCACTGGCCATCGTCGAAGCCGCAAGGGATGGCAGCCCCGGCACCCGCTTCGGCGCCGGTCGGCATGCGAACATCGCCACAGCCTCGGTACTCGCCGTGCTCAGCGCGGCGAGGAGACTAGAGAAAGTGTGACGAGCCCGGAAGCCGTCAAGGTGCTGGTCGCGCGCGTAGAGCGCCTATTGGAGAAATGAAAATGCATGTTCGACGTACCGTCTTCGGGCTTGCGTGCGCGGTCGGCACGATGAGCGCAATCGCGTGGGGCGCCGAGCCGTCCCAAGCCGAGCGCGCCGCGGTGCTCGCCGCGGCCGAAGAAGTTTTTGCGGCCATTGCGGCCCACGACGGCGAACGCTTCCGCCGCATCATGCTGCCGCAGGGCGTGCTCGTGAGCAGCACCGGCAAGCCGGATGAGCCCGCGCACGTGCGCACGGTTGCCGAGTTCGCCGAATACATCTCGAACGCCAAAGGTGCGTTCGAGGAGCGCATGTGGGATGCCGAGGTGCACATCGACGGGCACGTGGCCTCGATATGGGCGCCTTACGAAGTGCTGCTCGATGGCAAGCTGCGCCACTGCGGGTACGACTCGTTCCAGCTCGTGCGGGTGGAGAGGGAATGGCGCATCGTCACCGTGACTTACTCCATGGTGCCTGCGGAGCAGTGCAAGCCGCACGCGTAGGCGGCGGTCCTCGGGTCGCCACTGCCGCCAGCCACGAGCGTCAGCGCCAGCACGGAGCAGGCGTCTACCAGACTCCCGTGTTCTTCATGGACACCCACGGCTCCTTCGGCGGCAGGGCGTCCCCTTTCTGGAGCAGCTCGATGGAGATGCCGTCGGGCGAACGCACGAATGCCATGTGCCCATCGCGAGGCGGGCGATTGATGGTGACGCCGCCGTCCGCGAGCCGCTGACACAGTGCGTAGATGTCATCGACCAGATAAGCGAGGTGGCCGAAGTTGCGACCACCCGTGTACGCCTCCGGATCCCAGTTGTAGGTGAGCTCCACCTGCGCGCTCTCGTCGCCCGGCGCGGCGAGGAACACGAGCGTGAAGCGGCCCTGCTCGCTCTCCTTGCGACGCAGCTCCTTCAGCCCGAGCTTGTTGCAATAGAAGTCGAGCGAGTGGTCGAGGTCGCTCACGCGGACCATGGTGTGCAGGTATTTCACGCAGGGGCTCCTTTCAATACGGGCCTCGCCTCGCGGATCGGCATGTTGGCCAGCGCGGCGCCGATCGCCAGCACGATGTCCGCGTACCAGATCCAGTCGTAGGACCCGCGCTGCGCGAAGGCGACGCCGCCGAGCCATGCGCCGAGGAACGCGCCGATCTGATGCGAGAACAAGGTGAGGCCGAACAGCGTGGAAAGATAACGTGTCCCGAAGAGCTTGCCGACGATGCCCGCGGTGGGTGGCACGGTGGCGAGCCAGGTGAAGCCCAGCGCGCCCGCGACCAGATACACGTTGAGCGCCGTCTTGGGCATGAGCAGATAGCAGACGACGATGGCGGCGCGGCTCGCGTACAGCAGCACCAGGAGGCTCTTCATGCGATAGCGCTGCCCGAGCCATCCGGCGCTGAGGCTGCCGGCCACGTTGAACAACCCGATGAGCGCGAGCGAATTCGCTGCGACGCTGCCGTTTAGGCCGCAGAGCTCGAGATCTCCCGGCCAGTGCGTGACGAGGAACGCAACGTGGAAGCCGCAGGTGAAGAAACCGAGGTGCAGGAAAATGTAGCTCTTGTCGCGCACGGAAATCCGCAGTTGCTCACGCAAGGTGACCGCCGGTGGGGCAATCTCTCCTGCTGGCCGTCGGATCGGGGCGGTGGTACTCGCTTCAGCCGGCGAGCCGGCCGACACCGCGGCGGCCGCCTGCTGCGAAGGTGTCGGCTGCCGTTTCGGGCCGCGCAACAGCGCGATGAGCGGCAAGGTGAGCAGCGCCGAGGCCGCCATCACCAGCAACCCGACGTTCCACCCCGGTCCCTTGATGAAGAACTGCGCGAGCGGCGCGAACACCATCTGCCCCAGCGAGCCACCCGCGTTGATGATGCCGGTGGCCGATGAATGCTTGTGCGACGGCAGGCCCTGCGCCGTCACGCCGACGAGTATCGAAAAGCTGCCGGCCGCCGAACCCACCGCCATCATCACGCCGAGCGTGAGCACCAGCGAGAGCTCCGACTTCGCCCACGGCGTCAGCGCAACTCCCGCCGCCAGCAGGAACGTACCGACGATCATCACGACCCGCGCTCCGTACTGATGCGCCAGCGCGCCCATCACCGGCTGCGACGCACCCCACACCAGTTGGCTCACCGCGAGCGCGAAGCTCACTGCCTCGATGCCGAGCCGCGTCTCGCCGACGATGGGCAGCACGAACAGCCCCAGCGACTGCCGGATGCCCATGGTGATGAGGAGGATGCTCGCCGCGGCGAAGATGAGGATCCAGGGGTGCGGCAACCCCGTATCGCGATTCATGCAGGCCAGATTACGCGAATCGCGACCGCGGAACATGCCCTCAAAAGGGTGAGCGTTCCGCCTGAGAAGGTGAAGGCGATGCGGGGGGACAACAATCTGTGCTACAAGTGCGCGGTGCGGCGGGGGGGGGGGTCAGGTCTGGCAATCATGCAGCCGACCGAGACGCGGCTGCATGATTGCAAGACCTGACCCCCCGCCCGGCCGCACCGCTCACTTGTCGCACAGATTGATGTCCCCGCTCATCGCCTTCACGCGCACCCGCCCGCCGCCTTCGCCGAGCTTGCCGTTGAGCCGACTGCCCGGTCCGTAAGGCGAAGTGCGCTCGGCCTGCCTGCCGAAGCAATTCTCGATCTCGCCGCTGAAGGTGAGCGCCTCGTACTCGTAGCCGCCCCCCGCCGCGAGCTTCACCTCGCCGCTCACGGTCTCGGCATCGAGGCTGCCGTTCTGGGCGAGCTGCCCGGTAAACGTGAGATCGCCCGCAGTGGAATGCAGCCGAACGCTCTTCGCGGGGTTCACCTCCACGCTCACAGTCCCGCTCACCGAAGTGGCATCCACGTCTCCTGCGGCCCGCTCCAGGCGCAGGTCGCCGCTCACCGTGCTCAGCCGGACGTCCGCCGGCTGGCGCGAGCCCTGGAGGTGAATGTCCCCGCTCACGCTCTTCACCTGCGAATCCGCGCCCGCGATTTCCGCCTGGATGCCGCCGCTCACCGTGGTGAGCCGCTGCCGCCCCGTCACACGCTTCGAAGCGATGTCCGCGCTGACCGCAGTGGCCGTCACTTCACTGCCCTTGGGCACGTTGATCTGCAGGTGCGCTTCGCCATCGCTGGTGTTCCGGCGCGTGATCACCTTCACGTAGGTGCGGCTTCCACCGCCGGACACCTCCACCTTGTCCACTCCATCGCCGACCGTGCCCCGCACTTCGACTTCGGCACGATCCCAGCCCGTGATGTCCAGGCTGCCTGCGACATTCGAGATCTCGACGGCACCGCTCGCGTCGGCGGCCACCTTCTGCTCGAGATCGCGATCGTAGGCCTGGGCCCACGTCGACGCGCCCGCCATCAGCGTGGCCACCGCCACCAGTTGAGTACGCATGATCAGATCTCCTTCCGGACGTCGCCGGCTTCGTGCACGGCCGTGAGGACGCGCATCTCGTCTTGGTAAGTGTTCACCAGCAGCTCCTGCAGCAAGGCATTGCCGGGCTCGCGGCCCAGGGCTTCCTGGATGTCCTGCATGCACTTGTGGATGGCAGCGAGGCTCGCCACCACCTTGTCCCGGGTCTGAGGCGGAAGCGCGCGCAGCTGCGCTTCGTACGAAGCGAGCAGCGCCTCGCGCTGCTTCACATACGCGGGGTTGGTGACGAACGCGGCAGGCAGCAGGCTTCCATTCGCCGCAGTAGCGACAGGCGCGGTCCCTTCGCGCACCGGCAAGGCATTGCGACCCAGCCATACGCCCACGGCGAGCGCCGAAACGATGGCCGCCATGGCGAGCCAGCGGGAAGGCGTTCCGCGCAGGCGCGAAGACCCTTGCTCATTGCCTGATCCTCTCGGCACCTCGCTCGCGATGCGCGCTTCGATGCCCGGCCACAGATCCCGCATGGGAGGAATGTCCGTATTCAGCCCGCTCAGTGAAGTCACTCGCGAGCCGGCGGAATGATTGTGCTGATCGTGGGTCATGTCAGTGAATCTCCACCTGCAGACGGTCCCGCATGAGCTTGCGCGCGCGATGCAGCTGCGCGCGGCACGTACCTTCGGCGATGCCGAGCATCTCCGCCACTTCCTCGTGCGAATAGCCATAGATGCCGAACAACACGAGCGCATCGCGCGCGCCTTCCGGCAACTTGGCGATGGCCGCTTCGATCTCGCTCATCTCCACCGGCGTCTCGAACTGCCAGCTGCCTTCCAGGTAGGGCTCGGCATCCTCCACCGTCTCTTCCCTGGAGGAGCGACGGCGACGCTTGTGCATCACCACGTTCACGGCGATGCGGTGCAGCCAGGTCTTGAACGAGCTGCGGGCCTCGAACCGGGGGAGTGCGCGCCATGCATTGATGAAGGTCTCCTGGGTGAAATCCTCGGCACTGGCCCTGTCGCCCGCCAGGCGCAGGCACAGGCCGTACACCCGCCCGGCATGCTCCCGGTAGAGGCCCTCGAAAGCCCTGGAGTCCCCTCCCCGGGCACGCCGGATGAGCGTGGATTCGGGGTCGCCCGCGTCGTCCGCCAGTGCTGAGGCCAGGGAGGTCATGTGCCGGGCTTAGAGTCGCACAGGGTGGCGGGCGTTTAAATCGAGCCGGAAACCGGGGCTTTTCGGCTGGCCGCGTGGCGTTCCAGCGGCGGCGCGGCATCCCGGCGGGCCCGGCACCCTCCCCGGGGATGGCGTTCTTCCCCGGGGGCTGCAACAAATCCCGGGGCGCCGGGTTCTACGGGCACCGCGGGACACGACACACCCCCCGCCGAGGAGTCTCAAATGATCACTTTCCTGCTCATGGTCGGTATGTTCGCCACGATCTCTCTGCTGGTTGCCGTCGGCGCCGAGGGCGTCACGAATGCATGGCGTGCGTAGTGGAACGTGGGGCCGGGGCTGCGCGGCATCGCTCTGGGATGACGGCAGCCTCGCGCCACACGCGAGGTTTCGAGCGCACCTGGCTTCGTGCTGCGGTGCGGAGCGAAACCCCGGCAGGACGACGATGCGACGGATCGCGCTGAATCCCTCTCGATTAAGACAATTCAAGCTGGACGCTCCCGACACCGCAGAGTAGGCTCCGGCGCAACCACAACAAGAACGCGCCTCGAGGCGCATTCCAGAGCCCGCCGGTGATGATGCACGGACCCCTAGCGCGGCCCGCCTCACGCGCCACTTCTGTCGCACCGTCCGGAACGGCTTCGATTCGCCGCGTTCTGATCACCGGCTGCGGGCGCAGCGGCACGAAATACACCTCCTTTCTCCTGCGCCGGCTGGGACTCGACGTTCCGCACGAGCGTGTCGGGCGCGACGGCATCGCATCCTGGTATCTGGCGGTCGATGCGGCGCGGGTTCCTTTCGGGGCCGCGCGTGGCCGGCTCGAATTCGAGCAAGCCTTCCAACAGGTGCGGCATCCGCTGCGGGTGATCGCGTCCGCCGCCACGTTCAAGGAAGCCACGTGGCGATTCATCTGCGAGCACGTGCCGGTGGGCATGGATGAGCCGCTGCTGCTGCGCAGCGCCAGGTACTGGCACTACTGGAATCTCGAGGCCGGGAAGATCGCGGACTGGCGCTATCGGATCGAAGATCTCGAGGGCGCCTTCGCACAGCTGTGCTCACGGCTCGAGGTGAAAGCCGACCCTGAAGCCGTGCGCCGCCTTTCCAGCGACGTGAACACCCGCTCGAGCGGGTGGCTCTTTCACGTTTACGAAGAGCTTTGCGAGCGGCTGCGCCTGGAGCCGAGCCCGCTCATCAGGCGCGCGCTCGGGTCGTCCACGCCGGCGGAACATGAGCCGGTATCGTGGAGCGACCTGCAACGGCTGGATTCCCGCCTGGCGGCGAGAATTCGCGAGCAGGCCCGCGAGTACGGGTATGAGCCCTGACTTCTCCGCCAATCGCGCCGGGAGAGCGGGAAACCCGCTCCACCTTCGCGTGCTCATCGCAATAGAGAACACCAGCTATACATATGACACTCGCGTCAGGAACATCGCGCGAACGCTGACGCGGGCGGGCTGCAGAGTGTGGGTCTTGTGCCCGCGGTATCCGGGCGATGCGTTTCGGAGCGTGGAAGAAGGGGTGACCGTCTACCACTATCCGTTGCCGTCTTTTCCCGGCGGTGTGATCGGGCATGCGCTGGAGTATCTGTACAGCTTCTTCAGCATCGGGATCGGTGTGCTCACCGGGTTGGCCAGGGCGCGCTTCGACGTGCTGCACGCCTGCAATCCGCCGGACATCTTCTTTCCGCTGGGCGGCGTGTGCCGGCTGTTCGGTCGGCGGTTCGTGTTCGACCTGCACGACCTGTGCCCGGAGTTGTGTGAAGTACGGTATGGGAGCTCGCGTGCGATTCGCTCGGTTCTCCTGGCGCTGGAACGCTGCACCGCGCACACGGCGAACCACGTGTTCACGACCAGCGAGACGGCGATGCGACGGGTGCAGGCACGAACGGGAATCTCCAGCGAGCGGATCACGCTGGTCCGCAACGGGCCGGACATGACGGCGTTTCCGGCGCCTGCAGTGGAGTCGGCACCAGCAACAGCGGCCCCGGCGCCAGCGTCTTTGCAGTCGCAGCTTCCCACCCCGGCAGGCGAGCGACCTGTGGAAGTCGGCTACATCGGTGACATGAATCCGCAGGACGGCATCGACAACCTGCTCAGCGCGGCACACCACATCCGCCACGTGCTGGATCGCGGGGGCATCCGCTTCGTGCTCATCGGCAGCGGCAGCGCACACGCGGACCTCGTCGGAATGTCGCAGGCGCTCCACATCGAGGACATCGTCGAGTTCACGGGCCGGCTGAGCCCGCGTGACGCCATGGCCCGCCTCGCAAACTGCTCGTTCTGCGTGCAGCCCGATCTCAAGAATGCGTTCACCGACGCCTGCGTGATGGTGAAGTCCCTCGAGTACATGGCGCTCGGCAAGGCGATGGTGGCTTTCGACCTGGGCGAGACCCGGCGCATGTGCGGAGATGCGGCGCTCTATGCGGGCGGCAACGACTATCGCCAGCTCGCGCTCGAGATTCTTCGCCTGGCAGACGATGCCGGACTGCGCGCTCGCCTCGGGGCGCTCGGCCGACGCCGCGTCGAGCAGGAGCTGGCCTGGACGTTCTCGGAGGAACGGCTGCTCGAGGTCTACCGGCAGTTCCAGCGGCCCGAGAACGGCGCGCTTCCCACGCCGGCGGCCCATGAGTAGCCCGGTTTTCGTCTTCGGCATCTCCGGCGCCACCTGGAGTGTGGCGGAGCCGCTCATCGCCGCGGGCCGGCTGCCGAACATGGCAAGGCTGCAGGACGGCGGATGCAGTGCGAAGCTGCTGTCGGTGCTCGTCGATGGGGACAAGCATTTCCGTCCGCAGGTGGCGTGGGCCTCGCTCGCGACGGGATGCGAGCCGCAGCGCCACGGCGTCACGCGCTTCTATCACACTGCCGACGACCTTCGCGTTCCGGCCATCTGGGATGTTTTCGCGCAGCACGGCCGCCGCGCCGGGATCTATGGATGGCCGCTGGACTGGCCGCCCCCGCGGATCGACGGGTTCGTGGTGCCTTCGCACCTGGCGCGAGACACGAGGACATGGCCGCCGGAGCTTTCGTGCATCAAGGCGCTGGATCGCGAGCAGCAGAATGCGGAGCGCGTGGGAGGCGGCAGGTCCGCGGCCTCTTCCCGCCTGCGCACCGCACGAACCCTGATGGATCACGGCGCGCGATTGCGCACTCTCGCCTCCATTACCGCAACTGTCATGCGCTCCACGCTGCTCGCCGACGCCGAGCAGAAATCGCTGATGCTCCGTCGCGCCAAGCTGGATCTCAGCGCGGATCTCTTCCTGGGCTTGTGCCGCCGTTTCCAGCCGGAGCTGCGCACCTTTCACACGTTCCTGGTCGATTTCGTCTCCCACCGGTTCTGGCGGTACCACGAGCCCGAGCTCTTCGCGGACGCTTCAGGAGAGTCCGCCGGACGCTTCGGCAATGCGGTGACCGAAGCTTACGTGCAGACGGATCGCGTGCTCGGCCGGATGATCGCGGCGCTACCCCCGGGCAGCACGATCGCCGTGATGTCCGAGCACGGTATGCGGGCTGAGCCGGAATCCACTGAAGTCGGCGAATGGCGGTATGTCATCGATCCCCTCAGGCTGAGCGCGCTCGTGGGGCTCGAGCGGCAGATCGTCGGTGCTCCCGTGGCGCGGTGGATCGCGTATCGCTCTCGCACCAGAGAACCGTTGCCCACAGACACCGTCGAGCGACTGCGAAGAGTGCGCGTGCTGGAGACGGACCTCCCGTTGTTCCAGATACACTTGCACGGCCGGGACGAGATCGTGGTGAAGCTCAGCATCGAGCGCGGCGTGCCGCGTTATCGTGAAGGCAGCCTCGAGGCGCTCACGCTGGCCTATGACGATGTGCGCGTACCGTTCTCCGAAGTGACACGCCGCCTGGGGCGTGCGCGCTCTGCCATGCACGACGGCGAAGGCATGCTGCTTCTCGCCGGCCCGAACATCCCCAGGGGCATGCAGCTTCCCGACGTCCAGCTGGTGGACGTCGCACCCACATTGCTGGCCGCCGCCGGCCTGCCCTTGCCCCGAGGGCTGGATGGCAAGCCGCTCTTCAGCGCGGGCCTAGGCCGGCAGGACGATGCGTCGCTTTTCAGGATTCGCGCGATATAGCACTGCCGTGTGCCCGATGCGGCCGACGAGCTCGCTTTTGGTACCGCCGGCCAGGGCTTCCAGCGCTTCATCACGCGCATCCCGCTCCATGCCGCTGACGCGGACCTTGATGAGCTCGTGATCGGCGAGCGCCCGCGAGGCCTCCGCGATGACCGCGGCGCTGAGCCCGGCCTGGCCGATGAAGACGATGGGTTTCAGCGCATGGCCGAGGCCGCGCAGGTGACGACGTTGTTTTTCGGTGAGGGGCATGCGGCAAGGATACGTCAAGAGCGACTTACTGGTAGTCGAACAAAGGCGGGAAGCCGATCACCACGAACGCTGCCCACACGGAGTACACGGGCAGGAAGGCGACCTGCCATCGTTCGAGAGCAGCGAGAGAGCCGCGGTGACGCAGGAAACGCGCATACAGCCATGCCGACCCTGCGAGATTGACCAGCAGGATGAGATTCTCGCCGAGCGCCGCCACACGGTTGGGAGTGAAGCCGAATTCGCCGATGCGTGCGGCAATGGCCGCCAGTGCCGTCGCATCGACCACGAGCGCGGCCACCACCAGCAGCAGCTGCAACCCGTCGAAGAAGCCGGGTGGCGCCTGCGGATCGCGCGCCGAGATGGCGTAGACCACCAGGCCGACGACCAGCACCAGCAGCAGGTCGAAGGCGATCAACACCTCCCGCTTCACGTCGATGGGGCTGCCCGTCCACGCCATGGTGGCCAGGAACACCAGGAGCACCAGAGTGAAGAGCGGCGTGAACAACCGGGTGAGCACGGGCGCCATGTTCTCGATGACGCTCTGCTTCGCCTCCACCAGCCAGGAGCCGATGATGACCGCGCCTGCCGCGCCGCAGGGCACCAGCCAGTCCTGCGCGACGGTCTCGGCGTGCATGCCGATGGCGGCGAACATCATCATGGTGAATGCGGTGAGCACGACGCCGCCGAGCGCGATGAGCACGTAATAAATGAACAGCTCGCCGGAGAATCTGACGAAGTCCATGCGGTTGCCGCCGGCGAGCCAGTGGCCACCGATGTAGGCGACGCCGACGGCGAGCCACAGGGCGATGGGGAGATGCAGCGCGGTCAACGCTTCGGTGTTGCCGCTCGTCGCGAAGGGATAGATGTTCGCGAGCAGGCCCGCGGCGGCGAAGGCGAGCGCGAGCCACACACAGGTGATCGGATTGAGCCGACGCTTCCACGCAAAGTAGCCCGTGAGCAGGGGTAGCACGAACAAGCTGGCGTTACGGAGGTAGAAGCGTTCACCGTCGACGTGGCCGAGGTCGACGCCGAACAGCGCGGGCAGCTTGATGGCCAGCGCAGCAGCCAGCGCTAGGCCGATGACGACGAGCGTTTCGCGGCACACCGTGGTCTGCGCACCCTCATCGGCGCCCACGCCAATGACCAGCTGCTTCCACAGCCTTTCCGAATGCTCCCGCGCGAACTCGCGTGACAGCGCATCGAGGCTGCCCATGCGTTTGACCGCGACGAGGAAGGCCTCGTCGTAGCCCAGCCCGGCCTTCGTGAGCGTGGACATCTGGTCGCGCAGATGGTCTTCGAGCTCTTCGACATCCGCCGCCCGGATAGCGGGCCGGCGGCGCAGATACTGTCGCCAGACGGTTATCTGCTCTTCGAGCAGTGCGCGGTCGGCAGAGGTGCTCATACCGCGCACGCCTTCCAGATGCCGCGCAGCGTGCTGTCCACCATCTGCCACTGCTCTCTCTGCGCTGCGAGCTGGGTGCGGCCGGGCCTGGTGATGCGGTAGTACTTGCGCTTGCGCCCGCTCTGCGACTCGCCCCATTTCGCTGCGACGAGGCCTTGCCGCTCGAGCCGGTGCAGCACGGGATACAGCATGCCATCCGTCCACTGCAGGTGGCCGCCCGAAAGCTCCGCCACCCGCTTGATCACCGCGTACCCGTAGCTATCCGCTTCCGCCAGGATGGCGAGCACGAGCGGCGTGGCCGAAGCCGCAACGAGGTCCTTGTTGAGCTCCATACGTGGGGAGCGTTATACCTTGCAGCTCTATGTATGACAACCGCGCACCGCGGCGGGAACCAGGCTTGATATTACCCGCGTCGCGGCACCACCATCGGATACCTCATCCCGGCCCAGGGCCGGTCGCAAAGGAGCTTGCAGTGCCCAACTCGCGGGTGGCGGCGTGCCCATCGTTGGTGTGATCTCCGATACGCACGGGCTGCTGCGGCCGCAGGCCGTGGTGGCATTACGGGGCGTGGATCACATCATTCATGCTGGAGATATCGGTGCGCCGGAGATCCTGGACGCGTTGCGCAGCATTGCGCCGCTGACGGCCGTTCGCGGCAACAACGATCGTGATGCCTGGGCGGGATCGCTGCAGGAGACTGCGCAGATCGAGATCGGCGGGAAGCGGATTTACGCCCTGCACGACCTTTCCGGGCTCGATATCGAGCCGGTACCGCGGAGAATTGCGGTGGTCATCAGCGGCCACTCGCACAAGCCGCGAATCGAAGACCGCGACGGCGTGCTCTTCGTGAATCCCGGCAGCGCGGGCCCGCGCCGCTTCAATCTGCCGGTTTCGGTGGCCATGCTGAGCATTACGAGCCGCGCAGCTTTGCGAGCGCGGATCGTCGAGCTGCCATTGCCGCCCAAGTGAGCCCGGGCAACAACGTCGGCGAACGCCCGCCGCCCGGCTGGCGGCGGCGCCGAGCCGGGCCGGGCCGGTCCACTGGACTTACGCCGGGTCGGCCAGAACACGCCATTCCCTCTCCATCACGCCCGCCAGCGAATCGGACACCTTCGTCAACGGCAGCCGGCACTCCGGCGACGCGATCAGCCCCTTGCGCCACAGGTAGTGCTTGAGCGGCATGGGATTGGGCTCCCTGAAAAGCATCCGCGTGACGGGCTCGATGCCCGCCCAGAGCTGCCGCGCCCCCTGATGATCGTTCGCCTGCATGCGCCGATGTATCTCCGCAAACACCTCCGGCCTGCAGTGCGCGGAGGCCAGGATGCCGCCATCCCCGCCCAGCGCGAGCGTGGTGAAGAAAAGCGCGTCTTCCCCTGTCATCACGGAAAACCCGGCGGGCTTGCGGCTCAGGAGATCCGTGGTCTGCGCGAAGTTTCCGCTGCAATCCTTGATACCGATGATGTTGGGAACGCGGCTCAAGCCCAGCACGGCATCGTTGGAAAGGTTGACGCCGGTGCGGTACGTGATGTTGTAGATGACGACGTTGCGATCCGTGGCGCCCGCGATGCGCGTGAAGTGCTCCACCATGCCCTCATCGCTCGGCCGGTTGTAATAGGGGCACACGGAGAGAATGCCTGCGAACGGATAGCGCTCGAGCCGCTTCAGCGTGCGGAGCACCTTGTGCGTCGCATTGCCGCCGACGCCGACGTACACGGGCAGGCGACCCCCGAGCTCCCGCACCGTGGTCTCGACGATGGCTTCGGCCTCATCGTCTTCCAGCGTCGGAACTTCACCCGTGGTGCCGAGCGGCATGATGCCGCTCAGGCCCTTGTCGACGTAGAAAGCCAGCAGCCGCCTGTAGCTCTCCAGATCCACCGCGCCGTCGCGGAAAGGAGTGACGATGGGCAGCCAGACGCCCGACAGCGGGTTGGCAGACGGTGGGTTCATTGCTTGGGTATCCTCGTTCGTGTTGAGCGGATGAACGAGGCCCGGATATGAAAAAGCCCCGTCGTTTCCGCGGGGCTTTTCGGTATCGGCTGGCTTCTTCAGATCAAGATGCGCACGACCGAGCGGCCCCGGGTGAGCGGGGTTTGGCCTTGGTCGCGGAAGTGAAGCTCAGGTGCATGCGGGCGGGATGTTAGGGGATGGTATGGAACGGTGCAAGGCAGATTGCGCTGCCCCACCCGCCGCGCGCATCCTTCCCGCTTGAGCAAGCGTTACTGGCTGATCGGCGCGGCACTCCTCGCTGCCGCATGCCTCCCTCTCCTCGCGCGCCGTGACGGCCTGGCCTGGGAGCTGGCGCAGCTTGCCGGCCACCTGAGCGCGATCGGCTGCCTGTTCCTGACGGGTGCAGCCTTGCGCCCGCGGGACGCCCGCCCCTCCAGGCTGCTCACGCTGGATCAGCACAAGTGGCTTGCCTGGATCTCCATCGCACTCCTGGGCGCGCACATCGGTGGCGCGCTGCTGTCCGACCGGCACACGGTCGAATATCTCAAGCCATCGATGCCGGCTTATCAAATGGCGGGCCTGCTGGCGGCGCTCGCGCTGGTCATCGTGTCGATCTCGGCACTCGGCCGCATCCGCCGGGTCTTGTGGCGGAGCGCCGCCCGGTTCCGGACTGTGCACATCCTGCTGGCTGCACTGCTCGTCATACTCGTCTTCGTTCACGTCGTGGCGACGGATCGATATGCGGCGGGGCCCGCACGGTGGCTATGGGCCACCGTGACGATAGTGGTGCTTCTCCTGCCATTTCAACGGATCCCCCAATCGAGCCCGGTGTCACGCTGGCCTTTTGCGCTAGGCAACCATCCCAGATGGCTCTCGCTCACGCTCGCCACGGCGGCTTTCGCATGCCTCGGCCTCGCAGCTCAGAAGGACGAGCGCCGCGCGGAACTGATGCTCGAGCCTCTCGTACAGCGCGCGCAGTGGCTTCCGGTCGACTTTCCGCACGAGAAACACGGCACCGTCAATTGCATCGCGTGCCACCACAACTTCGTCGACCGCACGGGCGTCGACAATTGCATCACGTGCCATCGCAGCGAGCGGCCGGATCTCCGCCTGGGCGCGGAGGCACGATTCCACACCTTCTGCATGGACTGCCATCGGGAAGGAGACCTGCCGATGGGAGATCCGGCGAAACGGGGGCCGGTGTCGCAGTGCAGTGCGTGCCACCGACCCTGGGTGCCTAAGAGTTAGGGGTACGGCGGCAGCGCGTCAACCCGCTCGCACCGACGACGGAGTGAGCTTCAACAGCCGCCCCTGCGAGCCATCCTCGCCATCTTCGAGCAGCCAGAGCGCGCCATCCGGGCCCTGCTCCACCTCGCGAATGCGCGCGCCCATGTCGAACCTTTCCGCCTCGCGCGCGTCGTCGCCGCTGATCTCGACACGAACGAGAGATTGTGACGACAACCCGCCCAGGAACGCGTTGCCGCGCCATTGAGGGAACAGATCCCCGCTGTAGATGACCAGTCCCGCCGGCGAGATGCTCGGGTTCCAGAATGCGCGCGGCTTCTCGAACTCCGGCCTCGTGTCGTGATCCGGAATCGGCGCGCCGCTGTAGTGATCGCCGTTCGAGACGATGGGATAGCCGTAGTTCGCGCCGCGCTGGATGAGATTCAGCTCGTCTCCCCCTTTCGGCCCCATCTCCTGCTCCCACGGCCGACCCTGCGAGTCGAAGGCGATGCCGAGCGGATTGCGATGCCCGAGCGACCAGATCTGCGCCGTGACGCCGCCGGATTTCGCGAAAGGGTTGTCCGCAGGCACCGAGCCGTCCTCGTTGAGACGGATGATCTTGCCGAGATTGGCTTTCATGTCCTGCGCCGGATCGAACTTCTGCCGTTCGCCCGAGGTGATCCAGAGATGCCCGTCCGGGCCGAATGCGATGCGGTGACCGAAATGACCGCGACCACTGACCTTGGGCACCTGGCGCCAGATGACCTTCACGTCCGAGAGCGCGCCGGTGCCGTCCGCGTTCAATGCCAACCTGGCGCGCGCCACGGCCGCGCCGCGCGCATCACCTTCGCCCGCTTCGGCATAGCTCAGGTAGACGAGATTGTTGGCGGCGAACTGCGGATGCAGCACGACGTCGCCGAATCCGCCCTGCCCGCCGTAATCCACCTTCGGCACGCCGGGAATCCGCGACGACTTTCCACCGGGCGTGTGCACGATGAGCGCGCCTTTCTTCTCCGTGACGAGCAGGCGGCCATCCGGGAGGAAGGTCATGGCCCAGGGCTCGTCGAAGTCGCCTTGCACGCTGATTTCGAAGGGGCGCGTGGCGGCTTGCGCGACGGTGGCCGCGGCTTGCTCGTGGGAGTCGGCGCCGCAGGCTGCGAGCAGACCGGTGAGGCAGAGCAACGATGGGCGTGGGAGAGGGGTCATGCAGGGCTCCTGGGGTGATGCCTCGACGATCTTGCGCAGGCTTCAGAGTCGGAACGAAGATACCATTGCGCATGACCAGCAAGAACCGCACCTTCATGGGCGCGCTCTGTCTCGCCGCCATCGGAGCCGCCGCGGGAACCGCCGACGCCGATCACGCCTCCGTTTCCGTAGATGGCGCGCGCATCCAGCAGCACATCACGCAACTCTCGCGGTTCGGAGCGAATCCGGAGGGAGGGGTCAGCCGCGTGGCTTTCAGCGAAGCCGATATCGGGGGGCGCGAGTATGTGAAGAAGCTGATGGAAGAAGCCGGGCTCGTCGTGCGGGTCGACGCGGCCGGAAACATCATCGGCCGGATCGATGGGAGCGATCCCCGCCTCCCGGTCATCATGATCGGCTCCCACATCGACTCCGTACCCGGCGGCGGCAACTACGACGGCAACGTCGGCGTCCTGGGCTCGATCGAGGTCGCGCGAACGCTGCATGCTGGCGGCGTTCGCCTGCGACACTCGCTGGAAGTGGTCAGCTTTACCGACGAAGAAGGTGGATTGATCGGCAGCCTCTCGATGAGCGGGAGGCTCGAGCCCGCGGCACTCGACGTGAAGAGCGACAGCGGCCATCTCATCCGCGACGGCATCCGTGCGGTGGGAGGAGATCCCCACCGGCTGGAGCAGGCGCGGCGCCCGTCCGGCGAACTCAAGGCCTTCATCGAGCTGCACGTCGAGCAGGGCGCGGTGCTCGAAGAGAGCCGCACGGACATCGGTGTCGTCGAAGGAATCGTCGGTATCCGCTGGTGGGACGTGACGATCGAGGGCACCGCAAATCACGCCGGAACCACTCCGATGAATCGCCGCCAGGATGCACTGGTGAGCGCGGCGCAACTGGTGCTGGCGGTCAACAAGGTAGCCACTACGCTCGAGGGCACCCAGGTCGCGACGGTCGGGAAGATCCGCGTCGAACCCGGTGCCTACAACGTGGTTCCGGGCCGGGTGGTGATGGGTCTGGAGATTCGCGATCTGGCCGACGACAAGATCGAAGCCGTATTCGAGCTCATCCGCGCAGAAGCGGCACAGATCGCGAAGTCGCGCGGGACGCCCATTCATTTCAATGATCTTCAGCTCGCCTCTTATGCCGCACCGACGAACCAGGCCATTCGCGATGTCATCGCGCGCGCAGCGAAGACCCGCGGCCTCACGTACAAGCTGATGCCGAGCGGAGCTGGGCACGACGCCCAGGAAATGGCGCACATCGCCCCGATAGGCATGATCTTCGTGCCGAGCGTTGGCGGCATCAGCCACTCGCCACGGGAGCGGACGACCGAGCAGGACATGAAGAATGGCGCGAACGTCCTGTTGCAAACCGTACTGACGCTCGATCAGGACTAAGCGTTGGGGCCATGCGGGGCCTGAGCTATATTGAGCCATGCCGTCCTCATCCGACAGAACGCTGCGAACCGTGCTGGCCACGCGCTACGTCACGCCATTGCGCGAAGGCGGTTCGCTGCCGGCGATCATCGAGGCGGACGATGATGGCCTGTATGTGCTCAAGTTCCGCGGCGCCGGACAGGGCGCCAAGGCGCTGGTGGCGGAACTGGTCGCCGGGGAGATCGGACGAGCGCTGGGATTGCCGGTGCCCGAGATCGTGCTCATTCAGCTCGATGCGAATCTCGCGCGCACGGAGCCGGATTCAGAGATCCAGCAGCTGATCCGTGCCAGTGCGGGCCTGAATCTCGGGCTCGACTACCTGCCTGCGGCGGTGACCTTCGACCCCATCGCCGCGAAGCCGGATGCGGCACTGGCGTCGGCGGTGGTGTGGTTCGACGCTTACGTGAGCAACGTGGACCGCACGATCCGCAATTCCAACCTGCTGATGTGGCATCGCGAGCTGCGGCTGATCGATCACGGCGCGGCGCTCTACTTTCACCATGCCTGGGACGGCGGCGAGGAACGCAGCACCGATGCATTCGAGAGGATCAAGGATCACATCCTGCTGCCGTTCGCGAGCGCGCTGCGCGATGCCGATGCGGCCATGGCGGCGCGGCTCTCGCCGCAGATCATCGAGAGCATCGCGGCTTTGATTCCCGATTCGTGGCTGTCGTCCGGCACGCCTGCCGGATCAGCGGAGGAGCGGCGCAAGGCGTATGCGCGATATCTGATCCGGCGACTTCAGGCACCACGGGCATTCGTCGAGGAGGCGATTCGTGCACGATCACTGCTCGTATGACTACGCGGTAGTCCGTGTCGTGCCTCGCGTCGAACGCGAGGAGTTCGTCAACGTCGGCGTGATCCTGTCCTGTCAGGCGAAGGACTTTCTCGAGGCGCGCATCGAGCTGGATGAAGCGCGCGTTCTGGCGCTGGATCCGAAGCTGGATCTCGACACGTTGCGATCCCATCTCGCGAGTATTCCTGCCATCTGCGCGGGTGGCGCGCAGGCCGGACGAATCGGGCAGCTCTCGCGCCGGGAGCGGTTCGACTGGCTGGTCGCGCCGCGGAGCACGATCATTCAGACGTCCGTGGTGCATACGGGACAGGCCGTGGATCTGGGCGAGACGATGGAGCATCTTTTGAAGAAGATGGTGCGGGGGTTGGGAGAGCGGATCTAGGGGATGGTGGGCCCGCTGGCCCTACCATTTTCGAACCAACCAGTTGATTTAACTGCGCCTGTCGAACACCGGCGAAGGTTGAGGCCCCCGAAAAGGCCCCCAGCAGAATATGGTAGTTATTGGAAGTCACCGGAAACCTCCGCAAGAGTTCATTCCTTCCCAGTGTATGCGCAATATTTTCTTTTTGAATCCCAATCTCGATTTTATAGTATTCGAATCACAAACC
>JBGAIL010000284.1:0-3961 GCA_044225565.1 Steroidobacteraceae bacterium | reverse complement strand
CTGCGAGCACCCGATGAATCCGGCCGCGAACGGCCTGTGACATTCTCCGTCCCAGTACTACTACTGACGACGATGGGGATGACGATGAGCGAGACCGCAAGGACCTTTCCGGGTCAGCCTGCCCAGGCCGACAGTCCGACGAAAAACAAGCCCCGAGCGCGGGATGCCATGAGCCGGATCAAGCTGGCCCTGCTCGAACAGTACTCGCAGCAGGCCGAGAAGTCCGGCAGCGACCCTTACAACACCAATTCCAGCCCCAGGGATCAGTGGCGCGGCAACGCGCGCCGCATATAGGTTCATTGGCAAAAAGCCGCCTGACGGCGCTTTTTGCGGACATCGGCTTCGATTCCGGCCGCCAAAGGCGCGGCTTTGGCGGCCTGCCTCGTTAAGATCAGCTTTGTTCAAACCTGCGGAAAGCACGGATTGGCGGCCGGCCCGTACGGGAGCGCTGAACCTTTGGCGCCCGGGGCGCTCTCAATTCATCGCGGCCAGTAGGCCCACGCGGCCAACGCCAGCATCGCAAGCGTGGAGGCATGGGCGGCACGACGCCACGGCCGCAGCTTGATTTCCCCGTAGAAGCTCGTCGCCGCGGCCGCGGTCATCACGCCGAAGATGGCGATGGCCTGGGCCAGCGGCTCCTGCTCTCCCGCGAACCGCTCGGCATGCTCCGGCATGAACAGGAGCACGATCCAGGTGAGCGTGAGACCGAGCGCCAGCGAGAACGCGGAGCCCATGACGATGCCGATGAGTACGGTAAGTGGACGCATGCTGCCTGTGTGGTGTCCCCGCGACGCAGCTCACGGCACTTGATGCCGCGGCACGCGCGTTCTAGCCTTGGGCCAAGTGTACTGAAGTTGTGAGTCCGCAAACGATGCCCCAGTCATTGCGCCGGCCTGCCGGATGGATCGCCACAGCCGCCCTCAGCGTCATAGCCCTCGTCCTCGCCAGCTCGACTCCAGCTCCCGCCAGCACCTCGGCGCTGCCTGCCGGAGCCATCGCGCCCACGGAGCAGCAGCGCTCCATCGCGCGCAAGGTCGGCAACATCCTCGAGGAGGCCCATTTCAGCCGCATGCCCATCGACGACCGCATGTCCGCCGAGGTATACACCCGCTATCTCGACTTCCTGGACGGGCAGCGCAGCTACTTCCTGGCGAGCGACATCGCCGAGTTCGCACCTTATCGCCTGCGGTTCGACGACATGATCCGCAGCGGCGAGATCGATCCCGCCTACACCATCTTCGCGCGCTTCCAGCAGCGCAACCGCCAGCGCATGCAGTACGCGCTGTCGCTGCTCGCCAAGGAGCCGGACTGGACGGCCAACGAGTCTTTCGAGTTCGAGCGCGACAAGGCGCCGTGGCCCGCCAGCGAGGCCGAGGTGAGCGAGCTCTGGCGCAAGCGCGTGAAGAACGATGCGCTGTCCCTGCTGCTCACGGGCAAGAGCTGGGCGGAAGCCTCGGACGTGCTGAAGAAGCGCTACGAGCGCGTGCTCAAGCGCGTCGACCAGATCTCCCCGGACGACGTGTTCGAGAACCTCATGAACGCGTACGCCCGCACGTTCGATCCGCATTCGAGCTACTTCTCGCCGCGCAACTCCGAGGAGTACCGCATCCAGATGAGCCTCAACTACGAGGGCATCGGTGCGTCGCTGCAGCTGGTGGACGACTACGTCACCATCATGAACGTCATCGAAGGCGGCCCGGCCGCGGTGGCGGGCTCGCTCAACACCAACGACCGCATCATCGGCGTGGGCCAGGGCGAATCCGGGGACTACACCGACGTCATCGGCTGGCGGCTGGACGACGTCGTGCAACTCATCCGCGGCAAGGCCGGCACCATCGTGCGACTGCAGATTCTGCCGGCCGGTGCCGCCCCTGGCTCGCCGGAGAAGCTGCTCGCGCTCACGCGTAACAAAGTGACGCTCGAAGCCCAGGCAGCACACAAGGAAGTCCGCAACATCGTGCGCGACGGCCAGAACCTCAAGGTCGGCGTCATCACCGTGCCGGGCTTCTATCAGGACATCGCGGCACAGAGCGCGGGCGACGAGGACTATCGCAGCACCACGCGCGACGTGCGCAGGCTCATCGACGAGCTCAAGAAGGAGAAGATCGACGGGCTCGTGCTCGACCTGCGTCAGAACGGCGGCGGCTATCTGCCGGAGGCCACTGCCCTCACCGGCCTGTTCGTGGACCGGGGTCCCGTCGTGCAGCTGAAGGACACCACGGGCCGCCTCGAAGTGCTGGACGACCCGGAGCCGGGCGTAGCGTATGACGGCCCGCTGGCCGTGCTCGTGGATCGCGCCAGCGCCTCCGCGTCGGAAATCTTCGCCGGCGCCATCCAGGATTATCAGCGCGGCATCGTGCTGGGGCAGCGCACCTTCGGCAAGGGCACCGTGCAGAATCTCGTGCCGCTCGACCGCTGGTCGCAGAAGCCGGTGAACGGGCAACTCACGGTGACCATCGGCAAGTTCTATCGCGTCACGGGCGAGAGCACGCAGCACCGCGGCGTCGAGCCGGACGTGCAGCTTCCTTCGCTCATCGACATGAAGGAAATCGGCGAGAGCGCGCTCGATGCCGCCCTGCCGTGGGATCGCATCGCGGGCGTGGCTTTCCGCAGGGATTCGCACGACAGCGAATCCACGGTGCCGGAGCTCGCCACCGAGGAAGACAAGCGAGCGCAGGCGGATCCCGATTACAAATGGTTCGTCGCCGACATCGCCGCGATAGACATCCTGCGCGGCCAGCGCAGCGTTTCGCTCAATCTCAAGGCGCGCCAGGAAGAGCGCGCACGGCTCGAGCAAGAGCGCCTGGCGCGCGAGAACGCCCGTCGCGCGGCGAAGAGCATGCCAGCCGTGAAAACCATCGAGGAGCTCGAAGCCGCCGACGCGCCGGACATCGTGCTGACGCAGGCCGCAGAAGTGATGGCGGACATGGTGAAGCCGCCGCAGCGCGTGCTGCCGGCGAGCACGCCGCCGGTGAAGCCGGCCAGTCGCCGCAGCACGTAGTCACCAGGTGCCGGACATGCGGATGCGCACAAGTGCGCTTCCGCATGTCCAGAACCGTCACCGCAGCAGGACGCGGAACAGGTCCCAGGTATCCTCGGCGAGCACGTTCGGCATCTTCGCGGCGCCGCCGCCTGCGGCTTCCGTGGCGAGAACGTCGCCCTCCGAATAGCCGATGGAGTCGGTGGTCGGTGCGGTATCGGCAGAATTACGGTACCGCGCCACCTGCTTCAGGCGCTCGCTACGCACTTTGACTTCCTGCGCCAGGGTGCCCCGAGCCTGGATCTGCTTCAGGCCGCGTGAGATCTCCTCCATGAGGCGTTCGCACTCTCCGGGAGTGCCGTACTCGTCCGTCACCTCGCGACGCGCAGTGGCCTCGCGGGCAAGCTTGACGAGCGGCGTCCGGGCGAGCCGCGCGCAAAGCACTTCCGCACACGCGATGGCAGCGAGGTTGATGGCTCGCCGCGCGTCGATGCTCAATCCCGGAAATTCGGGAGGGACTTGCTTCTCGAGCTGATCGGCTGCATCGCGCGCCGTCACCAGCGCGCCATCGACCTCGACCAGGCCGTCCCGGGCCACCGCGATGCGCTGATCCAGGGCGCGCCGCTTGAAGTAGTGCCAGAAGCGAATGAGCCGCGCGCGCTGCTGCTGGAGCTCCGACAGCGCTGCCCGGGCATCGGCTGCTCGGGTCTCCGCGGCACGCAGTTCCGCCTGGACGGACTGACGACGCGCGAACTGCTTGCGATTGTGCTCGGCCAGATGAGCGCGCCGCTCGCGTTCCTCCTGCTGGCGCGACAGGTCCGCGACGAACTGCTCGATGAGCTCCCGCCCGGACTGCCAGAACCGCCGCAGCTGATAGAACACCAGCGCCGGATAGCCGCTCTCGGGATTCGAGAGTCGCAGCTCGAGCGTGCCCAGCATCTCCTGCACGCGTTGTGTGGCCCCTTCCTGCTGCTTGACGCG
>JBGAIL010000032.1:22759-33589 GCA_044225565.1 Steroidobacteraceae bacterium | reverse complement strand
GATGAAAGGCACGTTGCGGATCTGCACCTGCTGGCCGACCGCATCGCCATCCGGAAAGAGCGTGTTCGCCACGGTCTTGCCGAGCACGGCCACCTTGCGCATCGCGCGCACGTCCGGCTCGCCGAACCAGGTACCGGACTCCAGGTGCAGGTCGCGGATGGTCTGATACTCGGCGGCGACACCGTCGATGCGCGAGCGCCAGTTGCCGTTGCCACCGATGACCTGGCCGAAGGTGCTGACTACCGGAGAGACTGCGGAGAGCAAGGTGCCTTCGCGCTCCAGCTTCTCAGCGTCGGCGAGCGTCAGGCGGTTGTAGGTGCCCGAGCCCCCGCTGACGCCGCCTTGCCGGCTCGCCCCAGGCATCACCATGATCATGTTGGTGCCGAGGTTGTTGATCTGCTGCTCGATGTTCGCCTGCGCACCGTAGCCCACGGCCACCATCACGATGACGGCCGCCACGCCGATGACGATGCCGAGCATGGTGAGGAAGGTGCGCAGCTTGTTGCGCAGGATGCTCTGCGCGGCCACCTTGATGAGGGTCGACTTTCTCATGCGCCAGGCTGCCTCGCTGGATCGGCGCGGGTGGTTGCCGTTGGGGGCGCGTCCGGGTCCGGGATGCTGGCGAGATCGTCCCGGGCGCGGTGCCGGCCGTCCACCGCTTCGTCACGAATGATGCGCCCGTCGCGCACCTCGACGACCCGCTTGGCATACGAGGCGATGTCCGGCTCGTGCGTGACGATGAGCAGCGTGATGCCCTGGTCGTTCAGGTCCTGGAACAGCGCCATGATCTCGACGGACGTGTGGCTGTCCAGGTTGCCCGTAGGCTCGTCCGCCAGCAGCAGCGTGGGATGCGTCACCAATGCACGTGCGATGGCGACGCGTTGCTGCTGGCCGCCGGAGAGCTCGCTCGGCTGGTGGTCCATGCGGTCTTCGAGTCCCACTTTCCGCAGCGCCTCGCTCGCGAGTGCCCGCGTGTCCTTGCGCTCGCCGCTGCGATCATAGAGCAGCGGCAGCTCCACGTTCTCGAGAGCGGTGGTGCGGGCGAGCAGGTTGAACCCCTGGAACACGAACCCCAGCTTGCGGTTGCGGAGGTCCGCCAACGCATTGCGGCCGAGATCGTTGACGCGGATGCCGTCGAGGAAATAATCGCCGGAGGTCGGCGTATCGAGGCAGCCGAGGATGTTCATGAGCGTGGACTTGCCCGAGCCGGATGCGCCCATCACGGCGATCATCTCCCCGGCCTGCACCTCGAGATCGATGCCGCGCAACGCATGCACTCGGTTGCGGCCGATGAAGTAGTCCTTCGTCACGCCCCCGACGCGGATGACGCTCATGGACTTCAGCGCCTGGGGCCGCCGGGGCCGGGCATGGTGGGCTGGAAGAGCCCCGCGCCCGCGTTCTGCGTGGATTGCGTGGCGCCGACGATGACCTGCTGGCCTTCCTTCAGCTGGCGGCCGGACACTTCGGTCTTCTGGCCATCGGTGATGCCGGTGCGCACCCGTTCCATCGCGAGATCGCCGCCGGCGTCGAGGTACCAGAGCATGCCCATGTGCTCAGCCCTTCGGCCGCCCATGTGGCCGGCCATGCCGGCAACGCCTCCTGCGCCAGTGGCGCCCGGCTCACGCGCAGCAGCCGGACCGCCGCCCGCGCGATCGCCCATCGCGGCGCGCGCCGCCGCAAAACCCTCACCCCGTGCTTTCTCCATCTCTTCCTGCGGCGGGCGGAAGCGCAACGCCGCGTTCGGCACCATGAGCACGTTCGACGCGGACCCCGTGAGGAATTCCACCGTGGCCGTCATGCCCGGCAGCAGCTTGCCGTCGGGATTCTGCACCGCGACGGCGACCGTGTAGTTCACCACGTTCTCCGTGGTCTTCGACTGCAGCCGCACCTGCTTGACCGTGCCTTCGAAGCTGCGACTGGGATAGGCCTGCACGGAGAAGCGTACTTTCTGGCCGTCCTGGATGAGGCCGATGTCGCTCTCGTCCACGGAGGCGAGGATCTGCATCTCCGAGAGATCCTTCGCGATCAGGAAGAGCTGCGGCGCGGAATAGTTGGAGGCGACGGTCTGCCCGACGTCCATGTTCCGCTCGATGACCACGCCGTCCACCGGCGCATAGATGGAAGTGTATGCGAGGTTGCGGCGCGCGCGGGCGAGCGCCACCTGCGCGGATTTCACGTTCGCCGCGGCGACCTCGTAAGCGTACTTCGCGGTGTTGAATTCGACTTCGGTGAGCACCTTGCCTTCGAACAGGCTCTTGTTGCGCTGATACTCCTCGCTGGTGCGGGAGAGCTCCGCACGACTGCGGTCGAGGCCCGCCTGAGCATCCTGCACCGCCTGCTCCTGGAGAGTGGGATCGATGCGCGCGATGAGCTGCCCTTTCTTCACGCGATCGTTGAAATCCACGAACATGGCGGCGATCTGGCCCGACACCTGCGTGCCGACCTGTACGGAAGTGACCGCGCTCAACGTGCCCGTGGCGGAGACGGCCGATTCCAGGTCCCCTCGTTCCACGGTGGCGAACCGGTAGGGAGGAGCTTTCTCGCTCTTCGAGTGACGGTAGTAGAGGAAGGCCGAGACCAGCGCCAGCACGACGCCTGCGGCGATCAGCCAGTTCTTTTTCATGCTGCTTAGTCAGCGGCCGGGCAGGCCTGTTCCCCGAGGGCGGGAGATTCTAGCCAGCGGGGCTCGGCTAAGTCACCGGCGTCAGGGCGGCCATGCGCGCGCGGGACCGCGCTTTACGCTTGCGGCGGTCGAGATAGAGCATCCAGCCGGTCACCGCGAAGAGAGGCATGCCCAGGCTCGCCAGCATGAAAGCCAGCATGCCGGGCGTGCCGAAGAACTGGCCCGAGTGCAGCGCAAAGACGCTGGCGATGAGTTTCCCGCCTGCATTCTTCTCGGCGTAGCGCTCGTGCTTCACGACTACGCCGGTCACGGGTTCCACCGCGAGCGTGTTGTAAGCCCGGCTGTGCGCCGGATTCGCCTCGAGATAGCGGATCTCGACGGGGGAGTCGGGTCCGCCGCGAGGAATCCGCAGGATCGCCCGATTGAAGCCGGAGGTCTCGGTCTCCTCGAGGAACACGCGCCAGGCCCTGGACAGATCGGGCGCCCGGCCTGCGAGCTCGAGGGCGCGCGAGCGCTCGGGCCGCTCGGAGCGTTCCACGCCGGCGAGCGCATAGAGCCCGTTGCGATACCACTCGTAAGACCACTGGAGGCCCGTTAGAGCGATCACCAGATAGAAGAGCAGCAGCCAGGTGCCCACGGTGGCGTGGAGGTTCCAGAGGAAGCTGCGGCCGCGCAGCGCGAAGTCCGGAACGAGCCACGAGTGGAACGTGTGCCCGTTGCGCGGCCAGCGCAGATAGAGCCCGGTGGCGCACATGAGCACCAGCAGCAGCGCGCAGGCCCCGGTGATCTGCCGGCCGACGTCCCGGTTTCCCCACTCGCCGAGCATCAGCCAGCGATGCAGGCTGCGCACGGAACGGAAGAACGATTCGCCTCGATCGCCGGGCTCGAGCGAAAGGGAGCCCGTGTAGGGATTCACGTAGCGCGACGCACCCCGGGCCTGGCCATCGACCGCGCGTGCGCTGGCGGGCTCGAACGTCACTCGCCACGCCTGGGAGGGGCTTCCGAAGACCAGCAGCGAGGCGACACGCGCATCCGGATGCTGCAGCTCGATTCTCTTCAACAGCTGCGGCACGGACAACGGGGCCGTCGAACGCGGCATCACCGTGCGAGCATCTTCATTGAGCACGGAGACGATCTTCTCTTCGAACGACAGCATCGCCCCGGTCAACCCGACCAGCGCGAGCACGCATCCGGCCGTGATGCCTACGATCCAGTGGACCTGGAACAGGGCATTGCGCAGCGTCTTCACAACTGCGCCCACCTGCGCAGCAGGTTGTGATACACGCCAGTGAGGCGCACCGCCACCACGTGGTCCGGCGTGTCCGCATTCAGCAGCCGTATCGCGGTGTCGAGATCGAACAGCAGGCTGCGTCCCACATCATCGCGCACCATGCTCTGGATCCAGAAGAACGACGCGAGCCGCGCACCACGCGTAACGGGTTGGACGCGATGCAGGCTGCTCGCCGGGTAGAGCACCATGTGACCCGCTGGAAGCTTGATGGTGTGCGCGCCATAGGTGTCCTCGACTACCAGATCACCGCCGTCATATTCGTGCGGCTCCGCCAGGAACAGCGTGGCAGAGAGGTCCGTGCGCACGGGCTGCCCCGTGGCACGTACCTGGCGCACCGCGTTGTCGACGTGCATGCCGAAGGAATGCCCTCCCGAATAACGATTGAAGAGAGGCGGGAAGATGCGCAGCGGCAGCGCTGCCGAGATGAACAGCGGGCTGCGCTCGAGCGCGGCCAACACCTGCCGGCCGAGCTCGCGCGCTGCCGCCGAATCTTCCGGCAGCTGCTGGTTCTGCTTGGCGCGCGCCGACTGGTGGCCAGCGGTCGCCTTGCCATCCACCCACTCCGCCTCGTCGAGCACGCGCCGCGTCGCGACGACCTGCTCGGGGGTGAGCACGTTGGGGATGTGGAGGATCAGAAGCTGTAGCTCGCGGTGAGCACGAACTGCCTGCCCTCGCCGGGCGTGGCCCAGGCCTGCTCGCCGGCCGTGCGCACGCGGCTGAGGTATTCCTTGTCGAACACGTTGTTCACGTTCAACTGCAGGTCTGCACGCCGGCTCAGGCCGTAGCGCACCATCACGCGATGGACGGAATAGCCTTTCGCGGTGGCGAGCGGCCCCTCCACATTGGCTGCGCTGTGCTGGCTGACGTACACCTTGTCCTGATACGTGAGACCGTAGCCCAGCTGCACGCGGTGAGGCAGCTGATACACGGTCCACAGGCTGAAGGCATTCCGGGGCACGTTGAGCAGCGGATCGCCGCGCGTGTAATCCTGGCCCAGCGACGAGATGTAGTCCGATGCCCCCTGCAGCACCTCGCTGTCGAGGTACGTGTAGTTCGCGAACAGGCCCCAGCCTTCGCGCAACAACCCGCCCACGCCGAGCACCACGCCGTCCACCCGGGCCCGGCCATCGAGCCGCTGCTCCTGAGAAGGGTTGTCCGGATTGCCGGGATCGTTCACGCGGTAGTTGCTGCGCTCGTTGCGGAACACGGCGGCCGTGAGGCTCAGGCGCGCGTCCAGCAGGTCCCACTTCGCGCCGAGCTCGTAGTTCACCGCCTTCTCCGGATCGACGTTGCAGTTGGCATTGGCCTGAGGCGTGCCGTCCGCGGAAATCGCAACGGTGCAGGCGCCATTCACCGACGCCTTGGACGGCGTCCGTGAATTGCCATACGCGAAGTAGACGGAGCCGTTCTGTGCGGGCTTGTAAACCAGGCCCGCCCGATAGCTGAGCAGATGCTCGTCGTTGTCCGCGACCGGATTGCGGGTCGCAGCGCCGCCATCCGCGGGAATGGCGTATGTGGTGACGGTGCTCGAGCCGTCGTTGTGCTCATACCGCACACCTCCGTTCAGCTGCCAGCGCTCGCTGAGCTTCAGCGTGTCGAAGGCGTAGAGGGCCTGGTTGTCGAGCTTGCCTTTCGTTTCGCCGGCCCGGACATAGTTCAGCGTACCGGTGTAGAGCGAATCCGGCTCGCCGATCGGCGTTTGCGGCAGCACTGGCGTCGTGCCATCCGCATTGCGCAGCACGTTGCCGTTTCGCAGCGAGAAGGTCTCATGCGCGATCGACAGGCCGGTGACCAGCGAGTGCTCGAACCGGCCGGTGGCGAACGAGAGCGTGAGGTCGGTCTGGTTGATCAGCGCTTCGTTGCGGGTGTCGCGCGTGGTGCCGCGCGGGCCGCTGGGCAGATAGAAGCCCGGGGAAACGACGACTCCTGTGGCAGTCAGGCAAGGCGCGCCTGCCGGCGTAAGGCCAGTGGAGGTCAGGCAGAACGTTCCCTGCGGCGGATCGACCTGCGAGAGCTGGTCCACACGCTGCGCCCGGGTGTGGTTGCGCAGCGAGACGCGATCGTTGAAATCGTGCTTCACGACGGCGCTCAGCACGTCGGTGTCGCTCTCCTGCCGGTCGATGTTGCGATAGCCGTAGTAGGCCTCGATGTCCGCGCCTTCGAGCAACCGGCCGCGGAAAGTCGGCACGCCGTATTGCGGCGTGTTGTCGTCGGACTGGTGCAGGAAGCTCAGGGTGAGCGTGGTCGGGCCGCCGAGGCCGAACGCCACGGAGGGCGCGATGCCCCAGCGCTCGAATCGCTCCACGTCGCGGCCCGGCACGTCGTTCTGATGCCACATGGCATTGACGCGCAGGGCGTCGTTGGAGCCGAAGGCGTGGTTGATGTCCGCGGTCAGGCGTCCGTAATCATCGGTCGCCGCCGCCCCGCTGAAGCGCGAGAAGGACTCCGCGAGCGGGGTCTTGCTGACGAGGTTGACGCTTCCTCCCACTGCGCCGGCGCCCGCATACACGGAGCTCGCCCCGTTGACGACCTCCACCTGCTCGAGATTGAAGGGGTCCGATCGTGTGTATTGCGCGCTGTCGCGCAAGCCATCCACGGTGATGTCGTTGCTGCCGGCGAAGCCGCGCAGGTTGATGCTGTCCCCAAAGCCTCCACCACCCTCGCCCGCACCGAACGTGATGCCCGGCACCGTGGAGAGGATTTCCCGCAGCGTGAGAAGGCTCTGGTCCTCGATGACCTTGCGCGGGATGACCGTGAGCGTCTGCGGAGTATCCAGCAGCGGAGCCGTGTATTTGAGAGACGAGGCCTGATCGGCCTTGTACGTGTCGGTATTCGCGCCTTCCACGGAGATTTTCGGCAGCTCCCGCGGCTCGGGCTGCCCGGCCTGGGGCGCGGCCGATTCGAGGGAAGCCGCAACGTCGGTGGCGGCCGTTGCGGCAGGCGCTGTGCCTGCGGCCCCGTTGGCGGCCGCGGCGTGGATGGCGAATGCGACGGCCGTGGCGACTGTCTGCCGCAGCGCGACGCCGCGGGCACGGTTGGTCTTCTTGGTGTCCAGGTGGAAGGCTCCCTGAAAGCTTGAATGGAACCGGTTGCGATGCCGGGGCTGGAGGTCTATCGTATTGAGAACTATTCTCATCTGCAAGCGGTTCGCATTGGAGGCTGCCATCCATGACCATCCCGCCCGCTCCCCTCCGCCCCCGGCCGGCGGCATTCGTCGCCATCGCGGCCGTCCATTTCGCGCTGCTTGCAGGCATCGGGCCTTCGGCTTCGCGAGTGAGCACCGTTGGGCCAGGCGCGCCCATCGAAGTCACCTTGTCCACGGAAACGCGGCTGCCCGATCCGGCACCGAAAGTCGACCCGGCGTGGAAGGAGCCCGTCTTGCCGTCGATCGAGCCGCCACTCATCGAGATTCGGGACGCGCCGCCGCCCTTGAATGCCATCACCGTGGCCGCCACCGAAAGCCCGCCCGGAATCGAGAGCGCGCCGGCGCGCATCGTCACAGTGGCGGAAGTCGCGTATCTCACGCCACCGCGGCCGCATTATCCGGCCGAATCGCGCCGTTCGGGCGAGCAGGGACTCGTGCTGCTGCGCGTGATGATCGACGAGCTGGGGCGAGCCGCCCGCATCGAGATCCAGCGCTCGAGCGGCTACGCCCGGCTGGATGCCGCAGCCCGCGATGCGGTGGAGCATGCGGTGTTCAGGCCTTATCTGGAGGATGGCGTGGCGCGAACGGTGTTCGCCACGATCCCGATCGAATTCAACTGGAAACCGCGCGGCGCGGAAGGCTCGCGCCGCAGCTGAACTGGAAGAGAGGCGGCCATGCGCGCGCGCCGCGCCCGGCGGGCCCCGGCGTGCGCGCTCGGGTGAACCGGTTCAGCGCAGACGCGAGTCGCTGCGGTACACGGGATACAGGTTGTACGCCCGGTCCCACGAGGCGTGCCGGCGATAGAAGAAATCGAGCCGCGCCTTGGGGTCCCGCGCGAACTGCGCATCCGTCTCGAGCCGGCGCCTGAACTCCGCCGCGACCTGCGGGTCGCTCTGCAGCATCTCTTTCGCGACCTGCTCGGCGACGTAAGGCTCCATGTACTCCTTGCGCTCGAAGGCGTTGTCGAAGAAGCCCCACGCGACGTAGGAATCGGGAGACTGCGGCTCGAGCAGCGTCATCACCAGGCGCGCCCTGCCCTGCGCGATGGGCACGAACAGCGAGCCTTCGGCGATGTCCACCCGCTCGGGCTTCCACTCGCCCGCGAGCTCCACCGCGATGCGGCCTTCGAACGAAGTGTTCGCGAAGCTCACCGCGGTGGCGCGGAACGTCTCGACGCTCGCGCCGCGCTGGACGCGGCCGATACGATCGAAATCGATACCGTGAATCGATAGCCGCTCCGCCATCCATGCCGCATGTGCAGCCGGCACGATGTATCCGCCCGAGGGCGCGCGCACCACCAGCTTCGGAGCAACGCTGTCGTACAGCGGCACGCGCCAGATCTGCGGCTTGCCGGCATCGTAGTGCGTGACGAGATCACCCGAGATCGCCGAAGGCTCGCGCGTGTAAGCGTAGCCGCGGAAATCGATGGTGCTGACGTGCTGCCCGGTCTGATAGGACAGCGTCACCGGCGTGCCGCCGATCTTCGCCGCGCGCTCATCGGCTTGTCGCGCGAGCGCCCGCCAGTCCTTGCCGCGCCGCGCCATCATGTCCGCGAGCGTGACGATGGTGTTCCGCGTGATGCGCACCCGCGTCGGATAGTCCTTCCACGAGTGCGTCTCGACCAGCAAGGCATAGCGATTGCGCAAGCCCCAATAGCCCGTGGAGAAGCGCGGTTCCGATGCGCCGACGGCGAAGCCGGAGGCCGGATCGTCTTCCTTCAGGAATTCCGGATAGAAATCCAGGGGCAGCGAGCCCATGCGCGTCAGCGCCTCGTTCAGCTCCTTCACCAGCGCCCGCCCGCCGGGCTGCAGGCCCGCATCGCCGGCGTAGATGGGCTCGAGCGTGTTGGAGACATCGTGCTGGAATTGCGCGCCGTCGGTCACGTGCAGGTCGACGTACAGCACGGGATCCCAGGCATCCAGCAGGCGCAGCATCGCCTGCATCTCCGGCGCGTCCGCCTTGCAGTAGTCGCGATTCAGGTTGAGGTTCTGCGCGGTGGCGCGCCAGCCCATCTCCTCCGGACCCGACTGGTTCGGGCGATTCCATTTGCCGAAGCGCTCGTGGCCGTCCACGTTGAACACGGGAACGAACACCAGCACGAAGGAGCGCAGCGCATCGGGAAATGCCTTGCCGAGCAGCAACTCGCGGACGGCGAGAAACCCCGCATCCTTGCCGTCGATCTCCCCTGCGTGGATGCCGCCCTGAATCAGCATCACGGGCGTGCCGCGCTCGCGGGCATCTTCAGGAGTGAGCGCGCCGCTGCGAGAAATGGTGAGCGCGAGCATCGGCCGCCCTTCGGGCGTGCGGCCGAACTCGGTGCAGCGCACCGCGTCCGGCCACGTGCTCGCGTAATCGCGGCACAACCGCTCGACTTCGTCGAACCGACCGGTGGAGCGAAAGGCCGAGCGCTCGGCAATGGTTTCCAGCGGCTTCGAAGGCCCTGCCTGCGCGCCGTTCGCCACGATGCAGGCCGCCAGCGCGGCCAGCCCCGGAATCCGTCTCATGAGCAGCCTCTTGCGCGAGCTATTCCTGCGAGCCTGCGCCGATGGCCACCCAGGCGATCTCGGAATTGCTCACGGTGTCGATGTTGAACTTCTTCGCCGCCGCGGCCATGCGCGTGAGCGCCTGAGCGATCGGCATCGGCGGCCGCGTGTCCCCCTTCTTCGCCTTGTGGAAACGCACCGGATTGATGCGCGCCACCACGTAATTGCGCAGATAAGGTGAGCGGAAGCCCTTCGCCGTGAGCGCCGTGACGACGCGCTTCACTTGCGCGTCGATGTCCAGCAGTCGCGAGGCGAAACCTTCGCGCTCGCGCAGGCTCACGGCCAGAGTGCGGTCGCTGAACCGGTCGACCTTCTTGAGGAACGCGCTGTAGGCGCCTCCCGCGAAGCGCGGCACGCGGCTGTAGAGGATGCCGAGCGTCAGCAGCTCCGGCGCCTCGAATTCCGCGGCCAGCTGGGACTCGCGCGCCTGGGGCTGGCGCTTCTCGAGGTTGCGCGCCATGCGGATCACCTCGAGGCTGCGGTCCTTGAGGTTGTGCGCCTTCTCGGTGTTCAGCGCCAGGATGCGGTAAGCGAGCGCCTCGTTCGGCGAGATCAGCGCGACGATCTGCCGCAGCCCCAGCACTTTCGCAGCCGCCAGGCGGTGGCGGCCGTTCGGCGTCCACAGCCGGCCGTCCTCGCCGCGCACCACGATCAGCGGATCGAGGAACGCGCCCGTCTCGTCGATCTTGCCCGCCAGCCGCTTCACGTGCGTGGGCGACAAGTCGCGCTGGAAGGGCGTGGGCTGCACCGCACTCAGCGGCAGCGAAGCCATCAGGATGGCGCGGCCGCCAAGCGGGTCGCGATAAGCACCGATGGGCGCGCCACCGGCCTCCAGCACCAGCGCGCTCACGTCCGCGACTTCGGGGTTGTCGGCGGGAAGAGGGACGTCCGCAGGGCCGAGCCCGCGAACGCTGCGCCCGGGAGCAAGCTTGCCTCGGGAGGTTTTCTTCGCACCACGCCTGGCGCCTGCGCCCCTGGCGCTACCGTTCGTCTTCTTGGCGGCCATGATGGCTAAGATAGCGCGATTCGCGCAGGTAGGGTGCCAGGCCGGCACCTCCGGATCGCATCGCAGCATGGCGCTCGCTGTCGGATGTGTCCTCTGGACTCGCGCGGAAGGCGCGCGCATAGTCTCGGCCTGTCGCATCGGGGGGCCGATGGGCAATTCAGACCACACCGAAAAGAACGACGACATCCTGCGGGCGCGAGCCCGCGAGCGCATCGCAAGCGG
>JBGAIL010000032.1:0-22736 GCA_044225565.1 Steroidobacteraceae bacterium | reverse complement strand
GCCCGCAGCTGGGGCGGCCGCGGGTCGGGTCTGCCCTGCAGTCTGTGCGATCAGCCGATCGCCGAGACCGGTCCGGAAATGGAGCTCGAGTTCGATGGTGCCGTCACCGCGACGGCGCTCCGTTTCCACCTGCAGTGCCAGTCCATCTGGGATTCGGTGCGGCGTGGTCCGCCCGAAGCGGAATGGTTCGCGGTCGAGAAAAAGGTGCCGCCGTTCGACACCGTGGTCGAGGCTCGAGTGACTCTCAGCGGCTCGCGCTCGGTGATCCTCGGGGTGGTGCTGACACAAGGCCGCAGCCCGGACGGCCTGTGGCTGAACGCCACCACGAACTCACCTCTGCCCGCGGCCTGGCATGTGGTGGAGTGGCGCTATCCTGCTGGCCTGGAGCCCACGGCCGCTCAAGATACGGCCTCGTCCCGCCGCGCCTGAGTCGTCGATTCGCTCGCTGGCACGGCGCCGGCGGCCATTGCCGCGACCCTACAAGGCCTGCCGCGGCTGAAGCAATCCGCCTTCCTGCACGCCGGCGGTCGGCAATGAATCCCCGCTCGCAGCCACTCGCGCACGCGGCCGCGGCGTGCCAGTGAGGCGCGACTCCAGCTGGGCCAGAGCTTCGTCGAGATGCGCGGCCAGGATCTCGTGCCGGCGCTTGCTCGCGCGCTCGATGGTGTTGAACGAATACAGCAGGTAGGCCGACACGGCGATCTGCGAGATCACCATGAAGGCGAGCAGGGCATTGAGGGTCATGTGGGTGTCTCCCATGCAAGGCTGAACCTTGAAGGGAGCAACGGCCGTGCGCGCGAAAGGTTCCTCAGCCCTTCTTGCGCAGCAGGGTGAGGCCGTCTCCCAACGGCAGGAGCGTCATGTCCACCCGCTCGTCCTCGTAGACCTGCGCGTTGAAGGCGCGCAGGGCCACGGTGTCCGCCGAATCGTCGCTCTCGTCCGCCACGCGACCGCTCCACAGCGTGTTGTCCACCGTGATGAGCCCGCCGGGCCGCATGAGCCCCAGCAGCTTCTCGTAATAGGCGAGATAGTTCGTCTTGTCCGCGTCGATGAACGCGAAATCGAACCCGCCGCGGCCGGCGCGCTCGATTTCTTCCAGCGTGCGCAGCGCCGGTTGCAACTTCAGCTCGATGCGGGAATCCACGCTCGCTTCGCGCCAGAACTGCCGCGCGAGGCTCGTCCAGTCCGAATTCACGTCGCACGCGATGATGTGGCCGTCCGCCGGCAACGCAAGCGCCACCGCGAGACTCGAGTACCCGGTGAACGTACCGATCTCGATGCAGCGGCGCGCGCCGGTGAGCCGCACCAGCATCTGCATGAACTGGCCCTGCTCCGGGCTGATCTGCATGTTGGAGTTGGGCAGCGCCGCAGTGACTTCGCGCAGACGCCGCAGCACGGGCGGCTCGCGTACGGAATTCGCGAGCAGGTAGGCATGCAGGGAGTCGGTGAGCTGCAGGGTTCGGGTGGACATCGGCAGTCTCCGGCGCGGGAAGCCGGGAAAATAGAGGCTGCATCCCCTTCTTGCAACTTATTGTGTGATTGATCTCTCGGCGGGCATGGCCGCTTCAGCGTGGAATAGCGGAGGCGCGACGTCCGTGCGCCGACCACTATGAAGTGAAGTGCTGATGGAGATCAAAGACGACCTCGCGCTGGTCGCGCGCCAGCCGATCTACGACACGGGCATGGCCGTGGTCGGTTACGAGTTGCTGTACCGGGATTCGGACAGAGCGAAGAAGGCCATCTTTCCCGATGCCCGCCAGGCGACGCTGGCCGTGCTGGCCAATGCCCTCGAGATCGGGCTGGACAAGCTCACCGCGGGCATGCCCATCCACGTGAATTTTCCGCGCGAGCTCCTGGTGAGCGATTCACCGATCCCGCTGCCGGCGGACCGCGTCGTGGTGGAAGTGCTGGAGGACGTTCCGGACGAGCCGCAGGTCATCGCCGGTCTGGTCACGCTGCGCAAGCTCGGCCATCGCATCGCGCTGGACGACTACTCTCCCACCACCACGGGGCCCGCCCTGCTCGAGGTGGCGGACGTCGTGAAGATCGTGACGCGCAACCGCACGCGCGAGCAGCTCGAGCCGCTCGTGAAGAGCCTGAAGGCGCGCAAGCTGCAGCTGGTCGCGGAGGAAGTGGAGACGGTGGAGCAGTTCGAGCAGTGCATCGAGCTCGGCTTCGACCAGTTCCAGGGCTACTTCCTGCAGCACCCGCAGACCTTCCGCTCGCAGCGCGTGCCGGCGAGCCGGCTCGGCATGCTGCGCCTGGTGGCCGCGCTAAACGGCGAGGTGGACTCGTTCGAGGAGATCGAGAAGCTCGTCTCGCAGGACGTCTCGATGCCCTACCGGGTGCTCCGCTGCATCAACTCGAGCTACTACAACCTGCCGCGGCGGATCGACTCGATCCACCAGGCCATCGTCATCCTCGGCATCGACAACCTGCGCCGGCTGTGCACGCTGGATCGACAACCTGCGCAGGCTGTGCACCCTGGTCGCGATGCAGTCCTTCACCGAGCGGCCGCCGAGCCTGTTCGTGAACGCGCTGGTGCGCGGCCGCATGTGCGAGCAGCTCGCGAAGCTCGCGGGCGTCAAGGACACGGGACCTTATTTCATCACCGGCCTCTTCTCCTTGCTGGACGTGCTCACGGGCGTACCGCTCAAGGAGCTGATGGGCGAGCTGCCGCTCACGGCGGCCGTCGAGCGCGCATTGCTTTCGGAAGAAGGCCCGATCGGCGCGGCACTCGCCTGCGCGCGCGCATACGAGCGCGGCACCTGGGAGAAGGTGAAGTTCGACAAGCTGGACATGACCATCATTCGTGCCGCGTACGTCGATGCGGTGTTCTGGGCCGAGGAGGCCCGCGGGATGGTCGCCGCTTAAGGTACCTTCATCTCCCGCAGTGCCTGCTTGTAGCGCGTGATCGCCTTGACGTAGTGCTCGCTCGCGCTGGCGATGAGAGCGAGGTCGCGCTCCGTGGATTCGCGGACGACTTTGGCGGGCGAGCCCATGACGACCACGCCGTCCGGGATCACCTTGCCGGGCGGCACGATGCTTCCCGCCGCCACGATGCAGTTGCGCCCGATGCGGGCGCCGTCGAGCACGATGGCGCCGTTGCCGATGAGACTGCCTGGCCCGATGACGCAGCCGTGCAGCATCACCATGTGCCCTATGCTCACGCCCGCGCCGAGAATGGCGGGCATTCCGGGATCCGCATGCACGACGGAGCCGTCCTGCACGTTGCACCGTTCGCCGAGCTCGATCCACTCGTCATCGCCACGCACCACCGCGCCGAACCATACGCTCGACCAGGCGCCGAAGCGCACCGAGCCGATCACCTGCGCCGAGCGCTCCACGTAGTAATCCGGCGAATCGAATCGCGGCTGGCGATCTTCGAAAGCGTAAATCACGGTGCTCCCCGGAAAGCGTAAGTAGTTGCACACATCCGCCGCGGGAGTTTACCCAACTCCCTTCAATGCCGCGGTAACGGATTGCCGCGCGACGCACGGCGCCGGGAACGGCCCGCGCTATTCCGCCGCCGGCAGCCTGGAGAACAGCTCCGTACGGCGCACATAGGCCTGCAGCTTGCGGGCCATCACCTTGAACTGCGAGTGGTATTGCAAGATGGCGGACTCCTTCACCGCGACATCGCCTGCCGCGAGCGGCACCGCAAACCACGGCATGCCGGCTCCACGCGGCGGCGGCGTCTGCTCGAGCGTCGGCTGCAGGCCGAGCGGCTTCGGCCAGTGCTCGCCGCCGTGCACGATCCAGTAGCGCAGGCGGCCCTCCTGTTTCCGGGCTGTCATCGCCCGCACCACGAGCTCTCCACTCCCGCGGTGGTCAGGATGCGTGTCCTCGGCGCTGGCCGCCAGCACCAGAGTGGGCTGCTCGCGGTCGAGCACGGCCGCGAAATCATTCATGAGCGACTGTCCCGTATACGGCGCTCCGGGAGACACTGCATCGGGATATGGCACGGCGCTCGCCCCTGTGTATCTGGATCGATACGGTGTGGACTCGTGATCCAGCAGCAGGCGGATGACGCCGCGATCCGGATAGCCGAGAAAGTACTGGCGCTGCGTCGGGACACCGAGCACCGACATGGCGGCGCGGGCCTCCGCCATGCGCATCCTGGCGAGCGACTGGAGGCCGGTGCCCCGCGTGCGCAACCTTCGCTCGACCACCATCGCATCCACTTCGAAGCCGTCGCCGCTCGTCACCCATACCACGGCGACCGAGGCACCCGCACGCAGAGCGTGCTGCATGATGCCCGCGCAGCACAACGACTCGTCGTCGGGGTGCGGGGAGACCACGAGCAGGCGATCCTTCGATGTGAGCTGCGTCAGCGCGACGTCGTCATCTGCGAAGGCGGAAGCGCAAGACAGGGCCAGGACTGCGGCCGTCTTCCATACGTGTCGCATCGTCGATGCCTCCAGGGCGGGAGCCGCGCATCATAATGCACGCACGATGCGTCCAAGATGGGCCACCGCACCGTCCATGCGAGCGGTCCAGGGATGCCCATAGTTCAGCCGCACGCAGTTGCCGAACTCGCGGCGCGCCGAGAAGATCGGGCCGGGGGCGATGCTGATGCCCTGCTCGAGCGCCAGCCGGTGCACCTCGAGCGCATCCACGTGCGGCGCGAGCTCCAGCCACAGGAAATACCCTCCATCGGGCCGCGTCGCGCGATAGCCTTCCGGGAGGTGCTTGCGCAGAGCGCCCAGCAGCGCCGCCTGCTGCAGCGCGAGCGAGCGGCGCAGCGTGGCGAGATGCGCCTCGAAGCCATCTTGTTGCATGAAGAGGGCGATGCCTTCCTGCGCAGGAATGCTCGCCGCCAGCGTGGTCATGATCTTCCGGCGCTCAATGTGCGGCGCGTGGCGTCCGGCCGCCACCCAGCCCACCCGATAGCCGGGCGCGAGGCATTTCGAGAACGACCCGCAGTGCAGTACCAGGCCCTTGGCGTCGAACGCTTTTGCCGGCCGGGGCCGCTCGGCTCCGAAGTACAGTTCTCCGTAGACGTCGTCTTCGATGAGCGGAATGCCGCGGGATTGCAGCAGCGCGACGAGCGCCCGCTTCTTCTCTTCCGGCATCGTGGCACCGAGCGGGTTCTGGAAGCTCGTCATGAGCCAGCATGCGCGGATGTCGTGCCGTCCCATCGCTTCCTCGAGCGCCGCCAGGTCCACGCCTTCCCGTGGATGCGTGGGAATCTCCACCGCCTGAAGCCCAGCCGCCTCGATGGCCTGCAGCGCGGCATAGAACGCTGGCGACTCCACCGCCACGGTGTCGCCCGGCTTCGTGACGGCGTACAGCGAGAGGTTCAGCGCTTCGAGCGCACCGCCGGTGATCACGATCTCTTCCGGATCCACGCGCACGCCGGTGCGCAAATAGCGTCGCGCGATCTGCCTTCGCAGCTCTTCACTGCCATTGGGCAAACTCTCCACCGTGCTCCAGGGGTCCATGCGGCGCGCGGCCTTGCCGAGCTGGCGCGCGAGGCGAGGCCATGGAAACAGCAGTGGGCTCGGAAACGCGGAGCCGAATGGCACGACGTCGCGATCGCGGGTCGCTTCGAGGATCTGGAACACGAGCTCGCTGACGGCCACTCGCGTGCTGCGATTGCGCGGCTTCGAGCGTTGCGGCTCCGGCGGGCGGGCGAGCTTCAGGCTCACGTAATAGCCCGAGCGCGGACGTGTCTCGATGAGGCCCTGGCTTTCGAGATGCTCGTAAGCCCGCAACGCCGTCGCGGGGCTCACCTTGCGCTCGCGGCAGAGCTGGCGCACCGACGGCAGACGCTCGCCTGCTTCCAGCGCACCCTCGCGGATCTGCGCGGTGAACTGGTCGGCGAGCTCCTGGTAGAGCGTCACTGCACGTCGTTCGGCGCGATCAGCCCGAAGTACCAGCCCAGCATCAGCAGCGCGAAGAGCAGGATCGACAGGCCGATGCGGTAGCTCAACGCACGGACCATGCGCTCGGAGCTCCTGGGGCCGGAGCTCATGGCGTAGAGCGCCTGCCCGAGGCTCGCGACGATGGCGCCGAGCAGGAGGATGATCACGATCTTCATGGTCCGGGCTCCGCTTGCTGCTGGCGCCGCGCAGCCTCTTCCGCCTTCTCGCGGCGTATGGTCATCACCACCGTGCCGATGGCGGCGCTCACGACCAGCAGCATCGCCAGCATGAGGAAGACGAGGCCGCCCGCCAGGCGATGCGCTTCGTACAGGCCGCCCGCCACGCCGATGGGCGTGGTGATGAGCAGGAGGGGCTTGCCTATGCGCATGCAAGGCAGGATAGCCGTTCGCTGCTATGGATAACAGATACAGATCACCAAGCTAAAACCATAACAGTTTGCGGCTGCGCGCACCGGCGCGGAGAGCAATGGCCACCTCGAGCACCGCGAAACGCCCTAGGTCTTCGCGAAGAACCGCTCCAACTGATCCGCGCCGCCGATGAGCTTGCCGTCGATGAACACCTGCGGCACCTTGGCGACGCCGGAAGCGGCCTTCACGCCTTCCATCGTCAACCCGTCTCCCAGATAGACGGCGTCGTACGGGACGTGGCGCTCGTCGAGCATCTGCTTCGCGCGAGCGCAGAACGAACAGCCTTCGCGCGCGAGAATCAGCACCGGACCCAGCGACTTGTGACCCGGGCTCAGGTACTCGAGCATGGTGTCGGCATCGGACACCTCGAACGGGTCGCCCGGCTTGTCGGGCTCGATGAACATCTTCTCGATCTTCCCGTCCTTCACGACCATGGAATAGCGCCACGAGCGCGTGCCGAGCGAGGCCTCGCTGTGGTCCACGGCCATGCCCATGGCCTCCGTGAACTTCGCGAACGGATCGGCGACGAAGTGGATGCCCTGCGCCTTCTCGGAGCGCTGCCAGGCTTCCATCACGAAGGCGTCGTTCACCGAGAGGCACACCACGTCTGACGCGCCGGCCACCGAAGAGATCCTTGCGGCTCAACCGGTTCACCTTGCCTTCCCTGAGCTCGGCCAGCGGGACGTCGGGAACGGGGGAACCTTCTCTGGACGGGCGATTGCTCATGGGACCTCGATGAATGGAATGGCTGCGCGGTGGCGCGCCGCAAGCTTAACGCAACGGGCCGGAGTTCGTTCCCGCGCGAATACGCGCCGCCCCGCGCGCGGCGGCGGCCGGCCCATGTCGCTTCAGGCTCGGGCTGCGTGCCGCGCTGTCAGGCCGCCTCGGTCTGCTGCGGGAAGAACTCGCTGGGCGAGCGACCCAACGTGCGCCGGAACATCGCCGTGAACGCGCTCGCGCTTTCGTAGCCGAGATCGTAAGCCACCGTGGAAACGGGGGTCTTCTCGGCGAGGCGCCCAAGTGCAGCGAGCAGCCGCGCCTGGCGCCGCCACGAGCCGAAGCTCACGCCCGTCTCCTTCTGGAAGAGCCGTTCGAGCGTACGCGAGCTCGCTCCCACGCTCGCGCCCCACTGAGAACAGGTCTTAGTATCAGCCGGATCCTGCAGGAGTCCCTTGCAGATGCGCAGCGCTCGCGAATCTGAGGGCATCGGCACATGCAGCGGCAACGTCTCCACGGCGCGGATCTCATCGAGGATCAGCTCGATCATGTGCGCGCGCACGTTCTCCAGTCCCTGCTCGTCGGTAATCGCGATCATGCGCAGGATCAGCTCGCGCAGCAGCGGAGTGACTTCGACGACGCTGCATTCAGCAGGCAGCGAATCCCGCAACTTTGGCTTGATGAACAGTGTGCGCAGCGATACCGGGCTCGACGCCCGCAGCTCGTGCTCCACCTCGGGTGGCATCCACAACGCGCGCATGGGCGGCACGACCCAGATTCCATCCACGGTATCGACCCTCATGATCCCCCGCAGCGCGTAGATGAGCTGCGCGCGATCGTGCCGGTGCCGCTCGACGAGATGACCGTGGGGATACTTCCGACAGAAGGCCACGATGGGATAGGGCAGCCGCTCGAGCTGCCGCACCTCCTCGAACATCGCCGGGACTTTCGGCGCGTACTGGGTCATCCGGCGGAATCTACGGCCGGCCGGCCTGGCGTATTCACGCGGCCTCGCCAATATCTGTCGCGATCGCGACAGCGAACGCCCCGGGGACCTGACGTTTTCTCGACGACCGCTGACGGCGCGGCAAAAGCCCGCATGGGCCCCGTTTGCTACGGTGCCTCGCCCCGCCCCACCGGAAGCGCCACGTGTCAGCCAATCTCCTCGAATTGCCCAAGCCCTATCTGCTCTTCGTCGGTGACTCTTCCAGCGCGCCCTATGCGAAAACCGCCTTCGGCGTGAAGGACTGGGCGCCCGAAGCCTGCCTGGCCCAGTACGGCCTCCCCGGCAGCGTGGTGAGCCTCGGCCTGCCGTCGATGACGCCTGCGGAAGCGGCGAAGGCCGGAGCCCGGTCGCTGCTCATCGGCGTGGCAGCCCCGGGGGGCAGCATTCCGCCGGCCTGGGAGCCCACGCTGCTCGAAGCAGCGGCCAACGGCATGCACGTCATCAGCGGGCTGCACACCCGGCTCAGCGACGTGACCGGGCTGGCCAAGGCGGCCGCCGAGCACGGCGTCCGGCTCATCGATGTGCGCCACTCGACGCAGAGCTTCCCGGTCGGCACTCCACGGCGCCGCACCGGCAAACGCCTGCTCACTGTCGGCACCGACTGCGCGCTCGGAAAGAAATACACCGCGCTGGCGCTCACGAAGGCGATGCGGGCGCGAGGCGTCGACGCCGATTTCCGCGCCACCGGCCAGACCGGCATCATGATCGCCGGCTCCGGCGTGGCGCTGGATGCCGTCGTGGCGGACTTCATCGCCGGTGCCGCCGAGACGCTGTCGCCGGATGCGGCTGCGGACCATTGGGACGTCATCGAAGGACAGGGCGCGCTGTTCCATCCCTCCTACGCCGGCGTCACGCTCGGGCTGGTGCACGGCTCGCAGCCGGACGTGCTGATCCTCTGTCACGACCCGACGCGCCGATCCATCCGGTCCTTTCCGGAAGTCCTGCTGCCTTCCCTGCCGGAGGCCGCTGCGCGCTACATCGAAGCCGCGCGGCTCACCAATCCAGGCGTGAGGCTCGCGGGCGTCAGCCTGAACACTTCCACGCTCAGTGAAGCGGAGCGCGCGCGCATCCTCTCGAGCACCGAAGCCGAGATGCACGTACCATGCTTCGACCCCATGAAGACCTCGCTCGAAGCCGCGGTCGACAGGATTCTCGCCGGATGAAGCGCCGCACGCTGCAGATCGAAACCCGCACCTGGCCACTCACCGAGCCATTCGTCATCTCGCGCGGCTCGCGCACCGAATCGCAGGCCCTGTTCGTCTCGTTGAGCGAGGTGGAGCACACCGGGCGCGGCGAAGCCTGCGGAGTGCGCTATCGCGGGGAGACCATGGAATCGATGCGCGCGCAGCTGGAATCCATCCGCGGGCCGCTCGAAGGGGGCGTGGACCGCGCAGGTCTCCAGAAGCTGCTTCCACCAGGCGGCGCCCGCAATGCAGTCGATGCCGCGCTGTGGGACCTCGAAGCGAAACGCACTGGCCGGTCCGTGTGGCAGCTCGCCGGTGTCGAGCGCACCAAGCCGGCTTGCACGGCCTTCACCATCGGCATCCGCTCCGTCGCAGAGTACGAGACGCGGGCCCGCGAGCTGGCCGGGCAGCCCTGGATCAAGATCAAGGTCAACGCAGAAGAGCCTGTCGCCGCCATCGCCGCGGTGCGCGGTGCGGCGCCACGAGCACGCCTGGTGGTAGACCCCAATCAGGCGTGGAGCCTCGCCCAGCTCGTCGAGCTCGCTCCCCGGCTCGCCGAGCTGAAAGTGGATCTGCTCGAGCAACCCATCCCGGGCGACGACGATGCCGGGCTCGAGGACATCGAGCTTCCACTCCCCCTCTGCGCGGACGAGCCGGCGCGCACTGCCGAAGACGTGCCGCGCCTCGCGAAACGCTACGACTTCGTGAACATCAAGCTCGACAAGTGCGGCGGCCTTACGGCAGGCCTCGAGCTGGCAGCAGCCGCGCGCGCGGCCGGCATGCGGCTGATGGTCGGCTGCATGGTGGACAGCTCGCTCGCCATCGCGCCCGCGCTCGTCGTCGCGCAGCTCTGCGAAGTGGTGGATCTCGACGGCCCCTGGCTGCTCGCCCAGGACTGGCCGGGCGGCGTCCAGTATCGCGACGGCGAGATCGTCGGCCCCGCGCCCGGATTCTGGGGCTGAGGCTCGTGGCGGACGCCCCGCAGCTGCGCCGGGACATCGGCCGTGGCGATCTCGTCGCGCTGGTGATCAACGTGGTGATCGGCGCCGGCATCCTGGGATTGCCCGCCGTCACGTATCGCGCGCTCGGGCCTTACAGCCTTCTCGCATGGCTCGCCTGCGCGCTGATCGTGGGGCTCGCCGCAGCATGCTTCGCCGAAGTGGGCAGCCGTTACAGCACCACCGGTGGCGCATATCTCTATGCGTGCAAGGCATTCGGGCCCGGCGTCGGGTTCATGGTCGGCTGGCTCGCGTGGGTCTCGCGGCTGTTCTCTTTCGCTACCATCCTCAATCTCGCCATCACCTACGCGGGCGGACTGAGCCCCGCGCTGTCCTCGAGCTGGGCTCGCCTCATCGGCATCGTGCTCGTCTCCACGCTCATCACGGTGGCAGTCGTCGTCGGGGTGCGCCGCTCGGCACTGATCAACAACGCGCTCACCGCAGTGAAGATCGCGCTGCTCGGCGGCTTCGTGCTGATCGGGATACCGGCCATCGACTTCGAGCGCTTCGCCTTCGAGCGGACGCCGGCGCTCGCGGACTGGCAATCCGCGCTCATGCTCATGAGCTTCGCGTTCATCGGCAGCGAGTCCGCGATGAACGTGAGCGGCGAGATGCGCAATCCGCGCCGCGACGTCCCCTTCGCTCTCGGCGTGGGCCTGCTGGTCATCGCGCTGCTCTATCTCGCCATCCAGGCCATCTGCATCGGCACCGTCGACGGGCTCGCCGCATCGGAGCGGCCCGTGCTCGATGCCGCCACGCACATTCTCGGCCCGCTCGGCGGACGACTGCTGGCGGCGGGCGCGCTGTTGATGATGCTCGGCACGCTGTTCGCCATCATGCTCACCGGCTCGCGCCTGCCGTTCGCCCTCGCCGAGCAGAAGCAGTTGCCCGAGATGCTGGGTAGATGCCACCCGCGATTCCAGACGCCGCACGTCGGCATCGTGATCACGGGCGTGTTGTGTGCGCTGCTCGCTATCTACACATCATTTCTCGGTGCGCTGGTGGTCACGGCACTCACGCGCCTGGTCGGATACATCACCACCTGCGCGGCGCTGATCAAGCTGCGCCACGACGATCCTCCCGATGCCCGTCCCGGATTCGTGCTCACCGCCGGGGTGCCGATCGCGATCGCCGCCCTGCTCGCCTGCCTCTGGCTGATGCTGGCGAGTTCGGCTGCCGAATACCTCATGCTCGCCATCCTCACGGCGCTGGGTGCCCTGGTGGGCGGCGGTTATGCCCTCTCCTGCCGCCGGTTGTCGCGATCGCGATGAATCGTGACTGGCGCGCCCGACCTGCCCCACGGGGCCGGTGCTAGCCTTTCCATCATGAAAATCTCGAACACCCCCACGCGGCTCACGCTCAGCGACGCGGCAGGCTTCTCCCACGTCTTCACTTCGTTCTGGCTGCGCGAAGCGAGCACGAATCCCGAGCATCGCGATCCCGGCACGGGCCACAAGCTGAAGGACGCGGACCAGATCCCGCTCGACGTGTCGATCACGGCCACCGAACAGAACGGCGACGCGCTCACGCTGCAATTCAGCGATGGCCACCGCGCCGTGTATTCGCTCGCGAAGCTGCGCGAGCGGGCCGAGCATCCCTTCACGCAAGAGCTGCTGGGTGAGAAGCAATTGTGGAATGCGAGCCTCTCGCCGCTGCCCCGCTATCCACTCGCGCAGTTGCAATCCGATCCGCGCGCGCTGCTGCGCCTGCTCGACGACATCGCAAGACTCGGCTTCGTGCTCGTAGAGGGCATTCCGGAAGAGCTCGACGGCATGGCGCGCTTCATCGAGCTGCTGGGCTTCATGCGCATCACCAACAACGGCGGCATCGAGGACATCAAGGCGGTGGGCACCGGCAAGGTGTACGACCTCAGCATGACGCCTCGTGCGCTCGAGCCGCACGTCGACAACCCCTATCGCGTTCCGCAGCCCGGCTACGTGCTGCTGCATTGCCTTTCCAACGACGCGGAAGGCGGCGAATCCGGCATGACGGATGGCTTCTACGTCGCGGAGAAGATGCGCCGCGAATTCCCGGATCTGTTCCGCGCGCTGACCACCGTGCCGGTGGTCTTCCGCTATGCGGACGACCAGGCGATCCTCGAGCACACCTGCCCCTTCATCGACGTGAGCTCCGACGGGCGCGTCGAGCACGTGCGCTTCCACGGCCGCTGCGACCTGGTGACCGCCGCCGACCCGGACATGCTGGACGTGTTCTTCCGCGCGCGCCGCAAGTATGCGGAGCTGATCCGTGCAGACGACATCCAGCTGCGCTTCAAGCTGCAGCCCGGCGAGATGTTCATGGTGGACAACTACCGCATCATCCACAGCCGCCGCGCCTTCCGGCTGGAGACGGGGTCGCGCCACATGCGCCAGGCCTACATCGACCGGGACGTGGTCTCGAGCCGCCAGAAGACCCTGCACCGCAATATCGACACCAGGCCCTGGAGGCCGCGCGAGGCCGCGGCCCTTGAGTCGCCCAAGCGTTAGCCGTTTAATCCCGCTACCTCCAGCAGGCGGAGCGGGCGGAAGGTTGACGGCCGGAATCGATTTCTCGCGGGCGCAGCTCGACGTCATCGACGCGCGCCGTCCCGTGGCCGCGCTCCGGCGGGACTGGCCGGCGAGCTTCGAGAACTCGCCGCATTTCCACGATCGCGCGCAACTGGTCTACGGCAGCACCGGCATCCTGCACGTGGTGATGCCGGGCACCACCTGGATCGTGCCTCCGCAGCGCGCCGTCTGGATTCCCGCCGGCACGCCGCACGTCATCCGCACCGGCACGGCCGCCTCGTTGCGGTCTGCGTACTTCGACGTCTCGGTGGACCCGCGATTGCCCGCCGAATCCCGCGTGCTCAACGTATCGCCCCTGCTGCGGGAGCTGCTGATCAAGGCCACGCAGCTGCCGCCGCTCTATCCACCCGGCGGCGCCGAAGAGCGCCTCATGCGCGTGCTCGTCGACGAGCTGCTGGAAGCGACCACCGGCCGCGGCGCCCTTTCCCTGCCGGAGCCGAAGGATCCCCGCATGCGGATCATCGTGAAGACCTTGCTGCGCAACCCCTCGGACGGGCGCACCCGCGAGCAATGGGCGAAGCAGATCGGTGCGAGCAGCCGCACCATCGACCGCGTGTTCGCGGAAGAGACGGGCATGAGCTTCGGGCGCTGGAAGCGGCAGGCCATCCTGCTCGAGGCCATGCGGCGCCTGGCCGCGGGCCAGCCCGTCACCACGGTGGCGCTGGACCTGGGCTACACGAGCCCGAGCGCCTTCATCGCCATGTTCCACCGCACGCTCGGCGTCACGCCCAACAAGTTCTTCCGCTGAGATTCCCGGGCGGTGAGACCGGCGCGCGCCGGCGCGCGATCGACTGGGCGAACCATCCGCTCGGCGACCCTGAGCATCGGCATCCGGCGCGACTGGGTGCCACCTTCGAGTTGCAGCTACCGCTGGCGGAAAGCGCGGAAGAAGAGCGCATGCCGGAAACGCAGGCCGGAGCAGGTAGCCGGCGCGTGCTGGTGGTGGAAGACCACATCGACGTCGCGGAATCCCTCGCCATGCTGCTCGAGCTGGTCGGCTACGAGGTGGCGAAGCGGCTGCGCTCCATGCCCGAGCTGCAGGACGTGAAACTCATCGCACTCACGGGTTACGGGCAGACCGAGGACCGTCAGCGCACGCAGGCTGCGGGGTTCGACGATCATCTGGTGAAGCCCGTGGAGCTCGAGACGCTGCAGGCGGCGTTGGGGCGAGTGTGATGGCGGCGTCGGGAAGTAGCGCGATGCGGTCCCGCGCAGCGCGCTAAAGCAGCCGCCCGATGCGGGCATAGGCGGAGTGGTTGTGGATGGACTCGAAGTTCTCGGCCTCGACGATGCAGTCGCTCACGCCCGCGTGGCGTCGCAGGTCGAGGGCGACGTCCCGCACGAGGTCCTCGGCGAACTTCGGGTTTTCGTACGCGCGCTCCGTGACGTATTTCTCGTCGGGACGTTTCAGGAGGCCGTAGACCTCGCACGATGCATTGCGCTCGGCGACCGTGGCGAGCGTCTTGATCGCCAGCTCGCGCTCGAGCCCTGCCTCGATGCGGATGTGCGAGCGCTGATTGTGGGCGCCGTAGGCCGAGATCTCCTTCGAGCAAGGACACAGGCTCGTCACCGGCACGGTGACGGCCATGCGGAAGCGATAGCGCCCGTCTGCTTCGACGCGACCATGCCAGCGCACGGGCAGATCGAGATGGCTGCGCACCGCCGACACGGGCGCTGTCTTTTCGACGAACCAGATGAAGCTCATCTCGATTGCGCCGCTCGCGGCGTCGAGCCGCGCCCGCATCGCCCGCACCAGCGTCTCGAAAGCCGCGAAATCGAGAGCCCCGGTCTGCGCCTCGAGCAACTCGATGAAGCGCGACATGTGCGTGCCCTTGCGCTGCGCCGCCAGCGCCACCGACATCGAGAAATCCGCCACCGCGGCCGCCGACCGGCCGCCCGACCGGATCGTCACCGGGTAACGTACGCCTCTCACTCCGACCGCGTCGATCGGCAGGTCGCGCTCGTCGGCTCGTGACTGGATGTCGGGCAGCATCGGCGCGCCTCACAGCGACTTCAGGTACTGGACGAGGTCGGCCATCTCGCCCTCACCGAGCCCGAGCGCATGCTTTGTGTTGTATGCCTGCACGACGTCGTCGAGCGTCTCCGCCGAGCCGTTGTGGAAGTACGGCGGGTGCTGCCACAGGCCCTTCAGCGGCGCAGTGCGATACATCTTGGTCGCGCTGCGTGACGCGTAGCTCTGCACACCGTTCGGCTCCGGCTCGCTCGCCACTTCGTCCGGCGAATGCAGGCGCAGGTTGGCATCGGTGAATTCCGGCCCGCTGTGACACGTGGCGCAGCGCGCGACTCCCTCGAACAGTTCCTTGCCGCGCATCGCGGCGCTGAGATCGAAGCTGCCGGCCGGCGGCGGAGGCGCTTCGAGCGTCAGCTGATAGGCCTGCAAAGCGGGCAGCTTGCTGCTGACCAGGTCGTCGGGGCCGTTGACGACCGACACGCCCGTGCGCGGCTCGGCGAAGCTGCCGTGGCCGCCCATCTGCGTCACGGCGACATAGCGGTTCCAGTACGCGATGTCCTCGCCGTCACCGGTAGCGGTGATGCGATGTATGCCCGCGAGCCCGTAGGCCGGCGAGATCACCTGTGGCCCGTTCACGTGGTCGAAATTGAAGCGCGGATCGTACTTGCCCGGACCCCAGGAGTTGTAGACCGCCTTCTGCTCGGCGCTCAGCGCCGGCGACAGCGCGATGATGGCGCCGGGATTCAGACTGCGATTGGGCCAGCCGTCGAGACGCTTGCCGATGCCTGGCGCGAACGAATCGTCGACCGTCGAGTGGCACAGCGCGCAGGTGATGCCGACGCTCGTGAGCATGTCCTCGCCGTTGATGCTCTCGACCGTGCCCCGCACGCCGACCACTGCGTTCAGCTTCAGCAGCGCGACCGTGGTCGCAGGGCTCGTCAGGCTGATGCTGCCGTCCTGGATGCCCTGCACGACCTCCGGCGGCAGTGCCTCGGAGTCGACCTTGAGCCCGACGGACAGCGCCGTCGCTGGATCGACTGCCGCGCTGATGACCTCATGCATGCGCAACATATCCGTCCATTGCGACTCGTCGCCGAACGTGTCGTTGCGGAAAATCTCCCTGCCCTGCGCGACGAGCGCGGCATCGGGCGCGTCGTCGGTCTGCGCGGTGCTCGAGTCGTCGCCGCAGGCAACGAGCAGCATCGCAGCGAGCGCCGCAAGCGGCGCGAGGAGCTTGATCGGAGAAGGTGTCGGCATGGCGGCTCATCCATTCGCAAAGACTGCGCAATGGATGTATGCCGCCCGAGCTACGTTCCCGCCGCGCACTCCGTGCGAATCTTCGCGAGCACGCTCTCGACGATACGGTCGCAACGCGCGCCGTCGAACGCGAATGCGTCCTGGAACGCGCCGTCGATCTCGCGCGCGATCGACTCGCGCAACAGGCCCTTGGCGCGGAAGAAGCGCGTGCGCACGGTGGCCTCGGGGATGCCGAGTGACTTCGCGGCCTCCTCCACCGTGAAGTCCTCGATGCCCCTCAACATGAACACCGTACGGAACGCGTCAGGAAGTGCGTCGATCTTCGCCTCGAGGAGGCGGCGCACTTCGCCGCGCATGGCTGCGTGCTCCGGAAGCTCCATCGACTCTCCGTCTCCGGTCGCCACACCGCCACCCACCTGGATCACCTCGGCGTGGCGCGTGCGCCTGCGCAGGCGCGCGATCGACTCGTTGACGACGATGCGCACGAGCCAGGTGGAGAGGCGTGCCTCGCCGCGAAAGCTGCCTATCGAGCGATAGGCGAGAAGGTACGCCTCCTGGACCGCGTCCTCCGCTTCGACGTCGTCCTTGAGAATGCTGCGCGCCGTGCGGTGCAGCGTCTGGTTGTGCCGCCGCATCAGGAGCTGCAGCGCGTTCTCGTCGCCCGCGGCGATCCGTCGGGCGATCTCGGGATCCGACAGGCCATCGTGGAGCGCTTCGAGGGCAGAGGCGTTCATGCCAATATTCGATGCTGCTCGGGCTCTTCGCGTTCCCGGCCCGGCTGCGGGTCGGCGATCGACCCAAGCCCCGTCGTGCCCGGCGGCAGCCCCGTCTACTTCGCGATCGACCGGCTGATCTGCAGATACTGCTCGATCGACGAAAGCCCGAGGGCCGCTCGCCGCGAGTCCAGCTGGTCCGGCATCTGAACCGGCAACAGGCGGGCGCTCTCATCGAGCTGCGTCCCGTACAGCTGCTTCTCGCCACTTCTGATCAGGACTCTGTCGACGAGCAATGCGTAACTCTGCCTGGAGGTCTCCAGGCGCTTCATGAGCTGCTCGATGCTCGGCAGGCAGTCTCTCTGGAAGTCGAGATCCGGCGCGTGCTGCACCAGAAGCGCCAGTGCGACAAGCCCACGCCGCCCGATCATCGCCCGGGTCGGAAATCCATGCTTGCCGATGACCTCCTTGATGCGCGCTTCGTGCCTGCGATCCAGCTCGATCTCGGCGCGCTCCGCTTTCGCGCACGCGGCCGGTGCGCGTGCATGGCAACCCACGACCTCGGAGCGCACCCTCTGGTCCGCCTGCTCCATGGAGAGCAATTCGGCACGCAGGGCTGCATTCGATATGGCAGCCGGCCTGGCGAGCGCAGGAACTCGAGTGATCTCGGCAAAGGATCGGCCGGCGCGCAGCTCGGAATCGAAGTGCTCCATGTCTTCCCCGAGCAACGGCAAACCGAGCTGATCCCGGAACATGTTGGCTGTCCGCTCATCGAGCGCGCCGGACGGGCGAGCCGCGCCTCCGGCAAGCTCGAAGACCGTACCGAAGACCTGAGGCTCGCGATGCGCCATGGCGATGCGATCGAAGAGATCGCCGACCGCGCGCGAATCGACGTCTTCCCTCGCGAGAAGCGAATCGAGGCAGGCGTTCTGAAGGCCGTGGTCCGATCCAGCGCGAAGCAGGAGGCTCCCGGCTGCGTTCACCGCGTCCGCACCGGATGCCTCCACGCTCGGCCAGCCGTACGACCGGAAGAGATCCCACAAGCGCACGGTATCCGCGTGGCCCAGATCACCAGAGGGGTGGCGGCGTTCAAGAGCGATCAGCTTTCCGGCGAGCTCCGCTCCTGCTGCCTGGGAGACGGGTTTGCCTCCACAAGCCCCGGCACCGTGAGAAAGCGACGTGGTGGCGCAGCCGATGAGCATGATCAGCGAATGCACCATGACGCCCGGCCACAGCCCTGGTCGTCCCGGAATCCGTACCTCGTGGACCATGCATAGTCCCCGCAGCCGTCAGCTCCCGCTGAACCGCGGCGGCCGCTTCTCGAAGAAGGCCGCGACGCCCTCGTTGAAATCCGCGCTGAGGACGCATTCCCGCTGATGCCGCGACTCGAGGCTCATGATGTCCTCGAGCGTGGCGCCGCCCGCCCGGCGCAGCGCATTCTTGGTTCCCGCCACGGCGATGGGCGCCTGCGCCGCGAGTCGAGCGGCCCACGCCTTGGCTTCCGCGACGACCCCGTCTTCGGCCACCACGCGATTGACCAGTCCCAGCTCCCTGCAACGCGCTGCCGGCAGGCGCTCGCCTTCCATCGCGATCTCGAAAGCCACGCGATGTCCGAGGCGTTGCGCGAGCTGCCAGCACAGCCCGCCGTCGGGCACCAGGCCGATCTTCGCGAACGGCACCTGCATGAAGGCCTTCTCGCCCATCACGACGAGGTCGCTCGCGAGCGCATAGGCCACGCCGATGCCGGCCGCGAAGCCGTGAACGGCGGCGATCACCGGCTTGGGCAGGCTCACGATGGCCTGGATGCCGGGAGCGTATTCCTTGTCCAGGAGGGTGAGCGTCTCCTCGACAGGCATCCTCTCGGTCAGATCGGCACCGGAACTGAAACCGCGACCCGCACCGCACAGCACCACCGCGCGAACGCCCTTCGCGCTCTGCGCCTGCCGCATCGCTTCGATGAATCCGAGTCGCGCTGCCCTGTTGAACGCGTTGAGCGTCTCCGGGCGGTTCAGCGTGATGACCGCCACCGGGCCTTCTTCCACATAGAGGATGTCTGGCATGCAGGCATCCTAGCGCGAAAGGGGCGCCCGAGGCGCCCCCTTCCTCACAACGTCTTCTGCAGACCGAAGTACACGTAACGCCCGCGGTAGTCGGCAATGCTGCGATCGTAGCCGTCGGCGAAGCGATTCATGAAGGGCAGCTCGGTGTCCCAGAGATTCTCGACCCCGATATGCAGGCGCAGGTTGCGCAGCGCGCCACCCAGGCCGGCAGCCTGATCGTCGAACCGGTACGCCAGCTGCAAGTCGCCAGTCCAGTAGTCCTTCGTGCGCCGCGGCGGCAGGTCGCCGAAGAGATCCGGCACGCCTTCGCTGTAGTGCAGGAAGAACGCGGCTTCCCAGCCGGCGCGATCCCAGTAAGTGCCCAGCACCGAGCGCCACTTGGGGATCACGCCAAGCGAGGTGCCGGCGAGATGGTCGTCCACCACTCCCCCGAAGCGCGTCTTGAACTCCAGCAGTCGCGTCGCGTTGAGATCGAATGCGAAGCGCCCTGCACCGGCGGTCTGCACCGTGTAGGCCGCGCCGAAATCGATGCCGCGCACGCGACGGTTGCCGCCGTTGTCCAGGCGCGTGTCCACGGTCGCGAGGCCGGTATCCGGATCGCGCGTGAGCGAGCCGTTGGGCGAAGTGCCGAACAGGATGCTCTGCGCGTCGGGGATATCGATGAGGTCCTTCAGGTCGATCTGCCAGTAGTCCGCCTTCAGCGAGTAACGCGCGCCGCGCGGCGACCACACGATGCCGGCGTCGTACGTGTCCGCCTTCTCCGGCTTCAGGCCGGGATTGCCACCCTCGATCACGTTCACCGGCGCCACACCGTCGAAGAACGGATCCACCAACCCCTGGAGCAGGCTCTGGGTCTGCGGTGCCGTGAGATTGTCCACCGACGGCGCTTTGAAGGCCTGTGCCGCAGATGCGCGCAATACCAGCGCCTCATCGAGCATCGCGAGCCGCGCGTTCAGCTGGCCGACCGTCGCGCTGCCGAAGTCGTCGTACTTCTCGTAGCGCGAAGCACCACCGATCTCGAGCGCATTCACCGTGCCCGTCTGCGAGGCCTGCATCAACGGCACGCGCAGCTCGGCGTAGGCCGAATCCACCTTGCGCCCGCCATGCTTCACTTCGGTGTTGAGGCCGCTCCAGTAGGTCTCGACGGTGCGCCAGGTCTCGTCGGGCACGTAGGAGAAATCCACTTTGCGATGCGCCGCGCCAGCCGCGAAATCGACGCTGCCCGTGGGGATGCGCAGCAGCGGGCCCGAAACCCGCGCTTCGATGGTATCGATGTCATTACCCAGGTGCAGGCCGCTGACGTCGGTGAGCCCCGCGAGCTGCTCCGGGGAGTTGGCCCAGTAGCCGAACACGTTCAGGGCAGTAGCGTCCGTGCGCTCGACGGCGGCCTGCGCGCTTGCGTACACCACGTCGTTGTAGTTCTTCGAGTCGACGGTCTTCCTGTAACGCGTGTACGACAGCTCGTAGCGGTACTCGCCGAGGTCGCCGCGCACGCCGAAGCTGCTCTGCAGGTTCTTCGTCTCGTAGTCCGAGAACAGCAGCGGCAGCTCGTTCGGCCCGAACTGGTAGTAGACGCCCACGTCCTCGCCGAACGGGTTGTAGGGATTCGAGGCGGGCACGTCCACGTAGGTCTGCGCCGCGACGTAGGTGAAGCGCTGGTCGCGGCGGTCGAAGTAGCCTTCCGCGAAGAGGCGCAGGCGCGAATCCAGCAGCTCGAACTCGCCGAGCCAGTGCCCGGAGAGGCGCCGGTAGGGCGGATAGGTGCCGATCTCGTTGCCCGACCATTTCTGGCTGTCGGCCGGCGCGACGAAATCGGCCGGGTCCAGGCTCCCCTGGCCCGGCCCGAAGCGGCTCACGTCGATGGAGACCGACGTGTCGTCCGGCAGGAAGATGTTGTTGGGGATCAGCGCGAAGGTGCTGCGACGATCGATGCCGCCGAAGGGGCGGAAATCGCGGCTCGCGGAGATGGCGCGGTCCTGCCGCTCGATGCCGTTGCGGTCCTGCCAGGACAGGCTGCCGGTGAGGTGCAGCCGGTCGAACGACTTGCCGGCGAGGATCGCCACGCGGCGGAACGACGCATCGTGGCTCGTCGTGTTGCCGTATGAGCTCACGAGCTGCAGACCCTCGAAACGGCTCTTCAGCTTGATGTTGACCACGCCCGCGACGGCGTCGGAGCCGAAGATGGCGGACGCGCCGTTCTTCAGGATCTCGACGCTCTCGATGGCCTCGGTCGGAATGGCCCCGATGTCCGGGACGTCCTCGCCACCGAAGCGCCTGCCGTTCACGAGCACCAGCGTGTATTGGTCGCCGATGCCGCGCAGATTGACGCTGGTGTTGCCTCCGCCGTATTCATCGTTGGCAGGCGTGGTGTTGAAACCGGCGACGACGGGCTGGCTGCGGAGCAGGTCGGCGATGGACTCGCCCGCGGTCTTCTGGAAGCGCTCCGCGGTGATCAGCTCTACGGGCAGCGCGCCGCGCTCGACCTCCACGTTGCTGCGGATGTTGGATCCGGTGACGACGACTTCCTGCAGCGGCTCGTCTTCGGGTCCGGTCGCCGTGGCGGACGGTGTTTCCTCCGCTGCGCTGCCCGCCGCCGCGCCTCCTCCGAACGAGCCGCCTTCGCCGGGCACGCCGGCGCTCTCCGCCCGCGCGAGCCGGATCGATTTTGGCTCAGTTTCCGCGGAGCCGGTGGTCGCACCGGCCACGGCCCGACCCACTGTGATCGTGCGCTCGCCGACCAGCCGGTACTCCAGCTTCGTGCCGGCGAGCAACCGCTCCAGCGCCTCCTTCACCTGCATCGTGCCGGTGATGGCCGGGACCTGGCGGTTCACCAGCGAGTCCGCCGAGAACAGGATCTGGTAGGCCGACTGCTTCGACAGCTCGAACAGCGCGTTCTCCAGCGACTGCGCGCGAATGTGGAAAGCGATGCTCTCGTCGAGCGACGCCGCCTGCGCAGGCGCCGCGTGCACGTGGCTCGCAGCGGCGAACGGCCCCGCGACCATCCCGCTCGCGATCAGTGCATGAATCGTCTTCGCAACGGTGCTCCGCATGGCTTCCCCCGGCCGGCTTCGTGATTCGTTGCGGGCTAAGACGCTCGGAGCGCCGTTTACTGTCATCGTGTCGCGCTAAGGAACACCCGGGACGCCCGCGCCGCCACCGGCTTTCGCTGCTCCCGCCCGCTCGACGATGCGAAACCCCTCTCCTTCGCGCCGCACGGAGACAGCCACCACGTTGGGCAGCGCAGCGATCCATTCCTCGATGTTGTCTTTGAATACCGTGCCGCTGAAACGCACTTCGGCCGCGGAATCGCTCATCGTGAGCGGCACCTTCGTGTAGCGCGCAATGTCGGCCATGACGTAGCGCAGTGGCTCCTCGCGATACACGAGCCAGCCCTCGCGCCAGCGGGTGGACTCTTCCGCGTCCACACGGCGACGAATCTCCGGTCGCGGCGTACCGGCCGCTCCCTGCGTGAGCGTGATCTGTTCGCCGCGTTCGAGAAGGCTCTCGCCTGCGGTCACGCGACCTTCGCTCACGGTCACCGTGACGCGGTCCTGCACCGCGCGCACGTTGAAAGCAGTGCCCACGGCAGTGATCGCACTGTCGAGCGCCGTCACGACGAACGGGCGCTGCGGATCCTTGCGCACGGAGAAATACGCTTCGCCGGATTCCAGCCGCAGGTCCCTGGTGCGGCCGTCCAGCCTGACGACCAGGCGCGAGTGCGCGCCCAGGGTCACCTCGGAGCCGTCGGCAAGCGAAAGCTGGCGCTGCTCGTTCGTGCCCGTGGAGAACGCGCCCTCCTGGATCGCCACCGGGCGTGTCACCCAATAGAGAAGGAGCGCCACCGCACCGAACGATGCCGCGGCGGCGATTGCCGCCCGCGCACTGAACCTCCGGCGTCGTTCCGGTGCCTGCCGGGCAGTCTGCGTCGCGCGTACAGGCTCCAGCCGCCCGCCCGTCCGTGCCCGCC
>JBGAIL010000031.1:0-35305 GCA_044225565.1 Steroidobacteraceae bacterium | reverse complement strand
AATGCCTGCAGCTGCGCGTCGACGACGGCGCCGGCAGGCGCTGGTCGGTCCGCAACTATCCGGGCGGCTATACCTCGTACGCTTCGGTGAACCGCATGCACCGGCTGTCTCCGAGCTTCGGCGCCCTGGAGCGCAGGCTCGACCGGCATGTGCGCGCTCTCGCCCGTGCGCTCGACTTCGACCTCGCGGGCCGCAAGCTCGCGATGACGGACTGCTGGGTGAACGTGATGCCACGCCAAGTCGTGCACGGGCTGCACCTGCACCCCCTCTCCACGCTGAGCGGCACGTACTATGTGCAGGTGCCCGCCGGCTCGCCTGGCCTGAAGCTGGAGGACCCGCGACTCGACCGCTACATGGCCGCGCCACCGCGGCTGCCCCGCAGCCGCCCACGCAACCGACCGTGGGTGGTCATGCCGGCACGTCCCGGCCACGTGCTGCTGTTCGAGAGCTGGCTGCGCCACGAGGTCGCGCCCAATCCCGTGCGCGGCGAGCGCATCAGCATCAGCTTCAACTACGGTTGGTTCTAGGCGATCTCGGCGCGGGCCCTCGGCGGGGACTTGATCCACTTGCCGAGCATGCCGGCGAGCATGCGGGGGTCGACGGGCTTGGCGAGGAAGTCGTCCATGCCGGCGGCGAAACAGCGGTCGCGATCCTCCTCGAAGGCGTTCGCGGTCATCGCGATCACGGGCACGTGATGGTCCAGCACGGCCGAGGACGGGTCACGGATCAGCCGCGTGGCCTCGAATCCGTCCATCTCGGGCATCTGGCAATCCATCAGCACCAGCTGGTACGGCTGATTCGCGAGCTTCTCCAGCGCCTCGCGGCCGTGCTGGGCCAGCGTCACCTCGTAACCGAGCCTGGTGAGCATGCGGGTGGCGACCATCTGGTTCACGGCATTGTCCTCCACCAGCAGAATGCGGCCACCCGCGCCCAGCGCCACGGCCGACGGTGCGGCAGGGCGCGAGCGCCACGAAGCCGGCAGCGCCGGGGTGTCCAGCAACGGCAGCTCGAACCAGAACGCGGAGCCCTTCTCCACCTCGCTGGTCACGCCGATCTCTCCACCCATCAGCTCGACCAGCCGCTTGCTGATCGCGAGGCCGAGCCCCGTACCGCCATAGCGACGGGTCGTGGAGGAGTCCGCCTGCATGAAGCGGTCGAACAGCTTCTCGATCTGCTCCGGCGTGATGCCGATGCCGGTGTCCGTGACGCAGATGCGCAATCGCGACGCGTTCGGCCGCGACACTTCGATGCGCACCGCGCCCTGTTCCGTGAACTTCACCGCATTGCTCGCAAGATTGAGCAGCACCTGCCGCGTGCGCGCGGGATCGCCAGTGATGAACGGAGGAATGTCGAGGGCGTAATCGAGCGTCAGAGCCAGCTTGCGCGCTGCCGCTGCAGGGCGCAGCAGGGTCAGCACATCTTCGCAGACGGCGCGCAGATCGTAGTCCACCTGCTCCACGCCCATGCGCCCGGCTTCGATCTTCGAATAGTCGAGGATGTCGTTGATCACGGCGAGCAATGCATCGCCAGACCGCTGGATCGTCTCGGCGAACTCGCGCTGCTCGCCGTCGAGTCGCGTGTCCAGCAGCAGGTTCGCGAATCCCAGCACGCCGTTCATGGGCGTGCGGATCTCGTGGCTCATCATCGCGAGGAACTCGGTCTTCGCTTTCGATGCGGATTCCGCGCGCTGCGCCTGCACTTCCGCATTCTTCTTGGCCTCGGCGAGCCGCATGCGGATCACCCGGTCACGGCGGCGCGCGCTCTCCGCAGCCCGGCTGAGACGCAGCACGACGAAGCCTGCGAGCACGGAGAGCAGCGTCACTGCGACGAACGCGAACAACCCTGCCTGGCGGATGACGGCGAGCCGCTCGTTGAGGTCGCGCGTCCACATGTCGATGCCGACCACGCCCACGAAACGGCCTTCGCGGTCGAAGAACGGCGCATACGCGCTCATGTAGCTGCGCACTTCCTCCTGCACGGGCGTCTCGTTCACGGCCACGGCGTGCTGCTCGAGCGCGCGGCGCAGCGCGGCGTCCGGCGTGTTGTGCGGCTTCATGATGGGGTCGGGCGGCAGGTCGTCGCCCACCACCTTGTAGAGATAATCCGTGCCCAGCACGAAATAGATCTGGCCTTCGCGCAGGACGGCGGTGTAGACGTAGATGACGTCGCTGGTCGCCTTGTGGAATCTCACCAGCGGCGCGAGCGCTGCGAGGTGCTCAGGGCTCCCCGCCTGGGCCTGCGACTTGATGCGGCGATGCAGGTCGCCGTCCACGCCGGTGGCGGCGACCCGCGCCAGCTGCGTGAGCTCCGTGCGCACGGAATGCAGTTGCGCCTCGCGCGCCGCGCTCCAGAGAAAGAAGAGCCCCAGAGAGGAGATGGCCAGGATCGTCCCGCCCGCCAGCAAGGCGTGCAGGAGAGACCGGTCGACTCGCCTGAGTTGTCGTTTCATGCGTGGGTGGTGGTACCGGATGCCGCGGGCCGACCCCCCTCAGGCCGGCCGGAGACATCCTTAGCCGGTAACGGCTGTCGGGGGAAGTGCTTGAGCTCACCGGGCCTGCGGACCGAGACGCAAGTCTCGCCGGCAGTGCGGAAAGCGGACTCAGGTCTCCGGAGGGCCGGGGCGAGCATCCAGGGCCGCCGCCTCGCGCAGGTCTTCCACGAGATGCCGCCTCATCCGCTGCGCAACGGAGGCTTCGGCACGCAGGATCGCTGAAGTCCGGTACTACTCTTCTCGCGGCACGAAGGTGCTGAAGGCGATCTTCCATTCGCCGGCCTGCTTCACCAGCAGCAGCGCGACGATCAGCGGAGTCTTCGCGGGCTCGAGCTCCTTCGCCCTGGCGGGCGGCAGTGAGGCCGGCACGACTCGCGTGGGGTACCAGTCCATGGTCACGAGCGCGGTGTCGCCGTTGTAGAGCTGCATCCGCACGTCCTTGATCTCGATCGAGTAGTGAACGCCGGGAAAGCGCTTCTGATGCTCGTCCTCGGACTGCTGCTGCTCCCGCATCGACTTGCGGTTGTCGCCCGTGAGCCGCCCGCCGACGTACACCATGGAGCGGTCGTCGGTCATGAGCCTGCCCTGCTCGATCATCCTGCCCGCCTCTTCCGTCTCGACGTATTTGTCGATGACGGCCATGACGTCCTCACGATCGCCGGCCCGGGCGAGCATCGCCGCGCCGAGCATCCCGAAAGCCACGATGGCCACCTGTCGTTTCATGCAGAGTCCTCCTCGTTCACGAATGGTCGACGATACCGTAATCGATGGCGGCCGTGCTCACGTCAGATCGGATCCCACGGAAAGACGTCCACTGCGCGCTGCAACGGCTGCATGCTGGGCTGGAAGGCCGGCATGAGGTCGTCTGCGATGGAGCGCACGGTCCAGCCTTCGGCGCGATGGGCCGACCGGATCGGCCGCGAGTGATTGAACAGGAAGACCTCGTTCTTGCGCACCGCGAAGAGCTGGCCCGTCACGTGACGCGCCAGGTCCGAGCACAGGAACACGGCGAGCGGGGCGATCTTGTCGGCCGTCATGGATTTCAGCCGCTCGATGCGCTGGCGCTCGACATCGTCCGTGGCGGGAATGGTGGCGGCCAGCCGGCTCCAGGCGAACGGCATGATGCTGTTGGCGCGCACGCCATGGCGCTGCATGTCGAGCGCGATCGACGTCGTCAGTCCGATGACGCCCATCTTCGCTGCGGCGTAGCTCGCCTGACCGAAACTGCCGATCACGCCCGAAGAGGAAGTGAAATTCACCACTGCGCCGCTGCCCTGCTCGCGGAAGTGGGGCGCCGCCGCATGCGAAACGTAGAAGCAGCCGTTGAGGTGCACATCGATGACCTCGCGCCAGTCCGCAAGCGTCATCTTGTGGAAGATGCGGTCCCTCAGGAACCCCGCGGCATTGACCACTGCATCGATGCGCCCGAACTCGCGCACCGCGAGCTGCACGATGGATGCAGCATCCTCCGGATCGGCGACGCTCGCGGCGCTGATGACGGCGCGTCCTGCGGACCGGCCGATCTCCTGGACCACTTCGCGTGCCGGTGAGGCATCGGACCCTTCACCCGACGCCGTCACCCCATAGTCGTTCACCACGACCGCAGCTCCTTCCCGGGCGCAGGCCAGCGCGATCTCACGCCCAATGCCTCGGCCCGCGCCGGTGACGGCGACGACTTTGTCTTGCAAAACTCCACGCATATCGTCTCCTCGAGGGTGAGTCACGCGTCCGTGAGCCAGCGGGCTCCAACCCGTGGCGCGAAACCGAATGACCTCGCGGTACGTTTCATTTGACGCCACGCGCGCGGGCACGGCGCGGGCCCGAAGATTTCTGCGCTGAGCGGGCCTCGCCATCCATCGTGACGGCGTTCTGTGCGCGCAACCTCTCGATGCCGCCGATGCGCCCTTCGACGGCGCCCTTGTCGCGGGCCACGATGCGGACCACCAGCGCCTCCATCTGCGCAATGGCCGGTGCCATGGAATCGAAGGGCGAGTCCACCTCCGCGGAGCAGATGATGACGATCTCCGCGATCTCGGCGATGGGCGACATCCACGGATCGCTGAACAGCACCACCCGCAGCCCGCGGGCGTGCGCCTGGCGGGCGAACTCGACCACGTCCGTCTGGTAGCGGCGGTAGTCGAAGACGATGAGCGTGTCCCGCGGACCGAAGTCGATGAGCTCGTCGAAGCTCTCGGCGGTGAGCGGCGCGACGAGCCGCACGTCCGAGCGGAACTGCAACAGGTAGGCCGAGAGCATGGCGGCCACGTGGCGGCTGAAGCGCCCGCCGAGCAGCAGCACGCGTCCCTTCGTGCGCATGATGAGATCCGCGGCGCGGTCGTAAGGCTGGTCCACCGCAGCCTCGGCTGCCTTCTGCAGCTCCTGGATCAGCGACACGAGATACCCGCGCGCGGCTCCGCCCGAGCCGGAGCGCTTGGCGTCGATCATCATGAGAGGAGAGCGCAGGCGCGCCTCCACCTCGCCCAGCAGGCTCGCCTGGAACGCGGAGAAATGCTCGAAGCCGAGCTTGTTGATGAGCCGCACCACGGTGGGGTCGCTCACGCCCGCGCGCTTGGCGAGGCTGGAGGCCGTGCCGAGGCCTGCGACCGGATAGTCCGCCAGCAGCAGCTGCACGATCTTGGATTCCGAAGGCGTCAGCGTCTGGCCCTGGCTCGCGAGGACGTCCCTGACGGTCGGCCGGCTCGCCCCCGCGCCCTTCTTGTTCATCGTGCCTGGATCTCTACGTAGCTGCCCCGGTGGATACGCTGCGTCGCGGGACGGAACCAGCTCGACTGCACCTGCACCATGATGCGGTGGCCACGCTCGAAGGAATGGCTCGCATTCGGCATGCGGATACGGTAGGGCAACGCCTTGCCCGCCGGGATGGGCCGCGCGTGCTCGAAGCTCTCGCGGTAACGGCCGCGGAAGATATCCGCCGAGACCATGAGCTGATAGCCCCCGAGCTCGGGCTGCATCGGGTATTCGTCCGGGTACACGTCGATCAGCTTCACCACCCAGTCCGAATCGGTGCCGGTGGTCGAGGCCACGAGGTTCGCCACCACGTCGCCCGCGATGGTGACCGGCTGCCCGAGCGGCTCGCTGACCCAGCTCACTACGTCCGGGCGCGAGCCGAAGGGCCGCTGGTCGTCCACCAGCCATCGCCCCCAGCTGCTGTCCGACGAATCCTGGGGAATGATGGGCGGCACGCGGTAAGGCACCGGCTTCGCGGGATCGGATACGTACTCGTCGAATCCGCGATCCGTGCCCGGCTCGAAGGACAGCGCGCCGCGCTCGCGCAGATACAACTTCGTCGAGCGCACGCCAGGCGCGGGCCAGGCCTGGTACCGATGCCAGGTGTTGCTGCCCGTCTCGAAGGCGCGCACCGGCGGGATGGGTTCGACCGGCGCCTTGTCCTTCAAATACAGATCGAAGAACGGGAGCATCACCTCGTACAGGAAAGTGTGCGTGGTGTCCGATCCCCACTGCAGCGGGCCGAGGTGGCTGCCGCTCTCGGTGTGGAACCACGGATCCTGCTGACCGTGGAACCACGGACCGATCACCAGGAAATTGGAGCGGTTGCCGCTGTCTCGCGCTTCCATCGCGTGATAGCCCGTGATGGGACCGTAGATGTCCTCCTGGTCGAACAAGCCGTGGACGCTGAGCGTAGGCACCGTGTGAGGCACCTTGGCGAGCAGCTTGTCGACGGCCTGCGCCTGCCAGAACGCGTCGTAAGCCGGGTGATCGATGATCTTCCTCCAGGCCGGCAGCCGATCCATGCCGCGCGAGCGCGCCATCTCGCTGGCCGAGCCCGCTTTGAGATACGCCGAGTACGCATCACGGGAGCCGAAGGGAAACTGGCCCGCGCCCTTCTCGGTGGTCTGGCGGTAGACGTACTCGAGGCTGTACTGCCTGAGCGCGCCGTTGTGATACCAGTCGTCGCCGATCCAGCCATCCACCATCGCGTTCATGGGCAGCGCCGCCTTGAGGGCCGGATGCGGCTCGAGCAACGCCATCAGGCTGGTCCAGCCTTCGTAGGAGACGCCGATGATGCCGACGCGCCCGTTGTTGCCCGGCACGTTCTTCACCAGCCAGTCGATGGTGTCCCAGGCGTCCGTCGTCTGATCCACGCTGCCGGAGTTCAGCGGGCCGCGCGGCGGCAGAGTCATGGTGTAGTTGCCTTCGGAGCCGTGCTTGCCACGCACGTCCTGATAGACACGCACGTAGCCGTTCTCCAGCAACGGCGCATCGGGCAATGGCACGGCGGCAGCAGCGCGGGGACTCTTCGGACGACTCGTATACCCCGGCCGATTCGCCGCGTCGTAAGGCGTGCGCGTGATGACGATGGGCATCGGGCCCGCGGCCTGCTTCGGCCGCCAGATGACGGTGAAGAGCTTCACGCCGTCCCGCATCGGGATCATGACTTCCCGGCGGTCGTAGTCGAAGAGCCCGGCGACCGGCTGGAAATCGGCAGGGATCTCGTTGATGGGCAGGACGGAGCCGGCGGGCGGGCTCGTGCTGGCCGTTCGCGCCGGGTTGGCTGGCTGCGTTTGCGTGGCTGTCGCTGCGGCGGTGGGCCTGGCAAGGCCGGCGCCAGCCATGGCAGCGACGGCGGACGAGAAAAGCAGCAGCGCCGCGCGGGTGCTGAAACGGCCGGGGCCGGAGAAGTCGGTCTTCATTGCTTCACCACATCATGAACGGTTTGACGGCCTCGTCGGACACCTTGCCGGCCGCGACGTCGGCCAGTGCCTGCGAGATGATCGCCGCGCCTTGCGAAGCTTCCTGTTCGGTGAGGGTGAGCGGCGGAGTGAGCTCCAGCACGTTGCCTTTGAGCCCCACGTAGAGAAACAGCGCGCCCAGCTCCCAGGCGCGGTAGATGACTTTCGCCGTGGTAGTGACCGGCACCGGCGCCTTCGTGCCACGATCCGCCACGAGCTCGATGCCCACGACGAGCCCGCGCCCGCGCACGTCGCCGATCATCTCCTGCTTCTGCGCCACGGCCTGCAGCTCCCGGCGCAGATGAGCGCCGGTGCGCTCCGCTTTTCCGGTGAGCCCTTCGCTGTCGATCAGTTTCAGGACGGCGCGGCCTGCGGCCGTGGCGACAGGGTTGCCCGCCGTAGTCTGCAACGCGAAGGCCGGCGCATGATTCATCAGCTCCGCCGGCCCGACGACGGCCGAGAGCGGCAACCCACCGCCGAGCGCCTTGCCGAAGATGACGAGGTCCGGCTCCAGGCCTTCGTGCTCGAAGCAGTGCAGCCTGCCGCTGCGGCCGAGACCCACCTTGACCTCGTCCACCACGACGCGGATGCCGTGCTTGCGGCAACGATCCTGCAACGCCTTCAGGAATCCCGGCGGCGGCACGATGAGCCCGCCGTCGGACATGAGCGGCTCGATGAACACGGCAGCCACCTGGTCCGGCGGGCAGGTGGTGGCGAACTGGTAGTCGAGCAGCTCCAGCACCTGGTCGGCCGAGAAATCCTCGCGATACGGATCGGGATACGGCAGCAGCACCAGCCCTGGACGCGGCAGCGTGTGCGTCATCGCGGTGTGGCCGCTGATGCCCATGGAGCCCGAAACGTTGCCGTGGTAAGAGCCGATGAATGAGATGAAGCGCTGGCGCTTCGTGGCCGCGGCGAGCACGCGCACCGCGCAGTCGTTGGCGTCCGAGCCCGAGTGGCCGAACCATACGCGCCGCTCGCCTTTGCCAGGCGTGATGCGCAGCAGGTCTTCCGCGAGAGAGACGGCTTCGTCGTTGGGATAAGCGAGCAGGCTCGCGCCCGCCATGTCACGCGCCGCGCGCGCGACGGCCTCGACGATCTGCGGATGGCCGTAGCCGGCGATGGCAGGCCCGCAGGATGCGGAAAGGTCGAGCAGCTTGCGGCCGTTCTCTTCGTACAGGTACGAGCCCTGTCCGCGCGAGAGCGCGACCGGGCAGAACCGCAGGCGACCGATGTTGGCGATGACGCGCGCGTCGCGCTCGAGCAAGGTGGCCATGGAGGTCGGGATCTCTACTTCCGTTTCTGCAGCCAGTCGCTCACCTGCGCGAGGCCGAGACGACGCTGCCGGTCATGGTGGAGGATGTTGGTCTTGGCGCGCTCGCTGCTCTCGCGCGCCGCGGCGCCGAGCCGCGCCGCAGCGAACTTCGAGAACTCGTCCACGAAGGACGCGTCGACGGCATTGTCTGCGAGCGTGGTCATGAAGGCCGGCGCGAACTCGCCCGAGCGGGCCGCGATCCGGTCGTAGCGCTCGGCCGCGAAGCGGAACGCCAGCACCGGATGGTGCCTGGCGACCTCCTGGAACAGCTTCTCGAAGAGCTGATGGGGCACCGCGTCCGTGAAGCAGAGCTCGAGAAAGCGCGAGGCGATGGCGGGATCGTTCGCTCCAGCGAGGGAGAGCAGGTACAGCCGCTGTTCCGCGGAATCCGTCGCGCGCGCCGCCCGACCCCTGAGATCGTCGAACGTCACGGCATCCGCCCCCGCGCCCACCGCACCGACGATGGCCTGGCGCACTGCGCCGGGCACGAGCGAAGGATCTTTGTCCGCTCCGACGAACCGGCGCTTCGCCTCGGCGAGGGTGGCCTCATCGCCCACTTCCGCGAGCATGCCTATGAGCGTGTCGCGCAGCTGCGCCGTGTTGGCGGGCTCACCCGGCCTGGCGACCCAGCCCACCGTGCCCAGCAACGGCTGGAATCGGCTCTGCGCGAACGATCGGAACGCCGCGCGGGCCGGCAGCCCTTCGTACAGCCGGTAGAGATCCCGCACCGTCTCGGCGAAGTCGACGAACAGCAGCGGATCGGCGCCGGCGGGCAGCGCGTCGGCGAAGTCGAAATAAGTGGCGTAGGAGACGTAGCCGCCCTCGGCCAGCCCGCGGTTGTCCTTGAGCAGCCCGAGCTGGTCCGCGACTGCGAGCTTTGAATAGCTCGCCTGCAGCGCAGCGAGCGACGCCGCATCGTACAGCGTGCGGAAATAGCCGGTCTCGCCCGCGTTGATCTTCACGGGCCCGCAGCCTGGCACCTCGAGTTTGGCCGGTCGCTCGCCGCGGACGAGTTGATGCGCGATGCCGGAAGGGCTCGGGCGGCCCGCCCCCGAGCTTGTCGCGGCCGCAGCCGCACCCACAGCCGTACCCGCTGCAGCCGACGAGCCGACGACGACTGCCGTCACGGGCACGTTCCATTCGCGCTGCTGCCGCGAAACCTCATCCAGCCCGAATCGACGCTGCCGCAGAGTTACCGTGGTGGATTTCGCTCCCGGCACACAGCTCGTGGACAGCACTTCGATGAGCGGCACGCCCGCCTGCTCGGTGAAATCGTGCGCGATCGCAGCCACGGGCCGCGGCGAGACCTTGTCCAGCTCGCGGACCAGATCGGCGGTGACCGCATTGCCGTACGCGTGGTTGCGTATGTGAGCGCGGATGGCGTTGCGGAACGGCTCCTCCCCCACCCAGCCCTCGATCATGCGGATGACCGCGCTGCCTTTCTCGTAGGTGATCTCGTCGAATGCGAGCTCCGCCTCCTCGAGCGTCTTCACCTGCCGGATGATCGGATGGGTGGTCACGCTGGCATCGAGCCGCATGGCGCGCTCGCGGCTGCTCGCCGCGTTCAGCCACACCTTCCATTCGGGATGGAAGCGGTCTCCGATCTTGGAGGCCATCCACGAGGCGAAGCCTTCGTTGAGCCACAGATCGTCCCACCACTCCATGGTGACGAGGTTGCCGAACCACTGGTGCGCCACCTCGTGAGTGACCACTTCGTAGACCGTCTGTGCGTCCTTCTCGGTGGAGAGCCGCGGATCGAGCACGATGAACGGCTCGAAATAGAAGATGGCGCCCCAGTTCTCCATCGCCCCGAAGTTGCCGGCGCCCGGCATGCCCACCGAATCGAGCTTCGGCAGCGGGTAGCGCACGCCGAAATATTCGTTGTAGTAGCCGATGGCGTCCGCCGTCGCGTCCAGCGCGAAGCGGCCTTTCTCGCCCTTGCCTTTCTGCAGCACGACGCCGAGCTCGGTGCCGTCCACCGTGCGCGTGATCCGGTCGAACTCGCCCACCGCGAAGAACAGCAGGTACGAGCTCATCTTCGGAGACGCGGCGAACTCCACCCGCGTACGGCCGCCCGGCGCGTCCGTGCTGCGCGCCACCGGCATGTTGGAGATGGCGGTGAGACCCTTGCGCACGGTGAGCTCGATCTCGAATACCGCTTTCAAATTCGGCTGATCCCACATCGGCGCGAAGCGGCGCGCGGTGCCGATGCAGCACAGATGCGTGAACAGCATCTGTCCGGTCTTGCCTTCCGCCGTCGGATAGCGCACGCGGAACACGCCGCCCACGTTGTCGTAGATGCGGCCGGAATACTTCACGACGAGCCTGTGCTTTCCCACGGAAAGCGGCTTCGCGAGCTCGAAGGCGACGCGCTGGCGCGCCTCGTCCTTCACGATCTTCGCAGCGCTGCCGTCGGCGAGCCGCGCCTCGGTGATCTCGAGCTCCAGCGCATTCACCGTGACGCGGGCCGTGGGCTTCAGCACTTCGAAGTCGAGCTGCGCGGTGGCCTCGAAGCGTTCCGCGGAAGCATCGGGAGCGGCAGAGATGCGGTAGTGGATCGGACGGGTATCGCCGGGCAACGGCTCGAGACCATCGCCCGTCACCAGCTGCGGCGCGGCGCAGGCCACGCGCCATACGCAGGAAGCGAGCAGAAAAGCGATTAAAGTGCGCATGCTGCCGCCGCTCCCGCGAGTCCGCCTCGATTGCATAAAAATATTACTTCTATGACAATGAGAGCGTCAAACCCCATTCCTGAAAAAACTTCTACAATGGCCGAAGCGCACGATCCCACCCCCGTGTCCGCCCTGCGCAAGAGCCTGAAATCGCGGCACATCGCGATGATCTCCATCGGCGGCATCCTCGGCTCGGGCCTGTTCATCCAGAGCAGCGCGGCGATCGCGGCGGTGGGCCCGGCCATCGTGGTGAGCTACGTGCTCGCCGGCGTGCTGGTGCTCTTCGTGATGCGCATGCTCGCGGAGATGGCCGCGGTGTCGCCGGAAGCCGGCTCGTTCACCGAATACATCCGCATGGGCCTCGGCTCCTGGGCCGGCTTCACGAGCGGCTGGCTCTACTGGTACTTCTGGGTGCTCGCGCTGGCGGTCGAGGCACTGGCCGGCGCTTCCATCCTGCGCCTCTGGGTCGACCTGCCGCTGTGGCAGATGGGCTTCGGCCTCCTCATCCTCCTGACCGGCATCAACCTCATGTCGGCGCGCGCCTTCGGCGAGGCGGAGTTCGTGCTCTCCACCATCAAGGTCATCGCGCTCGTCGTGTTCCTGCTGCTGGGTGCCGCGCACCTGTTCGGCTTCACCGCGACGCCGCCGGCGGCTCAGGCCAACCTCTTCGGCTCGGGAGGCTTCGCGCCGTTCGGGATCGGCGCCGTCTTCGCCGGCATCACCACCGTGGTCTTCGCGCTCGTGGGCGCGGAAATCGTGACCGTCGCCGCCGCGGAATCGCACGAGCCGGGCCGCGCCATCGCGAAGCTCACCACCACGCTGATCCTGCGCATCATGCTGTTCTTCGTGCTCTCGATGTTCATGGTGGTGGCGATCATCCCCTGGTCGTCGATCCACCCGGGCGATTCGGCGTTCGGCATGGCGCTCGCGCGCATCGGCATCCCGTGGGTGTCGCAGATCATGAACGGCATCGTGCTGGTGGCGGCGCTGTCCTGCATCAACGCGGGGTTCTATGTGTCGTCGCGCGTGCTCTTCGTGCTCGCCGCCAAGTCGGATGCGCCGAAGTGGCTCGTGCAGACCAACGATCGCGGCGTGCCCGTCCGGGCCGTGCTCATCGGCAGCCTCGTCGCCTGCACCGCGCTGGTGGGCTCCATCTATTTCCCCACCGCCATCTTCTCGTTCCTGGCGAACGCCTCCGGCACGGTGATGCTCGCGATCTACCTGATGCTGAGCCTCGCGCAGATCCGCCATCGCCGCCGCATCGAGCGCGAAGCGCCCGAGCGGCTCACGTTCCGCGCCTGGCTCTTCCCGGCGAGCAGCTACGCGGTCATCGCCGCCATCGCCGGCGTGCTGCTCTCGATGGCATTCCAGCCGGACCTGCGGCCACAGCTGTGGGCCGGGCTGATCCTCACCGCCCTCTTCTCGCTCGCCTACGCGGCGGTCGCGGGCCTCAGGCGCTCAAGGGAGCCGGGATGATCTCACGACGCGGAATGCTTGCCGGCATGGCCGGTGCCAGCGCGCTCGCCGCCCTGCCCGACGTGACGCGCGCCGCGGCCGGCAACGACAAGGTGGATGTCATCGTCGTGGGCGCCGGCGTGTTCGGCGCGTGGACGGCGTGGAATCTGCAGAAGCGGGGCCAATCCGTGCTGCTGGTGGACGCGTGGGGGCCCTCGCACTCGCGGGCTTCATCGGGCGGCGAGACGCGGCTCATCCGAACCGAGTACGGCGGGGATCCGCTCTACACGCGCGGGCATGGGAGTCGCTGGCCGAATGGCAGGCGCTCTCGAAGCGTCCAGCGAGCTTCCATCTTCCATCAAGTCGGTGCGCTCTACATCTACCCTGAGGACGTCGAGGAGATCGCGCGCAGCATGGCGCTGCAGCGCAGTCTCGGCATCCCGATCGAGAAGCTGGGCGTGCCGGAGATGAAGAAGCGCTGGCCGCAGATCGACTTCACCGGCATCGAGGTCGGCGTGCTGCAGCCGACCATGGGCGCGCTGATGGCGCGCCGTGGCGTACAGACTCTGGTGACGGAATTGGAGAAGGCCGGCGGCCGGTATCGGCAGTTCGCCGTCTCGCCGCCGCGTGCCGGCGGCCGGCGCTCGAGGCGATCGCCGGGACCAGCCCGGGAGAGACGAGCGCGGCGGACGGTCTCTCGAACGAGACGCTGCACGCGGACCGCTTCGTATTCGCCTGCGGTCCCTGGCTGCCCAGGCTGTTTCCGGAAGTGGTCGGTGCCCGCATCGTGCCGAGCCGGCAGGACGTGTTCTTCGCGCCCGGAAGCCGGCGACGCCCGCTTGAGGATCCGCACATGCCCGCATGGGTGGACATGAGCAGCAAGGACCTGCACTACGGCTTTCCCAGCATCGAGCATCGCGGCTTCAAGGTCGCGCTCGATGCGCACGGCCCCCGCGTCGATCCCGATACGATGGACCGCCGCATCGGCGACCAGGCGCTGGCGGACGTGCGCGCCTATCTTTCACGCCGCTTTCCTGCCATTGCGAAGCGCCCGCTGTCGGAGACGCGGGTGTGCCAGTACGAGAACAGCGACAACGGCGACCTCATCATCGACCGCCATCCGACGTGGCAGAACGTGTGGATTGCCGGCGGCGGCAGCGGACACGGGTTCAAGCACGGCCCGGCAGTGGGCAAGCACGTGGCGAATCTGGTGCTGGGCACCGGAAAAGTGGAGCAGCGGCTGGCGCTCGCCACTCACAAGCCGCATTGAGATAGAGACGGGGTCAGGTCTTGCAAATGCAAGACCTGACCCCAGTTCTTCAAGGCGATACGACCAGCACCTCGAACGTACCCGGCACGCGAGTGCGCTTGCCGTCCGCTGCGGCTTTGTAGTCCGCGCGAGGCAGGTACACGCGACCCGTCTTGGGGTCCAGCGCCTGGGTGCGGGCGCCAACGGCCGTCTTCACCCTGGCGACCGCCCTGCCTTGCCGTCGTTGCCGAGCGGAAAGATGGAGCGTGCCGTCCATGCACGACACGTAGGCGAGCCGGCGCTGGGCATCGAACAGGGCGCCGTCCGCGCCTTCGCCGATGGCGACGCTGCCCTTGTCCGAGCCGCTCTTCGCATCGATCAGCTTCGCGGTGCCGTTGTGGCACGCGGAGATGAGCTCCCGCTCACGGAATCGAACGCGAGGCCGGTCGGCTCTTCGCAGCCCGGCAGCTTGTGGTTCGCCACGACCTTGCGCGAGGCGATGTCGATGACGGCCACTTCCGCCTTGTCCTCGATGTTCACGTACAGCCGACCCTTGCCGTCGACGGCGGCGGCTTCGGGCGTGCCGTGCACGGGAATCGTGGCGACCGGCGCGGCCTTCTTGATGTCGATGAGCGTGACGTCCTCTTCATGCCGCTGTTCATGACGAACGCGAGGCCGGTGCGCTCGTCGTACAGCGCGCCGTCCGGCTCCTCACCGGTCGGGATGACAGCCTTCACCTTGCCGGTGTTGCGGTCGAACAGCGTCGCGTTGTTGCTGCCGCCATTGGTGGAGAGCATGAGGTCGGTGCCGGTGATGATGAGCACCGCGGCGACGTCGTCGGCCTTCACGAACACCGGCGTGACTTTGCGGGTCGCGAGGTCGATGGTCATCACTCCGTCGCTGCGGCCGACGAACACGCGCTGCTTCGCGCTGTCGACCGAGATGTAGTCGTAGCCGCCGTCGGGACCGCCGAACTTGTCGACCACGGAGTAACCGGCCTCTTTCGCGCCGGCGAGGCCCGCTGCCACGGCAGCGGTGACCGCGAGCAGCGCGGCTTTCTTCAGGGATGCTTGGGACACTTTCTCGTTCCTTCCGCGCAGGATGGCGCGTGTGGGTACTGGACCGCGCCGCAGGTTATCAGCGACCGCTGACGGCAGCCTGACGCCTCCAGCTACCTGCTTCGCTATCGGAACGCCGGCCCGAGCACGGTCGCGTTCAGGAACAGCCGCTGGGTGCCCAGCGAATACCCGCGGAACACGGGGTCATTCGCGAACAGGATCACCTGCCCGGCGCCGTGCTTCTCGCGTACCAGATGCGCGGTGCCCGCGATGTAGCCCACGGCCTCGGGCCATACCAGCCCAGACAAGGCGAGCCGTCTCGGCTCGGCGTAACGACCGATCGCCTCGACGTCGCCATCGGCGATCAATGCCTCCGACTCGCGGAACATCGAAGGAATGCGCGACGGAACGCCGAAAGCCAGCCAGTGGGTGGGCTTCAGCTCCACGCTCAGGTACGAGCCGTGCGGCAGATATCGCCGCAGCAGCCGCCCCGCTTCCGCCTTCAACGCATCGGCTGCCGGAGCGCCCTCCAGCCACTTCTCCAGCGTGGGCGCCGTGGCTGGAAACACGAAAGGCTTCGCGGCCGTCGCATTCAGGAAGGGCTGCGCGGCAGGCGAAATGACGGGCAGCGTGGTTCCCTCGTCCTTCGCACTGGCCGGCGCATCGAGTCCCGACGCGCCCGCGGCCCGTACGAAATCCTGGGCGAAAACAGCCTCAGCCGTGCGTCCGAACATCAGCGGCGGATATTTCTCGATGACGTCCTGGCGCAGCTTCGACGTGGTCCACCCCGACCCCGCCAGCACGTCTGCTCCGCCGCGCAGCGCAACGAGCGTGCCACCGCCTTCCACCCACCGTTTGAGCGCGTCCAGTCGATCCGCCTTGAGCAGCGCGGCGACCGTACCTTCGTCGTCGACGTCCGGCATCACGATGACGTTGTAGCCGGAGAGATCCGCGTCGCCGAGACGGTCGAGATCGAGCAGTGTGAAAGGCACCCCGATCGAGGAATCGAAGAGATGCATCATCGCGCCGACGTTCAGGCTTTCCGTGCCCGCGCCGGCGATGACGGCGATCCGCGGCGCCGTGAGCAGCTGGAAGGCTTCGTCGCCCAGGTCCGGACCTTCGAGGATACGCGCGCTGCCCAATGCGACGAACGACGCTCCGCTCACCTTCTGTTCTGCACGGAGCGCTTCGATCACGGCGCTTTCCTGATCGTCGTTGCGGATGAGGAAGGTGCCGCGCTCGTATGAGGTGCCGCCCTGCGTGAATGGTTTGCGCGCCACGCGCACCTTCACCCCGCGCTCGAGCAACCGGGCCGTGGCGAAAAGCGAAGGATCGCGATAGAGATAGCCATAACGGCCGTCGACGACCTCGGGAGCCGCCGCCACCGCCTCCGACGCGTCATTCAGCACTCGCCAGTCTCCGGCGGGCACGCGACCGGACCACAGCACATCTGCCGCGTACGCATGAGGCAGGGACCATGCGGTGGTGTCGTACAGCAGGGAGTTCCCGTCGAGATCCAGCCCCCTCCGCTCGTGCTTCAGGAAGTCCGCCGGCATCGGCACGTGCAGATCGAGAAGGTTGTGTGCGAGCGCGCCGAGCGGTTGCGCGGCACGAACGAGCAGCGTGCCCGCCGGCAGCGACAGCGAACGGCCCTCCGCGTCCCAGGTGGAGTGCAGATCGGACGCCTTCACCGCGCTCCGCAATACCTCCACCGTGAGCCCCTGCGCGCGCAGGGTGGTGGCAGCCTGCTTCGTCTTGTAAGCATCCCCGGGAAGGATGAGCCACGCCTGACGCGCTGAACCGCCGCCTTGCGACGCTTTTCGGCGCTCCTGCGCCCATCGCGAGAGGAAGGCCTCGCGGCCGTTCGCGACCGTCTGCAGATTCGCCAGCGAGCTTCGCAACTGATGCTCGACGCTCTCTGCGTAGCTGCGGCGCAGCCCGTTGGGGAGCTTCAGCGTCGTGCCCGCCGTGGCCGCCTGCTCGTAGATCATCGGCACCGCGCCGAGATAGGCCGGCCAGATGTCGAAATATCCCGGATAGAAATCTTCGTTCCAGGAACGCGAGTAGTAGCTCGTGCCATCCCGATCGAAAGCCGCCGCATGGTCCGCGGCGAGCTCCCGCCAGGACTGGTGCACGCTCGCCGGCAACAGCGGATTGAGCGGCTCGGCCGGCACGGCGAACAGGAAGGTGTGGTCGGACTCCATCTCGTGGGCGTCGATCATGAATTGCGGGCGCGCATCGAGGATGGCGGCGACGCGCGAGCGCGCCTCCTGCTGCACGGTGTAGAGCGCGTCCCGGTTGAGATCGAAGAGATAATGATTACCCCGCCCGGAAGGCCAGAAGGCGAAGTGGGACAGGTCCTGGGTGTCCTCGTTGGGCGTGAGCCGCCGGAAGGCCGAGGTATGCGCCAGGGAGCGCTCGCGGCCGTCCGCGTTGAACATCGGGTCCAGGTGCACGATGACGTTGCGCAGCAGCTTCTGCGTGCCCTCGTCGGTGCCGGCGGCGAGCCGGTAGGCGAGCTCGATCGCAGCGTCCGGGCCGGAGATCTCGTCGCCGTGGATGCCATAGCCCATCCATGCCGTCGCCGGCAGATTCGCGATGAGGCTCCTCGCCGTGCCTTCCGCAGGCGCCTCGTCACCGAGCTGGCGCTTCTGCGACTGGATGGTCTCGAGCCGGGCCAGGTTCTCCGGCGCGGAAACGATGACGACGAAGAGCCTGCGCCCCTCGGAGGTACGGCCGTAGTCCCGTATCTTCACGCGGTCGGAGGTCGACGCCAGCGCCTCGTAGTACGCCACGGCCTCGTGGTGGCGCACCGGCCGCTCGCCGGGCGTGAATCCGAGCACCGTCTCGGGGGCCGGCACGCTCTCCGTGAGCTGCGTGCCGCGCGCCCGCTTCAGCAGCGGCTCCACGCTCTGTGTCGGTGCGACCGATTCGTTTGCCGCTGATGCGGGTGCTGCCGTCACCCTCGCGGCCAACGCAATGCCGCAGGCACTGACCAGGCACAGAACGAAGGGCGGCCATCCGCGCGAACGAAGCTTGGAAGAATGTGTCATGGGCGAGCGAGCTCCAGGCCGGCAAGCCTGCAAGGCTACGGGTGCCGGCGCAGGCGATCGCACTCTTTACGCCCGGGAGGCCGCAAATTTCCGCTATGGCACGCCGCGCCCGGAGCCGAATCCCACCCGCTACACTAGCCGCCATGACGAAAGCTGAAGCCGACCGCCTGCTGCGCGACGCGCTGGAGCGCCACAAGAGGGGCGAGATCGAGGCGGCCTACCACGTGTATCGCCAGGTGCTCGCGCAGCTGCCGGACCATCCCACCGCGCTGCACTATCTCGGCCTGGTCGCGCAGCAAACGGGCCACACCGCTCGCGCCGTGGAGCTGCTGCGCCGCTCCATCCGCCTGGATCCGAAGGACGCCGCGCCCACAACCTCTCGGACAGATCGTGCTCTCGCAGAAGAACGCGCGCGAAGCCATCCGCATGCTTCGAGCGCGCTCGAGGTGGATCCGCAGCACATCGACTCCATCAACAACCTGGCCAACGTGCTGGCGCTGAACGGCGAGCGCGAGCGGGCCATCGAGCTCTACCGGCGGGCGCTCGAGCTCGATCCGCGCACCATCAACAGCACCTACAATCTCGCCAACGCCCTCAAGGACAACGCGTCCTATGACGAAGCGCTGCAGCTGTTCGAGCGCGCGCTCGGGATCCAGCCGGACCACGTGCCTTCGCGCCACAATCTCGGCGTGCTCCTCGAGCAGAAGGGGCGCTTCGAGGAAGCCATCGAACACTATCGCGAAGTGCAGCGGCTGCAGCCCGGGCACGTGAAGTCGCTGGCCAACCTGATCTCCATCCGCTCCTACCGGCCGGATGCGCAGACCGTAGACGAAGCGGAGCGCCGCGTCGCCAGGCCGGACGTGCCGGACGAAGACCGCGTGAAGCTGCATCACGGCCTGGGAAAGTATTACGACCGGCAGCAGCGGTTCGACGAGGCCTTCGCGCACTTCCGTGCAGCCAAGGCCGTCGTGCGCCGCATGAGCGGGCCGTTCGAGGAAAGCGCGGTCGCCGCTTATTTCGACCGCGTCATCGAGACTTTCTCGGCGGACTACTTCAGGAATCTTCGGCGCGGCGGCTCGGAATCGCAGCGACCGGTCTTCATCGTCGGCATGCCGCGCTCGGGCACCACGCTCACGGAGCAGATTCTCGCGAGCCATCCGGCGATCTTCGGCGCCGGCGAGCTGCAGGGCATTCCCGACATTGCCAAGAGCCTGCGGCCGGACTATCCGCAGCGCATCACGCAGCTGAACGCGGAGGAAGTCGCGAGCCTCGCGCAGCGCTATCTCGAGACGGCCGAGGCACTCGCGCCGGCGGAAGCGCTGCGCATCACGGACAAGCTTCCCGTGAACTTCACCCATCTCGGCCTCATCGCCACGCTGTTCCCCAATGCCCGGGTGATCCATTGCCGGCGGGATCCGCTCGACTCCGGGCTCTCCTGCTTCATCGAGCTCTTCCGGCTCTCGCGCGACTTCACCACGGACGTAGAGAGCATCGGCCGGTATTACCTCCAGTACGAGCGGTTGATGGCGCACTGGCGCGAGGTGCTGCCGTTGCCGCTCTACGAGCAGCGCTACGAGGAGCTGATCGCGGATCAGGAAGCGGGCAGCCGCGCCCTGGTCGCGCATTGCGGCCTGCCCTGGGACGATGCCTGCCTCAATTTCCAGGAAGCGGACCGCACCGTGATGACGCCGAGCCGCTGGCAGGTGCGGCAACCCATTTACTCGAGCTCCATCGGACGGTGGCGCAATTACGAAAGGCACCTGGCGCCTCTGGTGCGCGTGCTCGAGGAACGCGGATATCGATACGCCGCGCCGGTCGGCGCCGACGGCCCGCCCGGCACCGCCGACCCGCCTCAGAACTTGTAGCGTACGCTCGCGCGTATGGTGCGCGGTGGATTGACGTGCGTCGCGAAATCCAGATCCGTGAACGTCGGCGAATAGTATTTCTCATCGAAGAGGTTGGTCGCGGAGATCGCGTAGCTCCAGCGGTCGCGGCTGTAGAAGATGCGCGCATCCACCTCGGTGAAGTCTCCGAAGTCGTATTGGTAGCGCAGGCCATCGGATGCCCAGTCGCTGTCGAAGGTCTTGCGACCGGCCTTGTGCACGACGCCGAGGCCGAAGCCCAGGCCCTTGAGGCCGCCCTGCAGGAGCTCGTAGCTCGCGAAGGCGGACAGCCCGAAGCGCGGAGCATTCTCCGGCGTCAATCCCTTGAACTCGCCCTGGATGAACTTCGCGTCGAGATAGGCCACGGACACCAGCAGACTGAGCGGCGGCAGCAGCTGCCCCTGCATGCCGAGCTCGACGCCCCGGCTGCGCTGCGTGCCGAGCGCCACGCTGAAGCCGGGATTGTCGCGATCCGCCTGCGAGATGTTGGTGCGCTCCATGTCGAACACGGCGCCGGTGATCGACAGCTCGCGCGACAGATCGGCCTTGAAGCCGATCTCGTGGTTGCGCCCGCGCTCGGGCTGGATGAGGATGCCCGGTCCGTCCGGATCGGACTCGTCGATGCGCCGGTCGGTGCCCGGCTCGAAGGTCTGGCCGAAGCTCGCATAGAGGTTCGTCGAAGGGGTGATCGCGTAGGTGAGCCCCGCCTGGTAGACGATCTGATGGAAGATGGCATCCGCCGAGGTCTGGAAAGGCACCGTGTCCACGTTGCCTTCGCCCGTGGGCGGACCGACCCGCTCGCGATCCTTCACCGTGTCCACCGAGTACCGGGCGCCGAGCAGCAGCGAGAGCCGATCGGTCGGCCGGGTGATGAGCTGCACCGTGCCGCCGAAGAGCGCGGTCTCGCCCTTGAAGTCGTAGAGATAGTCGTAGTCGTCCAGGCGGTCGTACGGCGGGACCGAGGCGTAGTCCGGCGTGAACATGTTGAACACCGAGTCCGCGAAGCCCACGGAGGTCGCGGTGACGCCGAGCCGCGAGGTGCTCTCGATGCGGTTGTAGTCGACGCCGAAGAACAGCGTATGCCTGCGGCCGAAGGCCTCGAAGTCGCCGAAGAGATTGAGCTCCGCCCCGTACAGGCTGTCGTCGGTGTCCTGGCCGTACACCGAGGTGAAGTAGGCGAACCCGTCCTGATCGAACGGGCCCTGCACGAACAGCGCGTTCGAGCGGTACCGCACGTCGTTGTGCTGGAGATGCCCGCGCAGCGTCCAGTGATTGTCGAACCGGTGCTCTCCCTGGAACTGCACGAACTTCGCCTCGATGTGCGTCTCGTTCCACGGCATGCCGAAGAAACGCGAGCGCGGGACGTCCGGATCCTTCAGGCCCTCGTTCGCCACGCGCTCCTCGAGGCTCTCCACCGCGCTGTCGCCGGTGCCGCCGAGCTGCAGGGAAGGTGCGAAATGGATCCGCTTGTCGGACTTCTGATAGATGGCGCGCAGCACGAATCGCGTGGAATCGTCCGGCTGAAACTGGATGGAAGGGCTGAGCAGCGCCAGGTCCTCGTTCGCGAAATCCAGGAAGGACTGCTCGTCCTCGTACGCGCCGACGAGGCGGTAGGACCAGGCGCTGCCCGCGCGGAACGGGCCGGTGAGGTCCACGTCCCCCCGATAGTCGTCGAACTGCCCGCCCTCGAGGCCGAGCTCCATGCCGAAACGGTCCTGGGGCAGCTTCGAGACCGCGTTCAGGGTGCCGCCGATGGAGTTCTGGCCGTAGAGCGTGGAGGTGGGCCCCTTGATGACCTCGAAACGGTCGAAGGTCGCGAAGTCGAGGTCGATGTTGCCCGGCATACGGAAGCCGTCCACGCGGATCGCGTTCTCGCCCTGCTGGCGAAAGCCGCGATAGTAGTTGCGCGGGAAGCCGTCGATGGCGTGCGAGGTGCCACCGTCCGCGTCCACCTTGTAGAAATCGTTGAAAGTGCGCATGCCCGCGAAGTCGATGACGTCCGAGGTCACCACGGTGATGGACTGCGGCGTGTCCTTGAGCGGAATGCCCATCTTCGTCGCGCCGAAGGCGTCGTTCTCGCGGAACAGGATCTTCGAGGTCACCACCACTTCCTGGAGCGTGTCGTCCGACGACTTCGCACCGGACTGCGCAGCGTCCGTGGGCGCGTTCTGCGCCAGGCGGAAGGATCCATCGGCGAGGCGCAGCCGGTCGGCGCCCTCCCGGGAAAGCGCCCCGGACTCGACTGGCTGCCCTTCGCTGCCGACGACTTCGATGCCGATGATGTTATCGCCCGCGATGCGGTATTTGAGCGAGGTCCCCTCGAGCAGCCGCGTCAGCGCTTCGCCGACCGACATCCGGCCGTGCACGCCCTGCGTAGCGCGCTCGTCGGCGACGAGGCCTGGCATGAGAACCTGGATCTCCGCCTGGCGCGAGAGCTCGAGGAGCGCGGTCGAAACTTTCTGCGGCCCGATGTCCACCATGATGGTGCGCGCCAGTCCCTGGCTCTCGGCGCGCACGGCGCCCGCAACGGCCAGCAGCGATGCAGCGGCGCAGACGGGACGCCGCAGGTGGCGCCTCACGGCGCGCGCAATCAGAGGCGATGGCATTCTGGTCTCCCCTCGTTCACGGTTCCGGAGAAAGACAAACGAAACCTCGAGACCGGCAATACTCCGGTGAAGAATCAGCGTTCGCGCCGCCTCAGCAGCAGCGTGCCGTCGTCGCGATCGCTCAGCGTCACCGGGAAGACGCGCGGCAACGCTTCGATCCAGCCGTCGACATCGTGCGTGAATACCGTGCCGGTCACCAGGATGCGGCCGGCGGCCTCATCGCCGATCTCGACCCGGCGCCTGGTGTAGCGATTCACGTCGGCGACGACGGACGTCAGCGGCTCGTTGAGATACTCGAGCTTGCCCTGCTGCCAGGCGAGCGCGTTGCCGGCGTCGGCGGAAGTGACCTTCGCGCGTCGGCTGCCGAGATCGAGCGTCATCCGCTGCCCGGCGGCGAGACGCATTCGGGTCATCGCGGCATCGCCCGTGCCATCCGGGGAATAGATCTCGACGAGCCCTTCGGTGACCGTCACCACCACCCGCTCGTTCGCCCGGCGGATGTTGAAAGCCGTGCCGAGCGCACGCACGCGCATCGCGCCGACCTTGACGATGAATGGGCGCGAAGAATTGCGGGCCACGGAGAAATACGCCTCTCCGGCGGTGCCCTGCATGTCGAGCACACGCTCCTTTTCGGTGTAGTGAGCCGTGACGATGGAACGCGAAGCGAGCTCCACGCGCGAGCCGTCGGAAAGCTGGGTTTCACGAACCACTGCGGTGGGCTGCGTTCGGTGGGGCCCGAGGCTGCGCCACTCCCCGATGACCAGCGCGAGCGCCACGACGGAGGCCGCCAGGGCGAAAGCGATTCCCATCCACTTCGGAGCGCGCCGCGCAGAGGCGCGGACGGCTCGCGCAGTGTCCGGACAGGCCCGACTCACGCCCGACAATGTCTCCACGTCCAGCTCGCCCGCGCCGTGCCACAACGCCTGCATTTCTTCGAAGGCCTGCTTGTGGCGCTCGTCCGCCTCGTACCACTGCAGCCACGCGGCCAGGTCTTCGGCCGAAGCCTGATCTTCGCGCAGGCGCAGCACCCAGCCCCATGCGGTGGCGAGCTCGTCGATTCCCGGCGACCTGTCCATGGCGGCCTCCTTCACTTGCTCACCCGCGCTTTCGCTTCGGCCGGCGAGCAGCCCCGGATGCGCAGCTTGCAATAGATGCCTGCCTGCATGAGGTAATGCCGGACCATGCGCTCCTGGATGCCGAGCTCGCGCGCGATCCGCGCCTGGCTCCATTCGTTGAAGCGATGCAGCACGAAGGCGCGGCGGCATTTCGGTGAGAGCTCGAGGAGAGCCCGCTGAAACACCTCGAGATCCTCGGCCGCGAGCGCCCAGCGGTCCGGCGTGAGCCGGTCGACGAGCGGCTCGGCGACTTTCCTTTGATCCAGCGCATCCCGGGTGCGACGCTGCCTGGCACGGTTGATGGCGATGTTCGCAGCCGTGCGGAACAGATAGGCGCGCAGGAAATTGATGGCGCCCGGCTCATCGAGCTGCAGCAGCTGCACGTAGGCTTCCTGCGCCACCTCGCGAGCTTCGTGCTCGTCGCGCACGCGGGTCATCAGAAAAGCGTGGAGAGCCCGGTTGTGCTCCTCGATCAGCCGGGTGAGCGCACGGGCATGAGAGCTGCCGCCCTCCTCTTCGGGTTGCGGCTTGCTGGGTCGCGCGATTTTCGGATCCGGCTGCATTCTTACGATCACGAGTGACAGACCGCGCGGCGTTCCACCGCGCGCTTCCACACGGATTTAGGCGTGGGTTTCGGCACGCGATTCCGACAGCAAAATTCCCTCGCTAAAACAATGTGTTCAGAGCAAATCCTGAACCCGAAAATCCTATTTTCAGCGGCAGAAAATTGAGTACCATGCCCCGCAGAAAATCCATCTTCGCAAGAGGCTCCGACGGCATGGGATGGGCCGCGATGAAACAGGAACCGGAGGACTCCGTGGAAACAACCTTCTCCCAGGTCGCCTCGGAAGTCGCCAACATGCGCTCGAGCATGCTGGAGATGAAGACCGACATCCGTGAGCTGCGGCAGGGCATCATCCGTGTGGACGACAAGGTCGATGGCGCGCGCAACGACCTTTCCACCAGGATCGACGGGGTACGCAACGACCTTTCCGTGAAGATCGACGGGGTGCGCAAAGACCTCTCGACGAGGATCGATGAGGTGCGCAGTGAGCTCTCAGGCAAGGTTGAGGAGGTGCGCCACGAGCTCACGGACAAGATCGAGGGCGTGCATAGCAACCTCTCCGGCAGGATCGACGGCGTTCATAGCAGCCTCTCCGGCAGGATCGATGGCGTGCATGGCAACCTCTCGGTCAGGATCGAGGGCGTGCGCAGCGATCTCTCAGTCAGGATCGACGGCGTGCATGGCAACCTCTCCGGCAGGATCGAGTGCGTGCACAGCGACCTCTCGGTCAGGATCGACGACGTGCGCAAGGACCTCTCCGGCAGGATCGACAAGCAGTCCGACAAGACCGATCTCATGCGCAAGGACATTTCCGATCTGAATGTGAGCCTGGAGAAGAGCTTCGCCAGATTCACGAAGTGGGCGATCGGCTTCTACATCGGAATGGGGACCGGCCTGTTCTATCTCATTGCCCGGGGGCTCAAATGGATGTGAGCCGCATGAGCCACGAGATCGGCTCGCTGCGCGAGGAGGTGCGGCGACTCGCTGAAAAGGCCGATTCAGTCACACAGGCCATCGAGCATCTCTCGCTCTGGGTGATGACCTGCTACGTCACGGGCGTCATGGCGTTGGTTTTCGCGTTCCTGCATTCGACCAGGACTACGTGAAGATCGTCGCCGGATGCTCCAGCCGCTCCTTCAGCGCCTGGATCATCGCGGCCGCGTCGAAGCCGTCGACGAAGCGATGATCGAACGAGGACGACAGGTTCATCATCAGCCGCACGGCGATGGCGCCATTCACCACCACAGGCCGCTCCACGGCACGGTTGATGCCGATGATGGCTACTTCCGGCGAATTGATCACCGGCGTCGAAGCGATGCCACCGAGCTTGCCGAGGCTGGTGACGGTGATGGTCGAGCCGCCGAGCTCATCCCGTTTCGCGGTGTTGTCGCGGGCGGCGGTGGAAACACGACGAATCTCCGCGCCCAGCTGCTCCAGCGAAAGCGCTTCGGCATGACGCACCACGGGCACCTTCAGCCCGTCACGCGTCTGCGTGGCGATGCCCGCATGCACCGCCGCGTGGCGAATGATCACGTCGCGCGCCGAGTCGTAATGAGCGTTGCACTGCGGGAAATCCTCGAGCACGCGCACCAGCGCGGCGAGAACGAAAGGCAGCAGCGTCAATGAAGGCGCACCTTTCTCGTGTTTGCCGTTTAGATGCCGGCGCAGCGCTTCGAGCTCGGTGATGTCCACTTCCTCGACATACGAGAAATGCGGAATGTTGCGCTTGGCCTCGCTCATGCGTTGAGCGATGACGCGCCGCACGCCGAGCACCTTGATCTCCTCGACGCCTTCACGCCCCTGGCGACCCGGCTTCGCACCAGCCGCAGGCGCAGCCATGGCGGATGCCAGATCGGCGCGCTCGATGCGACCGCCGGGACCACTACCCCGCACCTGCGCGAGATCGATGCCGGCCTCGTGTGCGCGCCGACGTGTCGCGGGCGAAGCCATTACGCGACCCGACGAAGCCGAGCCATTGGCGGCGCCGACCGCAGCCGCTGCCGCCGCCGCTGAAGCGCCAACTTTCGCTGCGCCGGCTTTCGAAGCACCAGCGGCCGGCTTGTCGCCGCCCGCCGCCTTCGCTGCCGCCGACGACGCGCCGGCAGTCTCACCCGCACCGGCACCGGCGCCTGTCTCAAACGTCACCAGCTCCGCGCCCACCGCAATCGTGTCGCCCGGCTGGCCGTGCAGGCTCAGCACGCGACCCGTCACCGGCGCGGGCACTTCCACCACCGCCTTCTCCGTAGAGACTTCCACCAGCGGCTGGTCTTCCTTCACGCTGTCGCCGACGCCCACGCGCCACGCGACGATCTCCGCGGAAACCGTGCCCTCCCCGAGATCAGGGAGCTTGAACACCTGCTGGCTCATCGCGACTCCAGGGCGGCCTCGAGCGCCGCGGCAAAACGCGCCTGGCCGGGAAAATACTCCCACTCGAAGGCCAGCGGATAGGGCGTATCCCACCCCGCCACGCGCTGGATCGGCGCCTCGAGGTGGTAGAAGCATTCTTCCTGCACCGTGGCCACCAGCTCCGCACCGAAGCCCGCGAAGCGCGTGGCCTCATGGGCGATGACACAGCGGCCGGTCTTCTTCACCGAAGTCGTGATCGTGTCGAGATCCAGCGGCGAGATCGTACGCAGGTCGATCACCTCTGCGTCCACGCCCACCTTCTGCGCAGTCGCGAGCGCCACGTGGACCAGCGTGCCGTACGCGATCACCGTGACGGCAGAGCCGGGCCGAACCACTTCGGCGCTGCCCAGCGGCACGATGTAGTGCCCATCCGGCACGTCGCTCTTCGCGTGCCCGGCCCACGAGGTGGCCGGCTTGTGAGGATCTCCGTCGAACGGTCCGTTGTACAGCCGCTTCGGCTCGAGAAAGATCACCGGGTCCGGGTCTTCGATGGCCGCGAGCAGCATGCCTTTCGCGTCGTACGGGTTCGAAGGCATGGCCACCTTCACGCCGCACACGTGAGCGAACAACGCTTCGGGGCTCTGGGAATGCGTTTGCCCGCCGCGGATGCCGCCGCCGCAAGGCATGCGCACCACGAGCGGCGCGCTGAAAGCGCCGCCGCTGCGATAACGCAGCCGCGCCACCTCGCTCACGATCTGGTCGTAGCCCGGATACACGTAATCCGCGAACTGGATCTCCGCGACCGGCTTCAGCCCGTTGACCGCCATGCCGAGCGCCGCGGCGACGATGCCGCCTTCCGCGATCGGCGTATCGAACACCCGATGCTCGCCGTGCCGCTTCTGAAGCCCTTCGGTGACGCGGAACACGCCACCGAAATAACCCACGTCCTCACCGAGCACCACCACCGACGCGTCGCGCGACAACGCGACCTCCAGTGCCGAGTTCAGCGCCTGGATCATGTTCATCTGGCTCATTTCGGCTCGAGCTCCCGTGCGAGCGCCGCCTGCTGACGGCGAAGGTGCTCCGGCATCTCCGCGAAAACGTCCTCGAACAGGCTGAGCGGATCGAGCCGCGGCTGCTCGCCCAGCGTGCCGTAGGAGCACGCTTCCTTCCATGCGGAGCCGACGTGCTCGCCGAGCTCTGCGGCCAGCGCTTCGTGCTGCTCCTCGCTCCACTCGCCGAGCGCGACGAGATGCTTCTTCAGACGGTCCAGCGGATCACCGAGCGGCCACGCCGCGGCCTCCGACTTCGGCCGGTAGCGGGACGGGTCGTCGCTGGTGGAATGCGCGGAAGCCCGGTACGTGACGTGCTCGATGAGCGTGGCGCCGAGCCCCTGGCGAGCCCGCTCCGCGGCCCAGCTCGTCACCGCATGCACGGCGAGGAGATCGTTGCCGTCGACCCGGATGCCCGGAATGCCGAAGCCCGGCCCGCGCGCCGCGAACGAAGGGCTGTCGCCCGCCGCGAACCCCTGGAACGTGGAGATGGCCCACTGGTTGTTGACGATGTTGATGATGACCGGCGCGCGATACGTGGAAGCGAACACTTGCGCGTAGTGCACGTCCGCCTCGGCGGTGGAGCCTTCGCCGAGCCAGGTGGCGGCCACGTGCTTCTCGCCCTTGATCGCCGCCGCCATCGCCCAGCCCACCGCCTGCGGCACCTGCGTCGCGAGGTTCCCGGAAATGGAGAAGAGGCGCTTTTCCGCGGAGTGATACATCACCGGCAGCTGGCGGCCCTTGCACATGTCGCGGGTGTTGGAGAGCAGCTGGCACATGAGGTCCACGGTGTCCATGCCGCGCAGGAAATGCAGCCCCTGGCAGCGATAGCTCGGGAAGGCCATGTCCCTGGCGTCCAGGGCGAGGCCCGCGCCTACGGCCACGGCCTCTTCTCCCGTGCACTGCATGTAGAAGGAAATGCGACCCTGGCGATGCGCCTTGAGCATGCGCTCGTCATAGATGCGCGTGAGCAGCATCCAGCGCAGCCCGGCACGCAGGGTTTCCGCGTCGAGCCTCGGATTCCATGGTCCGACCGCGCGATGCTGGTCATCGAGCACGCGCACCAGTTGCGTGGCGAGGGGAAGGGTCTCGGCGAGAGGCGCCGAGGCCTCGGGACGCGGCACGGCGCCGGCGGGAGAGAGGGAGAGGTACGCGAAATCCGGCTGGTCGCCCGGACGCGCGGGGGGCTTCGGGACGTGCAGTCGTGATGCGGGGCTCATTTCAGAACGGCTCCTGATTACGGCACAGGCCGCCAAAGTCGCGCCTTTGGCGGCCGGAAACGAAGCTGACGTCCGCAAGAAGCGCCGCAGGCGGCTTCTTGCCAATCAACAAGGTGCGGCAGTATCCGCCCGCGACGGCGCGAGATCATTGCATCGTTCGTACGCCGCGGCCATCATTACGAGAAATTCGTGTCACATTCTGCCGCTTTATGAAACAAAATCTCTCCCCCAGCCTCGATCGGCTGGATATCCGTATCCTCGACGTGTTGCAAGGTGACGCCACGCTCTCGGCTGCCGAGATCGCCGAGCGGGTCGGCACGGCCACGGCCACGTGCTGGCGGCGTATCCAGAGGCTCGAACGGGAAGGGATCATCCGGGCGCGCGTGGCGCTGCTGGACCGGGAGCGGCTCGGCCTGAGCCTCACGGTGTTCGCGCACGTGAAGCTCGCGAGCCACGGCCGGGATGCGCTCGCCCGGTTCGAGCAAGCCGTGCGCGGCCACCCGGAAGTGCTGGAGGTCTATACGCTGGTCGGCCAGTCGGACTTTCTGCTGCGCATCGTCGCGAAGGACATCAAAGGTTACGAGGCGTTCTTCCTCGACCACCTCTCACGCATCCCGGGCGTGCAGTCGGTGAGCTCCTCGATCGCGCTGAACGCGGTCAAGGAGACGACGTCGATCCCGCTCGCCGTGCCTTGAGGCCCTTCAGGCCGCGGCGACGCGCCAGAGGTCGTTGCCCGAGAACTTGATACGCATGCAGCGGCCGTTGACCACCTCGCCGAAGCGGATCCACTCCGGGTTGTGCGGCTCATCGCGCAGATAGAACGCATCGCCGACCCGCTCGAGCGGCGTCACGCCATCCACCAGCAGCACGCCTTTGCGCAGCACGATGCGCAGGCTGCCGAGCCACGGACTCTCGTTGCGGTAGTGGCCGACATAGCTCTGCCATTCACTGGGCGCATCGAATTCCCGGGGGCCATCGTATGCGGCATTGGTGTACCAGTCCGGCCCCCAGGAGACCTCCGTGACCGGGCTCGACGGGTCGTCCGCCTTCCTGCGGCCGAACACCAGCGTGTAACGGTTGAAGTCCCGGTGCAGCACGAGGAAATGCCCCGGCTCGCCGGCGGCCTCGAGCTCGACGCGCGCCCCGCCGTGGACGAGGAACAGCGACTTGCCCTCCGCCGCGAACTGCAGCGAGCGCTTGCCGCTCGTGAACGTTCCAGCGTAGTCCTTCGCATCGTCGATGGCGGTCGGCGAAACCGAAGCGGGCACCGCGGGCAGTGGCTTGCTCTCGCGCGTGGCATTCATCAGCTGCAGCGCGTAGAGCATCACCGGTGAAGGGCGATAGCCCTGCATCGCGTTGATCGAGGAGAACGCGGCGACGCCGCTGTCGACGTCCACCATCATGGACGAAGCGAAAGAGACCATGCCACCGGTGTGGCGCACGAGCCTGTGACCGTCGAGCTTGTCGATGAACAGCCCGTAGCCGTAGCCGACGTCCGGACCACCGCCCTCGGGGCCCGTGAGGATGTGCGAAGTGGTGAACAGCTCGAAGCTCTTCTGCGAGATCAGCCGCCCGCGCGGCCCCACGCCGCCGCTCGCGATCATGCGCAGGTACTTGCCCATGTCCGCGGGCGTACTGGCGACGCAGCCCGACCCGCTCGTGATCACGATTCCCGGCGCCTCACACAGGCGACCGTTGCGCGGCAGCGGACGATCGCCCTGGAACGAGGAGTAGCTCTTGACCAGGCGCTCGCGCATGTCGAGCGTGATCACCGGCTCGCTCGCCGTCATGCCGAGCGGCTCGAGCACGCGGGCACGGATGATCTGCGGCAACTGCCGGCCATCGAGCGTCTCGGCGAGATAGCCGAGCGTCTCGTACACCATGTTGTTGTAGTGGAAGTGCTCGCCCGGAGCGTGGACCGCCTTGTGCCTCTGCGAGGGATCCGACGTCATCGGCGAATCCGGGCTCGGCAGGCCCGTGCCGTGGGTGAGCATGTGGTGCGCCGTGATCGGCGCATGGCTCGAGTCGAGCCGCCACCACGGCAGGTACTCGTGGATCGGGCGATGCAGATCCAGCTTGCCCTCGTCGTGCAGCTGCAGCAGGCACAGCCCCAGGAAGGACTTGCTGATGGAGCCGATCTGGAACAGCTCCTCCGGCTTCACGGCGATGCGCGCTTCGCGGTCCCCGAGGCCGTAGGTGGCGACGCGCTGCGTGCCATCGCGATCTGCGAGTACCAGCGTCATGCCCGGCGCACGCATGTCGCGCATGAACTGCGCAACGAAGCGGTCGAGCTGCGGGAACAGCGCCTTGTAGCGACTGTCGCCCGTCTGCGTGGGAGTTTCAGCGACGAGCAGGTTGCTCGCGGTGGCGAAGGAGGCCGCGGCGGCGGCCTGCAGGACTTGGCGGCGGTTCATGGCGGGCGAATATACGCCATCGGCCCGAGACGAGTACGCTTCCGGGCGCGGCGCGCGCGACGGATTCTGCCGTCGCGCGCACTATGCCCGCCGTCACTTGCCGAAGCTGTAGTTCGCCCGGATGCCGAACATGCGCGGCGGGGTATGCACGAGCCGGCCGCGGTAGCCGCAGCAGACCCAGCCCACCGAGGTGTAGTACTTCTCGTCCAGCACGTTGTCGACGTAGGCCGTGAAGTCCCACTTGTCCTTCGCGACGCCGATGCTGAGGTCCACCGTCTGGAAGGAAGGGAGGAACCAGTTCGGGTCGGGCAGGATCTGCTGCCACTGCGCGTTGTCCTGATACCGGTAATCGGCGCGCAGCGTCGCGCGGTAGTCACCGATCTGGCGTGCGTAGATGCCCGCCATCGAAGCCGTCCAGGGCCGCACGTTCGGGATCGAAAGATCCGAATAGTCGGTGGCCTCCAGCGTGAGCGGATCGACCAGGGTGAGCGAATCGATCTTCGCTTCCGTATAGCCCACTGCCGTCTCCACGCGGAACCGGTCCGTGATGCGCGCGCGGGCCTCAAGCTCGAAGCCCTGCGTGTGCGCCTTGCCGGCATTGGTGTCGTAGAAGATGGTGAACGGAAACGGATTCAGGTCCGCGGGAATCGGGGCCTGGATCTGCAGGTCGCGGTAGTCCATGTAGAACGCGGCCGCCGCCACGCTCACGCGATTGTCGAAGAAGCTGCCCTTCAGGCCGATCTCGTAGTTCTTGAGGTGCTCCGGATCGACGGCCTGCGGCGCGCCGGCGCTGATGGCCAGCGGCGTGTTGCCGAAGCCCGCGCGATAGCCGGTGGCGAACTGCACGTACACGCTCGTGCGCGGCGTGAGGTCGTAGTTGAGGGCCACGCGCGGCGAAACTTCCTCGAGCGTGGGGTTCGCACGGAAGTCCGCGTCCGTCAGCGCAGGCAGCGTGAGGTTCGGGTCGGTCGGATCGTAGACGAAGCCCTCGCCCACATCCGCCGATTCGCGGCTGAACCGCGCGCCGGCGGAAAGGTGCGTGCGCGGAGTGATGTCCCAGAACGCGTTCGCGAAGAGACCCAGGCTCTCGAGATTCGTGATGCCGTCGTAGATGTAGGCCTTCACGTAGCCGCCGTCCTGGCCTGCGTAGCGCGGCGTGCCGCCCTCGAGCCCCCAGATGCCGATGGAATCGGTTACGCCGCTGCGCTTCGACTCGTCGAGATAGCTGACGCCCGCCACCCAGTTGATGGCACCCGAGTACTTGGACGAGACGCGCAGCTCCGCCGAGTCCGTCTTCGTCTTCAACTGGTGAGCCCCGTACCACCACGCGTACTCCGTGGTGTCGTAGTCCTCCTGGTGGGAGATCTCGTAGTCGAAATGCCCGTACAGCAGGTCGATGCTGTGCGCGCCGAGGTCGTACGTGCCGCGGAACGAGGCCGTCCAGTCCTCGAGGTTGGTGAACTCGGGCACGTCCTTGGACACCTTGCCGCCGTTGTTGCCCACGTTGCTGAAGAGGTCGATCGGGCCGGGATAGGAGCCACCCCAGCTCTCGAGGACGGGCAGCTTCTCGCCGGCCCAGTTCGGGTTGAGGATGTCGACCTCGCCCGGATTGAAATTGTGGGTGATCCAGTCCTCGTAGTCGCGATCGCGCTTCTCGTAGCTGAACGCGGCGTCGAGCGTCAGCGCATCGCTCGGCAGGAAGCGCATGGCGATGCGGCCACCGGCATTGTCGTAGCCGGAGCGGCCGCCGGCGGGACCGGCATTGCGGATCATGCCGTCGCTGTGCGAGAGGAAGGCGGAGGTGCGCATGGCCAGCCTGTCGCCCAGCGGAACGTTGAACGCCGCCTTCGCGAACTGCGTCCCGAAACGGCCCACGTCGAGCGTGGCGGAACCTTCGACGCCCGCGGTGCTCGGCTTCGCCGTCACGATGTTGATGGAGCCGCCCAGCGCATTGCGCCCGGTGAGCGTTCCCTGGGGGCCGCGCAACACCTCGATCCGCTCGATGTCGAACAGGCCCGTGGAGAGGATGACGTTCGAGTTGATGGCGCTGAAGCCGACGTCGTCCACGGTGACGGAGATGACGTCGAACAGGCCGCCCGAGAAGTCGCTGATGCCCCGGAACGTGACGTTCTGGCCGTAGTACGCGCCGGAATCGATGTAGGTGGCGTTGGGGATGGAGAAGATGTAGTCCTCGACGTGCTCCACGCGCATCGCCTCGAGGTCCGAGGGGCCGAGCGTCGACATGCTGATGGGCACGTCCTTGATGGACTGCGCGCGCTTCTGCGCGGTGACGATGAGCTCCTGCAGCGGGACGTCATCGGGATCCGAGAGCGGGGCCGGGGAAGATTCCGCCGCGCGTGCCGCGCTGGAGGATTCCTGCTGGGCCGTCTCCGCCTGCGCGAGGCGGAATGGAGTGCCGGACTGGGAGCTCACGGCGATGGGCTTCGATGCGGGCGCTGCGGGAACGATCATCACCGTGCGCTCGTCCGAGTTGCGATACGTGAGGCCCGTTCCGGCCAGCAGCACATCGAGCGCGCCGTCGATGCTCAACTCCGCCTTCAGCGCCCGCGCGGAAAGGCCCGCGACCAGGCTGCGATCGAACAGGATGTTGCGATTGGTCTGCCCGGCCACGGCGCGCAGCGAATCGGCGAGCGCCTGGGCGGGCAGGTCGAAGCTGGTGGTGATCTGGGCCACGCCGGCCTGGCTCGCAGCCAGACAGGCGGCGGCCACCAGAGCCTTGATACTCGACGAGATCGTGCTGCGCATCGCGTTGTCCCCGGCGCCGTCCCTGGCGTGATTGTGGATAAAGGGCTCCCTTGGAGGGGAATGACGTTGCAGCTTCGAAAAAACCTCAGGGCACACCCGGAATGCCTGCGATGGCCGGTGGGGCGCAGCAGCCAGATCCGCGCTGCCGCGCCAGACTCAGCGCGCTATGGGCTTCGGCGTGCCGGACAGGACGATGTGGTCGCCGCGCTCGATGACCTGCAGACCGTACGTCTGCGCCACCGCATTGGCGAAGCTCATGGAATCGCCCGCGGTGAACAGGCCGTTCACGAGCAGAGTGGCCGCATCCGGGCGCTCGACGACCAGCCGCACGGCGCTGTAGCGATTCATCTCCGCCGCCGCTTCGGCGAGCGGCGTATCGTCCAGCACCACCTGGCCGCGACGCCATGCGACGGCCGCTTCGAGCGCGGGAGTGTCCACGCGAACGGGCTCGCCCACCTTGAAGGTCACTCGCTGGCCGGGCACCAGCGTCACCGCAGCCACTTTCACCTTGCCCTCGACGAGGGTGACTGCGATATCGTGCTCGTCCCGCCGCACGACGAATGAAGTACCCAGCGCCCGCACCTCACGGTCGCCGGCGCTCACGATGAACGGCCGGTCCGCCCGTTTCGCGACGTCGAACAACGCTTCACCGGTGAGCAGCTCCACCTTGCGGACGCTTTCGTCGTAACGCACGACCAGCCGAGTGGCGGTATTGAGGAACACCCGGGTGCCATCGTCCAGGGTGAGCAGCCGTTGCTCGCCGATGTCCGTGGACACCCGATCGCTCTGCAAGTGAAACAGCGCCGCCGCGACCAGGGCGCACGCGGCCACTCCCACCCCGACCCAGGCCGGGCGCGGGAAGCGCAGCCGCGGCGGCTCGGGCGCCACCGGTACGTCGTGCGCGAAAGGCACGACCCGTCGCAGGTTCTGCGAGTCCTCCCAGACTTCCGTGGTCAGCTCGAAGGCCTGTGCGTTGAGCGGGCTCTCCTGCAGCCATTTCCTGAAGCCGGCCTCGAGCACGGCATCGCGGTCGTCGCCATGCAGGCGCGCGATCCATACGCCCGCCTCGGCCAGTCGCTCCGCGGGAATCTCGCCGGCCCTCGCTGCGTGATGGGCGCTCATTCGCGTTGTCGCTGCATCGCCAGTATCGTGACTGCGCTCGCGATGTGCTTCTCGACCGCGCTCTTGCTCACCTTCAGCCGCTCCGCGATCTCGGCGTGGCTGAAGCCCTGCAGGCGGTGCATGAAGAACACCTCGCGCGTCCGGGTGCTCACCCGGTCCAGCGCCCTCCTCATCTCCAGAAGACGTTGCTCGGCCGCAAAAACCTCATCCG
>JBGAIL010000030.1:33034-33755 GCA_044225565.1 Steroidobacteraceae bacterium | reverse complement strand
TCGCGCTGAAGCGGCGGGGTGATGCTCTCGAAGGCGGAGCGACGGTGAGCTCTCCAGCACAACGGCCGTACATCGCTGGCATGACCATGACGTTGACGCATTGGGTACGGCTGAAGAGGCGCACGGAATGACACGATTCAGGGCAGTGGCGCTCATGGCGGCGTCGTACGCGTTTTTCGGTGCGGCGTTCGCGGAGGTTCCCGCCTTCCGCAGCCTTATCACCAATGTAAGCGTCGTCGATGGCACGGGCGCACCGGGACGCCGTGCCGCCGTTCGTATCCAGGGCGATCAGATCGTCGAGATCGGCGATCTCTCGCGGCAGCCGGGTGAGCGGGTCATCGACGGAGCAGGCCATGTCCTCGCGCCGGGTTTCATCGATACCCACAGCCACCACGATGGCGAGCTCTTCGAGCAGCCCGACGCACTGGCTGCCGTGAGCCAGGGCATCACGACCATCATCGTCGGCCAGGATGGCTCGAACGCGTATCCGCTGCCCGAGCTGTTCCGCCGCATGCGGCAGGTGCCAGTGGCGGTGAATGTCGGTGCGTACGTGGGCCACAACGGCGTTCGCTCCACCGTGATGGGTGAGGATTTTCGTCGCCACGCGACGCCAGAGGAGATCGGCCGTATGCGCGAGCTCGTGCGCGAAGGCATGCGGGCCGGCGCATTGGGCCTCTCGACGGGACTGGAATACGACCCCGGCATCTATTCCTCGAAGGAG
>JBGAIL010000030.1:0-32999 GCA_044225565.1 Steroidobacteraceae bacterium | reverse complement strand
GTCGCGCTCGCTCGCGAGGCCGCCGCAGCGCACGGCAGGTACTCGAGCCACATGCGCAGCGAGGATCGGCGCGTGTGGGAGGCGCTCGATGAGCTCATAGAGATCGGGCGTGCCACCGGCATGCCGGTGCACGTCTCTCACATGAAGCTCGCGATGACGGACTGGTGGGGCCAGGCGGGCCGTTTCATCGCCCGGATGGATGCGGCGCGCGCGCAAGGCATCGACGTCACGGGCGACGTCTACCCTTACGAGTACTGGCAGAGCGGGCTTACGGTGCTGTTCCCGGATCGTGACTTCGGGAATCGCGCGAGCGCGGAGTTCGCCCTCCGCAGCCTCGCGACGCCCGAAGGATTGCTGATCTCCTCGTTCACGCCGGATCCGTCGCTGGTGGGAAAGACCGTTGCCCAGATCGCCCGCCTGCGCAGCACGGATCCGGCGACGACGCTCATGGCCCTCATCCACGAGTCTGAGAGCTCGAAAGGCATCGCAGGCGTGATCGGCACCAGCATGAGCCCGGCCGACATCGCATCGCTCGTCGCCTGGCCACACGCCAACATCTGCACTGATGGCTCCCTCGATGACCGGCATCCGCGCGGAGCCGGCGCCATGACGCGAGTTTTGCGACAGTACGTGCGCGAGCAACATCTGCTCACGTTGGAGCAGGCGGTGGCCAAGCTGAGTGCGACGGCAGCGGCGAGCGCGGGAATTCGCGACCGCGGCCAGATCCGTCCCGGCATGCGGGCCGATCTCGTTCTCTTCGATCCCGCAACCGTCACGGATCGCGCGAGCCTGGCTCAACCGGCGGCGCTGTCGGTCGGCATCGACAGGGTCTGGGTCAACGGGCAGGTCGTATTCGAGAATGGCAAGGCCACTGCGGCCAGGCCCGGAGTGTCCGTGCTGCGTACGGGGTCCGAAGGCGGTCGCCGCGCGTCGAGCCGGGACTGACATGGGCGCGCTGAGCGTCGCAGCGACGGCACTATTCGTCGTCTCCGGCGGCCTCCCGGCGCGCGCGGCAGATGTCTCTTCAGCCGACCACGAGTTGCATGAGCGCCTGATCGTGCTCGACACGCACCTCGATACGCCAGGTCAGCTGGACCGTCCCGGCTGGAGCATCATGGATCGCCACAGCCTGCAGAGTGACCCTGCGCAGGTGGACTATCCGCGGATGGTGGACGGGAGCGTCGACGGCGGATTCTGGGCCATCTTCACCTACCAGCGCGAGCTCACGGTGCAGGGGTATGACACTGCGCGGTCACAGGCATTGAAGCGTGCGGAGCAGATTCGCCGCATGGTGGCGGACAATCCCGCGCATTTCGTCCTTGCGACCGAAGCCGAGGATGCGAGTCGCATCGTCTCGCAGGGCAAGCGCATCGTGTACGTCAGCATCGAGAACGCCTATCCACTGGGCACCGATATGGCGTTGCTCGAGAAGTTCCACGCGCTCGGCGTCCGCATGATCGGCCTGGTGCACACCAGCGACAATCAATTCGCGGATTCGGCGACGGATGAGCGGCGCACGTGGCATGGTCTCAGCCCGGCCGGGCTCGCGCTGGTGGAGGAAGCGAACCGGCTCGGCATGATCATCGACGCGTCGCACGCTTCCGATGAGGCTTTCGATCAGATGCTTGCGCGGTCGCGTGCGCCCATCATCCTGTCTCATTCGGGTTGTGATGCGATCTACGATCATCCTCGCAACATCGACGACGGGCGCTTGCGGGCGCTGGCGGCAGCCGGCGGAGTCATTCAGATGAATACTCTCGGGGCTTATCTGAAGAAGCTGCCGGAGACGCCGGAGCGTGATCGGGAGATGGCGGCGCTGCGCGCACGGTTCCCGCCGCTCGCGTCGATGACGCCAGGCCAGGTGGCGCAGTACATGGTGGCACGGCAGGAGATCGGTCGGCGCCATCCGCCTGCGCGAGCGACGTTCGAGGACTTCATGCGGCACATGCTGCATGCGATCGAGGTGGCGGGCATCGATCACGTCGGCATCGGGGCAGACTGGGATGGCGGCGGCGGCGTGGACGGCCTCGAGGACGTTTCCAGAGTGCCCAGGATCACCGCGCGATTGCGCGAGGAAGGCTTCTCGGAGAAGCAGATCGCGAAGGTCATGGGCGGCAATACATTGAGAGTCCTGTGTGAGGCGCGCAGGACCGCATCCGGCAACGCGATATCCGGGCGCCCGTCCCTGCCAGCCTGCTCCGCCCGTTCGACCGGGGCTTCATCACGCTGACGCCCGCCGTACTCAGGGCGCGCCGCCGCCGGCACCCTGCACCAGTCTCCCCATCACCTGTCCCAGATCGCTCTGGCCGGTCGACTTGATCGTGCCGGAGACCGGAAAGGTGACGAAATCGAACTCGCACTCGCTCGCCGCGCGCAGCTTGCCGATGACGTCCTGGTACTTCTCGACCGTCGCGGCGATCACGACCAGGATGTAGTCGATGGTGCCGAGCACGCCCTGACAGGCGATGATCTCCGGAATCCTGAGCAGCTTCACCTGCACCATGAACTGCAGGCAGCTCGCGAGGCGCGCGATGTCGATGTCCGCGTGGTAGCCCCGGATCACCTTCGAATGCTCGAGCCGCCGCATGCGCTCGTAGCAGCGGCTGGCCGACAGGCCCACCTCGGTGCTCATCTGCACCTTGCTGATGCGCGCTTCGCGATACAGCGCCGTCAGGATGTTGAGATCGATCCGGTCCATGACTTCGGAGGTGGCGCGCGCCGATGATGTAATGATATATACAGAATATTACATTGATGGTATAGAGAAATCAGAATTTCATTGCGGCTGCTGATCCCCTGGCGCGGGAGCGCAGTGCCGGCAATGCAAATACCCTGTGCGGACGCATCATGAGAATCACTCCGGGCATCGCACTCTCGAGCATGCTGACTTGCATGCTCATCTTTTCGGGGAATGTGCCTGCCGCAACGACGTCCCGGCCGGCTTCGGCGCCCGGCACGCTGATCTACGATGCCCGCATCGTCGACGGCAGCGGCGATCCGGCGCGTACGGGAGCAGTGCGCATCAGGGGCGAACGAATCGTCGAAGTCGGCGCGCTCGCGCCGCAGGCGGGCGAGACACTCGTCGATGCCAGGGGATTGGTGCTGGCCCCGGGATTCATCGACACTCACAACCATCACGATTTCGCGGCAGCCAGGCCGCGCGAGACGATCTTCTTCGACAGGCGGGAGTCGACTGCGGCCCTGAGCCAGGGAATCACCACGGTCATCCTCGGCATGGACGGGTTCATGAACTACCCGCTCAGGGAGTTCTTCGCCCGCTTCCAGGAAACGCCGGCGTCGGTCAACGTGGCTTCGTACGTCGGCCACAACGTCCTGCGCGAACGGGTGATGGGGGCAGACAATCGCAGACCCGCGACCCCTGCGGAGATCGGGGCGATACGTGGGCTCATCGCCGAGGAAATGCGCGCCGGGGGATTGGGTCTGTCCACGGGGCTCGAGTACGACTCGGGCATTTATTCGAGCCGCGCCGAAGTCATCGAGCTCGCCAGGGAGGCCGCGGCGCATGGCGGCCGGTACATCAGCCACATCCGCAGCGAAGACCGGCACATCTGGGAGGCGATGGACGAGATCATCGAGATCGGGCGCGCGGCGAAACTGCCGGTGCAGGTGACGCACCTCAAGCTCGCGATGGTCGACCTTTGGGGACAGGCGGGAAAGATCCTGAGCCTCATGGACCGGGCCCGTGCGCAGGGGATCGACATCACGGCGGACGTTTATCCGTACGAATATTGGCGGTCCACGCTGGCCGTGCTCTTTCCGGACCGCGATTTCGGGAATCGCGCGGCAGCGCAGTACGCCCTGCGCCACGTGGCACGACCCGACGGGCTGCTGATCACCACTTTCTCGCCCGATCCGAAGCTCGAGGACATGACGGTTGCCGAGATCGCGAGGCTCCGCGGCACCGATCCTGCGGCGACGCTCATGGCGCTGGTCGCCGAGTCCCGGGGGCCCGGCGCCCGCGAGTCCGTCGTGGCGACCAGCATGGATGCGAAGGACGTCGAAGAGCTCATCGCATGGCCCCATTCCAATATCTCTTCCGACGGCGCCCTGGACGACGGCCACCCGCGCGGAATGGGTGCATATCCGCGGTTGTTGCGCATCCATGTCCGCGAGCGGAAAACGCTGTCGCTCGAATCCGCCATCCGCAAGATGAGCGCGCTGGGCGCCGAGCACGTCGGCATCCGGGATCGGGGCCGGATCAGCGCGGGCGCCTTTGCCGACCTGGTCCTGTTCGATCCGCAGACCGTGACGGATCATGCGACCACGAAGCAGCCGCAGGCCCAGTCCACCGGCATCCTGAAGGTCTGGGTCAACGGCCGGCTCGCTTTCGAGAACGGCCGCTCCACGGCGGCATTCAGCGGGCGGGTGATCCGTCGCCCGCGAGCCGGCCCGGTGCCAACGGTGGACGATTGAGCAGCGAACTCCTGCAGCCCTGTATCGTCGGTGCCGGGCAAAGCGAGTTCACTCGCTGGGGCGGTATCCGGGACCGCAGTCAGTTCCAGATCACCGCACAGGCCATACTGCACGCATTGGCCGATGCGGGCCTCGGCGCTCGCGACGTGGACGGTTTCGCGTCGTTTTCGAACGATGCGAACGAAGGGCCGCTCATGCAGGTCGCACTGGGCGTACCCGAGTTGCGCTGGTGCTCGATGGCATGGGGCGGAGGAGGGGGAGGCTCGATCGCGGCCCTCGCCCAGGCCTGCGCGGCGGTGCAAGCCGGTCATGCGAACGTCGTCGTGGTATACCGCGGACTGTGTCAAGGCCAGGGGCGGCGCTTCGGCCGATTCGCCCAGGGCCGCACGCACGGCAACTTCGTGAATCCCTTCGGCCTCTTTGCGCCACCGCAGATGCTCGCGCTGGTGGCGCAGCGCTTCATGCATCTTCATGCAATCGGTGCCGACCAGCTGGCGGAAGTTGCACTCAACGCGCGGGCGAACGCAAACCGCAATCCGTGCGCCGTCATGCATTCGGTGCCTTTGACTCGGGCAGAGTACTTCCGCGGACGATGGATAGCCGAGCCCTTGAGGCTGTACGACTGCTGTCTAGAGACCGATGGCGCGTGCGCCGTGGTGGTTACGACTCGCCCGCGAGCCCGTGATCTGCGGTCGCAGGCGGTCGAAGTGCTGGCCGTCGCGCACGGAAGCGGGCCGGGCTGGGGCACGGGACCGCTCGGCAGCCACAACATGCCGGACGAGGATTACGTCTCCACCAACAGCAAGCGCCTCGCGAAGGAGCTGTTCGCACGCGCTGGAGTGTCCCCCGCGGAAATCGACGTGGCCCAGATCTACGACCACTTTTCCCCGCTGGTCCTGATGGCGCTGGAAGACTATGGATTCTGCGGCCGCGGCGAAAGTGGAGAGTTCGTCTCGGGCGGTCGCATCCGCTGGCCGGATGGGGAGCTGCCGTTGAATACTGCCGGAGGCCAGCTCTCGGAGGCGTACGTGCATGGAATGAACCTTCTGATCGAAGGCGTGCGCCAGCTTCGCGGGCAGTCGACCTCGCAGGTCGAAGGGGCCCGTACGTGTCTGGTCACGGGTGGACTAGGCGTGTCGCCTACCAGCGGCGTGATATTGCGAGCGCATCAATGAGTTATTTCCCTGCGGAGATGCCCCGGCCTGAGCCAGATCGTGATGACTGCGAATTCTGGAGAAACTGCGCGCAGCAGCAGCTGCGTTTCCAGGCCTGCACGGCATGCGGAACGCCTCGCCATCCGCCGCGCCCCATCTGTCATCGCTGCCACTCGATGGCGATCGAGTGGGAAGATCCCGGTTCACGCGCGACGCTCTACACCTATTGCGTCATTCACCACCCGAATCATCCGGCAGTGGTGGCGCGTGTGCCGTACATAGTGGGCGTAGTGGAATTCCCGGCTCTGTCCGGCGTCCGGCTGGTGACGAACGTCACCGATGTAGCGCCGGCGGATGCGCGGATCGGCATGGAGCTTTCGCTCTGGTGGGATGATATCGGCGACGGCATGTTCGTACCGCGATTCCGGCCGTTGCCGGCCGCATCTCTCGAAGCACGAGATACTCCGACGCCGCCCGGCCAGGCGGCGTCGACGGCAGCCCGCCCACCTCCAGCGGCGGTCAGGTCATCTTCTTCTTGATCAGTCCCACGACGATGGGCAGCAGCGCGCCGATGATCGCCGAGCTGCCGACATTGCCGGCCTGGCCCATCGCGGAGAGTCCGCCGACGACGTCGGCCAGCTGACCCCCTCCGAGCCCGCCGAGGGCGCCCAGGATCGTATTCCAGAGCGGGCCCATGCTGTTGGCCTTGGAGATCGCGCCTCCGGCGTTGCCGCCTACCGCGCCGCTCACGAGACTGATCACCGCATTGAGGAGACTGGGATCCATGAAGACCTCCCGATGTATTGAGTTGTTATTGATCGGTTCAGAGGCGGGGCCAGCCTACTCCCGTCGGGCAGCGTCCGTCCAGAGCGGGAACCGCGAGCCCGGATTCGGCAGCCGTGGGGCAGGCCGGAAAGGCCTGCCATCGGCTTGCTTCGATCCTGCCGGCTACTTCCCGGTAACCGGTACGCGCGCCGGCTCCTCGCCACCGACCCATCGGTAGATCACTCCTGCGAGGACGGCGCCGATGAGCGGAGCTACCCAGAACAGCCAAAGCTGCGAGAGCGCCCAGTCGCCCACGAACAGCGCCGGACCGGTGCTGCGCGCAGGGTTCACGGAAGTGTTCGTGACCGGGATGCTGATCAGGTGGATCAGCGTCAGGCACAGGCCGATGGCGATGGGCGCAAAGCCCTTCGGCGCGCTTCCGTGCGTCGAGCCGAGGATCACGAAGAGGAAGCCGAAGGTGAAGACGATCTCGGCGATGAGGCACGCGGTGCGCCCGTAGCCGCCGGGGGAGTGCTCGCCATAGCCGTTGGAAGCGAAGCCGCCGGCGAGATCGAAGCCGGCCTTGCCGCTCGCGATCAGGTACAGGATGCCGGCTCCGGCAATCGCCCCGGCCACCTGCGCCAGGATGTAGGGGATGAGATCCCCTCCCGGAAAGCGGCCTCCCACCCACAAGCCGACCGACACCGCCGGGTTGAGATGGCACCCGGACACATGCCCGATCGCATACGCCATCGTGAGCACCGTGAGCCCGAAGGCGAGGGAGACGCCCACGAACCCGATCCCGAGGTCGGGGTAGGCGGCGGCGAGCACCGCGCTGCCGCAGCCTCCGAGCACCAGCCACAACGTCCCGATGAATTCCGCAGCGAGTTTCTTTGTGAGCGGCATGCCATCCCCCTGGTCGACGGTGATCCGAGTGGCGCCTACTCTAAGCTCGGGCCCGGCCACCTGTCGAATTCCCGTCTCATCGGCGAGCCGGCTATTTGATGTCGTAGACCAGATTGAGCGTCGTCAGCTGGTCCGTCGACTTCGAGCCCGGCGGTGGATCGGTGTTGTAACGCAGGCCATACCCGACGCTCAGCGCCAGTTTGTCCGTCATGCTCACCTGCACGGCGAGGTCGTTTGCGACCGCGGTATTGTCCGCTCCGGACTCCACCAGGAACTTGTCGAGCAGCTTGGTCGTGCCCGTGAGCTGGTGGGCGAAGTCGAGTCCCGCCGTTCCGACGATGTCGGATGATGCATCGCCGCGAATGCGGTCGAGCACTTCGCCGGCATCGCTCTTGATCAGCACCTCCGGCCGCAGCTTGCGAAAGCCCGCGCCCACCATGCCGGTGAGCTGCGTCCGCTCGTCGTCGATGAAGTGGTAGCCGACGCCGCTCGACAGCGTGGCCTGGTACTGGAAGCCGCTGAAGCGGTCCTGCTCCCCGCGCAGGGCGCCGAACCAGAAGAGGCGCTCGCTCAGTTTGTAGTCCGTCTGCCAGCGCAGCTCCGTGCGCTGCGCCGTCGTGAAGCTGGCATTCTTGCCGTAGAGGAAGCCGACGAAGGCGGCGTTCTTCCAGTTGCCCGATTCGCGCGCCAGATCGAGTTTGGCGTTGGCGGAGGTCGCATCCGCGTTGCCGCGCGACAGCAGCGCGCCCACTTCTCCCTTTCCGGTCCAATCCGCTTTCGCGGCCGGCATGGCGCCGATCCCGAGTGCGATCAACGCCACAAATCCAGGTGCCCTGTTCATTCCCATCCTCCAGCGGTTTCCAAGCGGAGGCGAATCATATCCGGTACGTCTGTGTGGTGGACGCCACACCGCGGCGAACCGGCTCGCGGCGCGCGCCATTGTCGATGCCGCCCCGGGGCCGTATCCTTGCGCATATCGAATGATCATGAAACACACATGAAAAGCACCTCGGTGGTCCACATGGAGGAGCGCACCGCGCGCCTCACCTTCCTCGTCGATCCGCGCAAGAAGGCGGTGTTCGAGCGCCTCTGCGCCCAGGAGGACTTGACGTCCTCTCAGGTCATCCGCCGCATGATCCGCGCGTACATCGAGGAGCGGCTCGGCCGGCCGTGGTCGCCGGAGGAACATGCGCCCGCGTCCCGCACCAACGCCAGGGCCGGCAAGCGCAAGAGCGCCCCCAAATAAGCCGGGTCCGCCCGCTCACAACCTCGATATCGTGTCTGCCACGCCGTGATCGCACTCGTCGACGCCTATCGGGCACGCCTCTTCACGCGCCGAAACGTGCTGTCCGATCTCGTCGCCGGGGTGGTGGTCGGCATCGTCGCCATGCCCCTCGCCATGGCCTTCGCGATCGCTTCGGGGGCCACTCCTGCGCAGGGGCTCTACACCGCCATCGTTGCCGGACTCGTGACATCCATTGCCGGCGGCACGCGGGTGCAGATCTCCGGCCCCACCGGCGCCTTCATCGCAGTGCTCGCCGGCATCACTCGCAGTGCTCGCCGGCATCACGGCGCAGTACGGCATCGCGGGGTTGCAGGCCGCCACCCTGATGGCGGGCGTCATGCTCCTGGCCATGGGCATCGCGCGCCTCGGCGGGGTCATCAAGTTCATCCCGACACCCGTCATCACGGGCTTCACCGCCGGGATCGGAGTCATCATCTTCGTCGGCCAGTGGAAGGACTTCCTCGGCCTGCACCCCGGCCCCCTGGGCGAGCATTTTCACACCAGGGTCTGGGCGCTCCTCGCGGCGGTCGACACGTTCGATGCCGCCACCCTCGCCATCGGCAGCCTCGCGCTCGCGGTCCTCGCCTGGGGGCCGCGTACGATCGGGCGCATTCCGGGCTTCAGGCGTGTGCCCATGCCCTTGATCGCGTTGCTGCTCGCCTCGGCGCTGCAGGCGCTGATGCAGTGGCCTTCCGTCGCCACGATCGGCAGCGCCTTCGGCGGCATTCCCCGCACGCTGCCGCTCCCCGCCTGGCCCTCCATCACGCTGGGCGAGGTGCTGCAGCTTGCCGGGCCGGCCTTCACGATCGCTCTCCTCGGCGCCATCGAATCGCTGCTCACCGCAGTGGTCGCCGACGGCATGGCCGATACGCGCCACGATCCCAACCAGGAGCTCATCGGCCAGGGGGCGGCCAACATCCTCTCGCCCCTGTTCGGCGGGTTTGCCGCCACGGGGGCCATCGCCCGCACGGCGACCAGCATTCGAAACGGCGCGCGTAGCCCGCTTGCCGGCATCGTGCATGCGCTGCTGCTGATCCTGGTAATCGTGGCGTTCGCGCCGCTCGCCGCCGCCATTCCGCTCGCGGCGCTGGCCGCCATCCTGTTCTTCGTGGCCTGGAACATGAGCGACCTGCCGCACGTCATGACGACGTTGCGCACCGCCTCGGCGTCCGACAAGGCGCTGCTGCTGATCACGTTCTTTCTCACGGTGTTCGTCGATCTCGTCGTCGCCGTCAACGTCGGTATCGTGCTCGCCGCGCTGCTTTTCATGCGCCGGATGGCTGGCGCGGTGCGTGTCGAGCCGCAGCATCCCGAGGATGCCACCGATTGGCCGGCGCACCTCAGGCTTCCCGAAGACACGCTCGTCTATCGCATCGAGGGCCCGTTCTTTTTCGGCGCCGCCGAAACGCTCGAGCGGACGCTCGAGCGGGTGCAGCTCGACGTGCGCACCGTCGTGCTGCGGTTCGGTCGCGTTCCCTTCATCGATGCCACGGGGCTTGCCACGCTCGATGAGATCGTTAGGCGCTTCCAGAAGCGACAAGTGCGCGTGATCCTTTGCGGGCTGCACGGCGAGATCGCCGGGGCTCTTGCCAATGCGGGCATCATTGCGCGCGTCGGCGCTCACAATGTATGCCGCAATCCCGCCGAAGTGGTCACTGCCGTGAGCCAGGGCGCGCGGGCTCACGCGTGAGCTACCTGGCGCTAACCGAATCGGACCACTGGCTTTCGCTGCAGAGCCCGATCGCGGACCTTCCGGGCACGCTGCGCCTGCGGGTGCCGCCCGGAGGGTTCTCCGAAGCGGACCTGCGGCGGATCCATTCCGGCGACATCCGCGAGCCCTTCATCATCGATTGCGGCGCGTTCCGCTCGCTCTTTTTCGACCCGGAGTCCGTGCAGAGCGAGATGGCGCTCTACGACCCCAGGGCGCTCCTGACGGCGTATGCGCGCAAGATGATGTCCTTTCTCCTGTTCAACCCCGAACCCGAGCACGTGCTGATCCTCGGACTCGGCGGCGGCTCACTTGCCAAGTTCTGCCACGAGCATCTGCCACAGACGCGGATCTCGGTGGTCGAAGTCAGCGCCGAGGTGATCGCCTTGCGGCAGGCGTTCGACATCCCCGCCGACGATGACCGCTTCCGGATCATTCATGGCGATGCGGCGGACGTTCTGATGGCTGCGGATCTGCGCGCCGATGTGGTGCTGATCGACGCGTTCGATCGTGAGGGGATCAGTCCCTCGCTGGACTCTGCCGCCTTTTACGATCGTCTCGCTGCCACGCTCGCGCCCTGCGGCATCGTCGTAATGAATCTGTCCGGCCTCAAACCGCGCTATGCCGCGCACATTGCCCACATCCAGGAGAGGCTGGCGCGGCCCGCGCGACTCGTCGAAGTGGAGGGGCAGGACAACCTGCTCGTTTTCGCGGGACATGGCCTGGAAGCCGGTGGGGATGGCCTGCGGGAGCGGGCTGGTGCGCTCGAGGCACGGTACAGGTTGCAGTTTCAGCGGTATCTGCGCCGCATCACCGGATCGTCGGGCCTGACTCGCGCCCGTTGACGCCCCTGAGCGCATCTGGTGAGGTGGCGCGTCCGTCGATCCCGAAAGCTCATCTTGACGAGTCCCGAAAGTCTTCCGGCACCCGGTGCCGCGCCGAGAAAGTCGTTCGCCGCGCTGCGGCACAAGGGATTCCGCGCGTTCTGTCTCGGCACCGCGGCCGCCATGATGGCCGACAACGCCGAGCACGTGATCAGCTACTGGGTCATCTTCCGGAAGTTCGCATCTCCTGCGCTCGGCGGCTTCGCCGTCGTCTCCCACTGGCTGCCCTATCTGCTGTTCTCCGTCTACACCGGCGCGCTCGCCGACCGGTTCGACCCGAGGCGGATCATCCAGCTGGGCATGGTGCTCTTCATGGCCGTGTCCCTGTCCTGGGGCCTGCTCTTCATGAGCGACCGGTTGCAGATGTGGCACGCGATGGTGCTGCTCGCCGTGCACGGCGTGGCGGGAGTCCTCTGGCTTCCCGCAAGCCAGCTGTTGCTGCACGACATCGTTCCTAGCGATCAGCTACAGAGCGCAGTCCGGCTCAACTCCTCCGGGCGGTATCTGGGGATGCTGCTGGGGCCGGCAGTGGGCAGCGGGCTGCTGCTCGCGCTCGGGCCGGCTCTCGGCATGTTCGTGAATGCCTTGATCTATCTGCCGCTCACGCTGTGGTTGTGGAAGGCGCCGTACGGCCCGCGCTTCCGAAGCGCGCCCGCGGCGCCCGCCGATTCGAATCACGGATTCGGCGACGTGCTCGCGACGTTGCGCGCCATCACGAGCGACTCGAGGATCCTGTCCATGACGCTGCTCGTCGGCGCGGCATCCTTCTTCATCGGGAGCAGCTATCAGGCCCAGATGCCGGCCTTCGCCCAGGCGCTCGGCCATGGCGATCCGGGAATCACCTATGGCGCGCTGCTCGCCGCCGATGCGGCCGGAGCCTTGACGGCGGGCATCATTCTGGAGAGCCGGGGCCTGCTGGCGGCGCGCCCGGCCGTGGCGTTGGTGCTCGCAATGGGATGGTGCGTCGCGCTCATCGCCTTTGCGGCGACCCCACTGTACGCGGTCGCCCTGCCATTGCTCTTCGCCGCCGGCTTCATGGAGCTGTCGTTCAACTCCATGGCGCAGACGCTGGTGCAGATCAATGCGCCGGTGGCGCTGAGGGGCCGCATCATCGGCGTCTACTCGATGGCATCGCTCGGGATGCGCACGTTCAGCGGCATCACGGTCGGCATGCTCGGCGCGGTGGTGGGCATCCACTGGTCGCTGGCATTGAGCGGCGTCGCGCTCTGCGCGGTGATCGGGATCATCTCGGCACGAAAGGCGCCGGTGGCGGTTGCCGGCGACTGATGGCGGATCGGCGGCGCCGCTACATCGGATTCCGCCGCCGGCGCCTTCCACCCGTCAGCGGCGACGGATCACCAGCCGGTTCCCTTCGTCGCTCACCGCGAGGCCCGGCGTCCGCCGCAGGAACTCGATGAGCGCCAGAGGCTCGTCCGCCTGGAACGTGCCACCGAAGCGCTCGTCGCGCAGGCCGTCGTCGTCGTCGATCACCAGTTGCTGCTTGCGGTTGTAGCGGTTGAACTCCGTCGCGATCTCTTCCAGCGAGCTGTCGCTGAACACCAGGAGGCGCTCGCGCCAGGCCACTGCATCGGCCGTCTTTCCCCTGGATCGGGCGATGATCGCGCCGGAAGCGACACTGATTTCCTCGCCCGCGGATAGTTTCGCAGGTGCGCTTGCCGGATGTGCCGACGCAGAAACCACTGGCGCTTCGCCACTTCCGCCGGCTCGAGTCGGTGTCACTTCGACGGCTCCTTCGAGCACCGCTACCTGAGTGTCGCGTGCGCGCCGATCCACGTTGAAAGCCGTGCCCAGGGCGCGAACGACGACACGGTCCGTCTCCACCGTGAACGGCCGTGCAGCATCGCGTGCCACCTTGAATAGCGCTTCACCTTCCAGCAGTCGGATGTGGCGCTCCTCTTCCGACATGCGCACGATCACCTTCGAGCGCGCGTTGAGATGCACCAGCGAGCCATCCGGAAGTTGAACGGCGCGCTGCTCGCCGACCGTGGTCCTGTAAGTGTCCCCGCCATCGAAATAGCCGAGCAGCCAGCCGGCCGTCATGGCGACCGCGGTCACGACCGCTGCCAGCCCGGCGGCCCATCTGATCATCACCCGTCCGGCAGGCCTGGCAGGCGGGGAGGGCGCAGGTGCCCGGCCTTCGAGCGAAACCACATCGGTATCCAGCTGGGCGATCAGGCGGTCGACGTCCACTTCCCGTCGAAGATCCAGGTCGTTCAAGGCCTGGTCGGATGCCGTCACGAGCAGGAACTCCTCCACGTGCCGCGGCGAGCTCCGCAGCCACTTCACGAAGGCGGCTCGGCTCGGACCATCGTCTTCCTTCAGCGCCGCGAGCCAGTTCGCCGCTTCCTCGGCGAGGCACAGCGTGTCGCGGCGATGCTTTCCGTTCATGGCTTCCCTCCCTTGGCATCCCACAATGTCCTGATGCGCGCCTGTGCTCGCGCGATGTGCGTCTTCACCGTGGAAACGCTGACGTTCAGCCGGCTGGCGATCTCGCTGTCCGAGAGCCCATCGCGCTTGTGGAGCAGGAGCACCACGCGCTGCATCAGCGGCAGCTGATTCAAGGCCCAGTTCAACTGCTGGCCGATCTCCACGGACGTCGTGAAGTGATCGGGAACCGCATGCGCGGAATCCTCCGCGAGCTCGTCGACCGCCTCCGAGTCGAACGCCACCCGCTCCCGCCCGGAGCGGATCCGGAACTGATGGACCACGTGCGAGGCGATGCCGTACAGGTACGCCTGCGGGCTTTCGATGAGCTCGCCCGACTTCACGCGCAGCAGCCGCAGGTAGACCTCCTGCGCCATGTCCTCCGCGTCCTCCCTGGAGCGCAGCCGCCGGAAGAGGTACCGGTGCAGGGCCTTGGCGTATTGCCACGGCCGGTCGTGGATCTGCCCGGCGACAGGGTTGGGGGACGTCTTGCTCATGGTTCTCTACAGAGACTAGTGCGCCGTCCGGCCCGGAAAAGACGACAGGCGCGTGAATATTTCCGTGCGGTCGTCTTTCCGGCCCCGTCCCCGGCACATACGAGGCGAGGGGTGGCTCGTTCCCGCCCCCGCCGCATACCGATCATAATCAGGGGTAGGTCCGCATGAAAATCATCCGCGAGTCTCTGGTCGCCGTCGGCGTGGCTCTGCTTTGCGCCGTGGCGCACGGGCAATCGACGCCGGACCCGGTGACGCTCGATATCCCCTCCCAGCGGATGCAGGACGCCCTCAATGCGCTGGCCAAGCAGTCCGGGCTCCAGGTGGTGTTCGCGGTGCGGTCCGTCGAAGGAAAGGTGGCACCGAGGATTCGGGGCAGCTACACGCCCGAAGGCGCCCTGAAGGAGCTGTTGTCCGGCACGTCGCTCTCCTACGAGTTCATCGGCGAGCGCATCATCGCCATCCGGGCGCCGGGTGAAGGCGGCGAGCACACTTCCAGCGCCGGTACCGATTTCGGAGCGCTGCGCCTCGCTCAAAGCACGGCGCCCGCGAGCGATTCGCAGGGCGACCCGGGCGCCGAAACGCAGGCCGGCGCAAAGAACGCCGACCGCCTCGAGGAAGTCACGGTCACCGCCACGAAGCGGGAAGTCTCGAACCAGAAGGTGCCGGTGTCCGTCACGGCCTTGAGCGAGGAGGGGCTGGCGAGAATCGGAGCGGACAGCTTCGCTGATTTCGCGTTGCGGGTGCCCGGCCTGCACATGAAGGAAACGGGCTCCAACGGCGCGACGTTCGTCATCCGCGGCATCGCACCCCTCGGGGCCGACACCCAGGACACGGTGGTTCCCTACATCGACGACCTGCCGACCACGGACACCAGCGCGAACATCACGACGCCGGATCTGAGGCTGTTCGACGTCGAGCGCGTCGAGGTCCTGCGGGGGCCGCAGGGAACGCTCTTCGGCTCCGGAGCGATGGGAGGCGCGATCCGCATCCTCACCAACAAGCCCGCGCTGTCGGGCTATGCCGCCAAGATCGACGTGGGGCTGCAGCAGGTCGAGGGGGGTGATCTGTCCAAGGCCTATAACGCGATGGTGAACGTGCCGCTGGTCGAGGACCGGCTGGCGCTGCGACTGGTCGGCTACTATCGGGACGAAGGCGGCTGGATCGACACGGTGGGGGATCCGAACGTCAGCGGCAGCATCGTCGGCACCGTTCGCGACAGCAATTCGGAAACCGCGTACGGCGGCCGGGCGATGCTGCGATTCAAGCCCACGGAGCAGATGGACATCCTCGCCCGGCTGATTTATCAGCGCAGCGAGCCGGACGCCAGGCCCTACTACACCTCGATCGATGGCGAACGCGCGCAGCGGCGCGCGCTCCGGGACTTCTACTTCGAGGAAGCCACCATCGCCAACCTGGTGGTCGGCTACGATTTCGGGCCGGTCTCGCTCAAATCCTCCACCACGCACTACCGGCACGACGGTGGACGCGAGGAGGACTTCAGCGTGTTCTCGGGCTTCCTGTTCCCGGATCTGAGAGCGTCGCGGTTCGTGCAGAGCGCGCCCTCGGAGAGCTTCTTCGAGGAGATCCACCTGAGCTCGAACGGCGACGGGCCGCTCACCTGGCTCGCCGGCCTCTACTTCCGCGACCAGTACCACCGCAAGATCACGAACCGCTTCTACATCCCCGGCAGTGAGGAGCTGCTGGGCACGGGAATCAACGGCGCGCCTGGCGATCTCGCGTGGAGCCTCGACGGGGACTTCAAGACGCAGGAGAAGGCGTTGTTCGGCGAGCTCTCGTACCAGATCGCTCCCAAACTCGTCGGCACCGTTGGTGTGCGGCGGTTCCGGAATTCCCTGGAGACCCATACGCGGCAGTCGGGCGGGCTCTTCTATCCGGACGGCCCCGCGTTCGTGGATCTCGACTCGAACGAGCAGAGCACGAATTACAAGTTCTCGCTCGCGTACACGCCCGTCGAGGACGTCATGGTGTATCTCACGGCCGCGGAGGGTTATCGCGTCGGCAACGCGAATCTCGTGCCGCTCGGCGCGGTGGGCGATTCCATTCCGCCGACCTACGGCCCGGACAGCCTGTGGAACTACGAGCTCGGTACCAAGAGCGTCCTGCGGCAGGGCAGGCTGATGATCAACGCCGCCGCGTTCTACATCGACTGGTCGGACATGCAGATCAGCGCAAGCAGCCCCGATGACTACGGGTACATCGACAACATCGGCAAGGCGCATTCACAGGGCGTGGAGCTCGAGATCAGCGCGCTGCTGGGCGAGACGTTCGAATACACGCTCAGCGCGGGCTACGTGGACGCGCGGATCGACGTGGATTATCCGAACCAGGGCGCCTCGTCGGGCGACCGCATCCCCGGCGCGCCGAAGTACGTGTTCGCCAACATCCTGCGCAAGACGTTCCGCTTCATGGATCGGAGCTTCTACGCCCAGTTCGACCATCAGTACGCCGGCAAGGTGCAGGACGAGTTCTCCAGCGCGTGCGGGGACACCTGCACCACCATGGGCAACTATCACCTCTTTGGACTGCGTGCGGGCGCACAGCTCGGACGATGGGAAGTGTACGGATCGGTCAGCAATCTACTGAACGACGACTCCATCGCCACCGTGTACGACATTGCCGGGGGCACTCGCTACTACCCGGTGGTTCCGCGCACGGTGGGATTGGGCGTGCGCGCGGAATTCTGAGATCCCGCCGGTGCCGTCGCGAATCGTCGGGTCATCGTTGTGCCTGATCGGTATCCTTGCGGCCGACGGCGCAACGGGAAACGCCGGGAGCGAGACCTATCGCATTCCTGCAGAAGTGTTCGCAGGAGAGCCTCGCGGCCCTCACCCGACGGGAACGTTCGAGGAGCTGTGGGTCGACACCAGCCGTGACGAGAGCACGACGTCGGATCCGGCGGACAAGCGACATCTGATGGTGCAGATATGGTATCCGGCAACGGATGCGCCGGGCGCGGCTCGGGCACGCTACGTACTGCATCGCGAGCTCTACCCACACGATGCGCAATCCCGGTGGCTCGACGACGTTGCGGCCGTGCGTGCGACGTCAATGCTGCGCGCGCCAGTCGCTCGTTCGGGCGGCCGCTTCCCGGTGCTCATCTACAACCCCGGGTCGGGCTACCCGCCGTTCAGCGGAACGTTTCAGACGGAATTCCTTGCGAGTCACGGCTACGTGGTGGTCGGCATCGGCCGCGGCGACATCAGTCGAATCGAACGCTTTTCCGACGGCGCGCGCTACGCAGCCGACGTGGGCACCACTTTCTTCCAGGACATGCATGCCGAAGTTCCTTTCGACGTCGATCGGCTGCACGAGCTGGCAGCGAAGCACGCGCAGACCACGCTGCGCACGCACGTGCAGGACATCCGTTACGTGCTCGATCGGCTGAGGGCACTCGATGAAAATCGGGACAGCCGTTTCCACGGGCGCCTGGATCTGCAGCGCGTGGGGTCGCTCGGCTGGTCCTTCGGCGGAGCCTTGTCACTACAGGCGAGCCGCGACGAGCCCCGCATCAAGGCGGCCGTCAATCTCGACGGGTGGCTCTATACGGACGTGCCGGAGACCGGGACTCTTCGCCCGGTTCTCCAGATGCATGGTGTCGCGCCACCCATGGATCGGGTGCCGACCCCCGTGGAGCACGAAGTTGAGCTCGCCGCCCATGCGCTGACCTGGAAGCTGTACGCGAGGTCGCGCGCAGACTGGTATGACTTCGTCATCCAGCGTGCCGAGCACGGAAACTTCTCGGACCTCGTACTGTTCGAGCCGGCCGACGTGCGCCTCATCCATCCACGCCTCGCTCACGAGATCGTCAACCGCGTCACGCTGGAGTTCTTCGACAAATATCTGCGGGGCGTCGGGCCCACGCCTATCCTGTCCGGCGAGCTCACCTATCCGGACGTCAAGCTGGTCAAGAGCGAGAGGGTGGTGCAATGAGCGTCGCATGCATCTTTCGGGCGCTTGCTGGTGCCGGCATTCTGTTCTGCGCGTCGCTCGGCGTGCCGGAGGCATCGGTCGCGCAAACTGCGCGGGCAGCTGAAAGTGAAGTGCCTTACGTGCAGTTCACGCTCCGGAACGGATTGCGAGTCCTCGTGCACGAGGACCACACGATACCCGTCGTCGCGGTTTCGGTATGGTATCCCGTGGGGTCGAAGGACGAGCCGCCCGGCAAGACGGGGATCGCCCATCTGTTCGAGCACCTGATGTTCGTCGGCTCGGAGCATTCCGATCACGAATGGTTCGGGTCCATCAAGGAGCTCGGCACCGTGGATGCCACCGGCGTCACGGACTTCGACTACACGTTCTACACCGAGACGGTTCCCACGCCCGCGCTCGACCGTGTGCTGTGGCTGGAATCGGACCGCATGGGCTACCTGTCCGGCGCGCTCGCGCAAAGGAAGCTGGAAGCCCAGCGCAACGTCGTGCAGAACGAGAAGCGGCGTTCCGAGAATGAAGACGCGTTCTCCACGCGTCAGGAAGCAGCGATGCTCGCGTGCGCGCTTCCCGCGGGTCATCCCTATGGGCATGCAGTGATCGGTTCATTCGAAGATCTCGGCGCGATCTCGCTGGCCGACGTGAAAGCCTGGGGTCGTGAGTACTACGGAGCCGGCAACGCGGTGCTCGTGCTTGCCGGAGACATCGATGCCCGGATCGCGCGCGAGAAGGCCGAGCAGTTCTTCGGTGAGCTCCCCTTCCAGCCGCGCAGAACTCCGCTGATCGCCGAGGCGGATCGGCTAGCAGAGCCTCGCTGGGATGCGATGTATGACTCGGCCTTGCCGCCGAAAATGGTGCGCACCTGGGTCGCGCCGCGCTATGCGACGCGAGAGGCGGCGTTGCTGGACATCGTGGCCTCTGTGCTGGGAGACGGCGAGCGCGCTCGTCTGCACTCCAGGCTGGTGGAGGACGCGCGCGTCGCAACGAGTGTATCGGTCGAGAACAGGAAATTGGGATTGACGGGTTTCTTCTCCATAACGGTCGATCCGCTGCCGGCGATCGAGCGCAAGCGCCTGTACGAAGTGCTGGACTGCGCCATCGAGGAGTTCCTGGCCAATGGGCCGACTCCCGACGAGCTCGCCAATGCTAAGGCGAGCCTGCGCGCGCGGGAATTGCGCGGACTGGAGAAGCTCGGGGGCTATCGAATGGAAGATCGCTCGGCGGCGCTGGCTCTCGGCGCGCTCCATGCCGATGACCCCGGCTTTGTCTCGAAGCGCTCAGGCTGGATCGCCGATGCCACCACCGATGATGTGCGCACCGTGGCCCTGGGTGCCATGAAGGCCGGTCATCACCAGTTCGAGCGGCTGCCGTCATCGGATGCGGAAACGCCCGTTGCGCCTGCGGCGCGAAGGGCATCGTCGCCCGTCGTGGGTGCTGCGCCCGCTTTTGTCTTTCCGGCAGTCGAAGAGGCGCGGTTGCCGAACGGCATGAAGATCGTTCTCGCCCGACGTCCATCGGCTCGTGTGGTCGAAATTGCTCTGGAATTCGCTGCAGGCGTCGGGGAAGAGGCCGCCATCGACGTGCCGGCAGGAACGGCCGCATTCACGGGCGAGATGCTGCGGGAGGAAGCGCGAGCGCGTGCCGGTGCGGGGCGTGCAGGAACTCTGGACTCCCTGGGCGCAACGCTTTCGAGCAGATCGAGCGCCCATGCCACTGGCTTGTACCTCTCGGTTCCCAGGGAGGGCCTTGCTGCGTCGCTCGCCATTCTCGGCGACGTGGTCCGCAATCCCGAATTCGATGCTGCGCATCTGGAAGATCTGCGCGCACGTCGCCGTGCATCGCTCGAGCAGGAATATTCCCAGCCGCAACGGCTTGCGATGCGCGTCCTGAGCCGTGCAGTCCATTTCCCGGATCATGAGGGCACGGTGCGTAGTCTCGAGAGCTTGTCGCGCGAGCAGCTGGCTCGCTTTCGCGGCACCTGGCTCCGTCCCGACGGAGCGAAGCTCTTCGTGGTGAGCGAGGCCCGGATGGCCGACATTCGCCCGATGCTGGCCAGAGCCTTCGCGGACTGGAAGGCCTCCGGCACATCCCCGCCGCCGAAAGTGGCCCTCCCGCGTGCGCAGCCCGGGAAAGCCCGCGTCGTCCTGATCGACAAGCCGAACGCGTCGCAGTCGGTCATCCTGGCGGGCCATCTCGTTCCCGCACCCACGTCGCCTCGCGCACCGGAGCTCGAAGTGATGAACGAGGTGCTGGGAGTAGGCACCGCGAGCCGACTCAACGCGAATCTTCGCGAGGAGAAGGGCTGGCTCTATTTCGTCAGCTCATCGCTCTCGCCGACGCGGGAGTCGCAGCTGTTCTCGATCTACGCGCCCGTCCAGGCCGACAGGACGGCCGATTCGATTCGCGAGATCCTGCGGGAGCTGCGCGAGTACGGGACTACGCGGCCGATGACGGCGCAGGAGCTCGAGCGCACGGCGCGTTCGCGGTCCCGCCGCATTCCCGGCCTTTTCCAGACCTCGGAGGCCGTACTCCTCGGCTTGACGGAGAGCGCGCGCTTCGGCCTTCCCTGGAACCATCCGCAGACCCTTCCGGCGCGCTATAGGGCACTGGACGTCGGCATGATGAAGGCGGGCGCACAGGCCGATCTGCATCCGGAGCAGCTCGTTTGGGTCGTCGTTGGAGATCTGGGCCTCATCGAGGCGGATATCCGTGCGCTCGAGCTCGGTCCCGTGTCCACGCTGGATGCAGGGGAGCTCTGACCAGCGACGTGCGGGCTTCGCGAGCGCTTGCGCAGCGCGCCGCCGCAGGCATAAGGTTGCGCCGTGTCCAACCCCGCCCATCCGCAGCGAGCGAGCGTTCCCCCTTCCGGAGCGGCGGCGGATGGATTGCTCGCCGAATGGTCGCACCGCTATCGCACAGCGCTGGCAAGCTATTTCCGCAAGCGCCTCAAGTCACCGAACGAGGCCGAGGACCTCGTGCAGGAAGTCTTCATGAGGCTCGCCCGGCAGCAGGGGCTCGCCTCGGTGCGGCTCATCGAGCCCTATCTGTTCCAGACCGCCGCCCACGTGCTCACCGATCATGCCCGCAATGGCGCTGCGCGCCGCTCGCAGAGCCACACGCCCTACGAGGATGAAGACCATCCCAGCGAGCTGAGCGCCCCGGAGACGGTGCTGGCCGGATGGCAATCGGTCGACCGGTTGCTCGAAGCATTGGCGCGACTTCCCCAGAAGACGCGCGCCATCTTCGTGCTGCGGCGCTGGGAGGAGAAGTCGAATGCCGACATCGCCGGGATGCTCGGCATCTCGGTGAGCGCCGTCGAGAAGCACATGAGCAAGGCTCTCCTGCATTTGAAGGAGAGCATGGAGCGGGAAGGATGAGTCGCGTGGCCGAAGAGCAGGGCTCTGCGCAGGCCGCGGCGGCAGAGTGGTTTGCCCGCGTTCGTCTCGGGACGCCGACGGCGCAGGATCGTCGCGCCTTCGAAGAATGGCTCTCGGGCGGCGCCGGGCATGCGCGTGCCTATGAGGAATACGAGCGGTTCTGGGGAGTGCTCGGCCCGATGGGCTCGGATCAGAGGGTGGCCGTCGCCCGCGATAAGATTCTGGCGCAGGTTGGCGCGCAGCGCGTGCGGCGAGCACAGTGGCGCGGGGCCGCCGTGGCCGCCGCGGTCGTGCTCACAGTGATTGCGGCATTCACCGCATCCAGGTCGCGCCTCCCATCCTGGCTCGGAGGGCCGGAAACGTTCGCGACCCGCATGGGCCAGCATTCTTCGTTGATGCTCGACGACGGCTCGGCCGTCACGCTCAACACCGAGAGCGAGCTCGTCCCGCTCTATTCGGCGGCCGAGCGTGCCGTGCGGCTGAACCGCGGTCAGGCCCTGTTCGAGGTGGCGAAGGATCCGGCCCGGCCGTTCGTCGTTTACGCCGGAGACCGGCGAATCGTCGCGCTGGGAACTTCGTTCGACGTGCGCATCACCGATGCCGATGTGCGGGTGACGCTGGTGGAAGGGCGTATCGCCGTGACGGCCGCAAAAGAGACGGATCCGCCGGTAACGGAGTTGTCTCCGGGTCAGCAGTTCGTCGCATCCCGAGGAGGCGTCCAGGGGACCGTGCGGGGAGCGGACGTCACGTCGGTGACCAGCTGGAGCGAGGGGCGCCTGCTGTTCTCCGATGAGCCGCTCGGCAGCGCGGTGGCGGAGGTCAACCGGTACAGCCGGACGAAGGTCGTCCTGGCGGACCCGGCGCTCGCCGGCCTTCGGGTGAGCGGCGTTTTCCGCACCGGGCAGATCGGCGGCTTCGTCTCCGCGCTCGAAGCGAGATTCCCGGTCCGGGTCTCTGACCGGAGCGAGACCCGGGTCCTGCTCGTCCGGCGCTGAATCCCCGCGCGGATTTTTTTCGCGCCGCCCCTGTGGCGCGGGCATTCCCTTCCGTCTTAACGGCCGAAGACGCTCAAAGAGCGCCGCAGCCGTACAGATCGGGGGATGCCGATGTCGCAGTTCCTTCCGGGCCGATGGGCCCGCTCGCTCATGCTCGCCTGCCTCGTGGGAATGGCTTCCTGGGCTGCACACGCGCAGCCACGCCATTTCGACATACCGGGGCAGTCGCTGGCCGTCGCCCTCAAGCAGTTCGCGATCCAGAGCAATCTCGAGATCCTTTTTGCTCCGCAGGATGTCGACGCCAAGCAAACGGCCGGCGTGCGTGGCGAGTACGAGCCGGAGGATGCCTTGCGGATATTGCTGGCGGGCACGGGCCTGCGGTATCGAGTGACCAGTGCGGATTCGATCGTCGTGGAGACCGCCACGAGCGCGTCCTCCGGGAACGACGTCACCGGCGATGCCGCCGCCGGCATCGAAGAGATCCTCATCCGGGGTCGCAACGAGACGCTGTCCACCCTGAAGGGCGACGCGCCGCTGCTGGAGGTTCCGCAGAACATCCAGATCCTCTCCTCCGCACTGCTCACCGACATGGGCGCGACGTTCCTGCACGATGCGCTGCGGAGCGTGGCGGGCGTGATGCCGGGCGGCGCCTACAGCGGCTACGACTACTTCCGCATCCGGGGCTTCGCGAGCGACGTCATCTATCTCGACGGGCTGCGGCTCGACAACTTCATCATCAACAACGCGGAGCTCTACGGGCTCGAGCGCGTCGAGGTCATCAAGGGCCCGGCTTCCACGCTCTACGGCGACCTCTTCAGCGGCATGGTGAACCTCGTGAGCAAGCGGCCGAAGCCGCAGGCCTTCGCGGACCTCGAGCTGACCGCCGGCTCCTTCGGCTTCCTGCAGCCGGCGCTCGATTTCGGCGGCCCCATCGGGGATTCCGGCAAGGTGTACGGCCGCGCGGTGCTCCTGTACCGGCACGACGGCAGCTTCGTCGATTTCGTGGAAGGCCTCGAGCGCTACTACGTGGCCCCGTCCCTCACCTGGGAGGCGAGCGAGCGCACCAGGCTCACCGTCTTCACCAACTTCCAGGACGATCGCAACGAGCTCGCGTTCTCGCTGCCGGCCCGCGGCACCGTGCTGCCGAACCCCAATGGGAGAATCCCCGACACGCTCTACTACGGGGATTCGCGCGACCCGAGCTCGATCGGCCACCGCGAGTACTCGCTCGGCTATCAGCTGACTCACGAAGTGAATCCGTGGCTCTCGCTGCGGCAGAACGCCCGCACGACGCGCCGCAAGGAGGATTGGGACCGCATCATCTACCCGCTGCAGATGACGGACGACGAACGCTCGATCTATCGCTATCCGTACTCGTCGAAGGTGGACTGGAAGGTGCACGCCATCGACACCGGCGCGGACCTGCGCTTCGGCACCGGCATGGTGCAGCACGCCCTCACCGCAGGCATCGACTACTTTCGCAGCCGCGGGGGCTCGCTGGACTCGACCATCGATTTCGGCCCGGACTCGTACTATGCGATGCCGTTCGACCTGTTCGACCCGAACTACGATGATTTCGCGATCCCGCCGCTCGCGACCAGCCGCTCCTCGTATCTCAACGAGACGATCGGCCTCTACGTCACCGACCGCGCCAGGATCACCGATCGTCTCACGCTCACCTTCGGCGGCCGTGGCCAGCGGGCACGCGGTGGCAACAACTATGTTCCGACCCGCAGCAAGCAGGCCTTCGTCAAGAACGCGGGGCTGAACTTCGAGATCATGCCCGGCTTCATGGCGTACGCCGCCTATTCCGAAGCGTTCCTCGCGCAGTACTACACGCGCCTCGCCGGCGGCGAGCCTGCCGATCCGCAGCGCGGCACCTCTCTGGAAGCGGGGCTCAAGATGGCCTTGCTGGACGATCGCGTGAACGCCACCGTCGCGTTCTACGATCTCGAGCGCCGCAACGTGGCGGCGGCCGACCCGCAGAATCCGGGCTATTCCATCCTCACGGGCAAGCAGCGCAGCCGGGGCTTCGAGTACGACAGCCAGATCCTGCTCGCGCCGGGCCTGCAACTGGTGGCCGCGTATGCCTTCCTGGACGGGGAAATCCTGCGCTCCGACTACATCCCGCGAGGCACGCCGCTCGTCAATGCGCCGGATCACTCGTTGAGCCTGTGGATGAAGTACACCATGCAGGGCGGGCCGCTCGCGGGGCTGGGCTTCAGTCTCGGCGGCAGCCGCTATTCGAAGCAGTCCGGCGACGATCTGGAGACTTTCCATCTTCCCGCGTACACGCTGGTCAATGCGAACGTCTCCTATGCGCGTGGTGACCTGCTCGCGCAGCTGAACTTCAACAACCTGCTCGACGAGGAGTACTTCCAGGGATCCTCATACGACCTGGCCGTGCTCCCGGGCACGCCGCGGTCGGTGAGGCTCACGCTCGGCTGGTCGTTCTGAGCCCGAGGCACGTTTGCCCACGTCGCTCATCGCGGCAGCGGGGCCAGCATCTGCTCTTTCCGGTCGTCACGCCGCGCCACCTGTACGGGCGGGGAGCATGAAGCCGTCGACGCATCGCGTGTTCTTTTGTTTGGTGGCAGCCTGCTTCTCGATCGTAGCGCACGCTTTCGCGGATGCACGCACTGATGCAGTAGATGTTCTGTTCTCCGCGATCGATCGGCCGAATTCGCCCGGCTGCTCCATCGGAGCCATGCAGAACGGGGAGCTCGTGTACGAGCGCGGCTACGGCATGGCTGATCTCGACCACGGCGTTCCCAACACGCCGGGCACCGTGTTCCACGTGGCGTCCGTCTCCAAGCAGTTCACGGCGGCGGCGACCCTGTTGCTGGTCGATGAAGGCCGACTCTCGCTGGAGGATCCTGCGGACCGGTACGTTCCGCAGCTGCCGCGATTCCGCACGCCGATCACCATCGGGCAGATGATCCTGCACACGAGCGGGCTGAGGGACCAGTGGGAGCTGCTCCAGCTATCCGGCTGGCGATACTCCCTGGACCTCATCACGGACGACGACGTGATGAGCGTCGTCGCACGCCAGAGGCAGCTCAATTTCCCGCCCGGATCCCGCTTCGCGTACTCGAACACCGGCTATACCGTGCTGGGACAGATCGTGAAGCGCACGAGCGGGCGCAGCCTGCGCGAATTCACCACCGAGCGCATCTTCGGACCGCTGGCGATGCGGGATACGTGGTTCAGGGACGATCACGCCGAGATCGTGCCGAACGTCGCCCATGGCTACGTCCGCTCCGGCCGGGGCTTTCGGCTGAGTCTCACGCAGTTCGACACCGTCGGCGCCACGGGCCTGCTGACCACCGTGCGGGATCTGGCCAGATGGGAGCGGAATTTCCGCGATGGAAAGATTGGCGGGCGGCGATTCATGGAGCGGATGGCGGAACCCGGAGCGCTCACGGATGGCACTCGCATCGACTATGCCGCCGGGTTGGTCGTGGGTATCCATCGGGGAAGAAGGACGGTCTCGCACTCCGGCTACGATGCCGGATATCGTGCCCACTTCCTGCGCTTCCCGGATCTCGATTTCGCCGTGAGCTGCCTCTGCAACCTGGCGGACGTCTCGGCGATCCGGCTGGCGGAGGGGATTGCCGATATCTATCTGGCCGACCGGCTCGATCCCGAGCCACCGCAACCGGTGCCCGTGGATGTTCCGAGAGCTTCGCTGGCAGCGCTCGCCGGCACCTACCTGGCACCGGATGGTCGCGACGTGCGGCGTGTCTCGCTCGGTGCGGACGGATTGGGCCTGGGTGGTCTCGGCTCGAGCGGAACGACGGCGCTCGTACCGCTCGGCGACGATCGATTCGCGACGGACGGGGGGAGCAGCGTGATCGAGTTCCTTCAGCATCCTCGGTGGCTGAGGATCGCCACTGCGCGCCGGGAGACGGTGACGTTCGCATGGGTTCCCGCGTTCTCCCCGGCAGGGGCACAGCTCCCGGTCTACGTGGGCACCTACGACAGTGCGGAGATCGAATTGCCTTTGCGCATCGCCGTGCGGGACGGCCAGCTCGCGGTCACGTCGATGAAGATCGTCCAGCCGCTGCCTCTCATGCCGCTGGCGAAGGATACGTTCGGTCACGAGGATCTGGGCATCGTCCGGTTCCGGCGCGGTCGCGACGGCAGCGTGTCGGGGCTCGTGCTCGATTCGGGCGGCCTCCGCGACTTCGGGTTCCGCAAGCGCAGGTGATCCGCAGTCCCGGCGGCGAACGGCTATTGCCGCGACCGGATCACATACCCGGAGCTCTCCCGCTCGACCGACAGCTCATCGAGCTTCGTCAGGAACAGGATCAGGGATTCGGGATCGTCCGCGTCGAAGGTTCCGGTGATGAGTTTTTCGCGCGCGCCACGATCCAGCAGCCGGATTCGGCTGGGACTGTAGCGGCTGAACCGTTCTGCGATGTCCTCGAGACGATCCGCCCGGAACACCAGGCGCCGCTCACGCCAGGCGACTGCCGGGGCGAGGTCCTTTCGAGCCTCCTTCTCGATCGCGCGGCCTGTGACGCGCGCGCCTTCTCCCACGGTGAGCATGACGGATTCTCCGCGCAGCAATCCGCCATCGCCGCCGGATACTCGAACTCTTCCCTCGACCACCGCGACCGTCGTGCTCTCGGACGTGCGATCGACGTTGAACTGGGTTCCCACCGCCTGGACTACCGCGTCATCCGTACGCACGCGAAACGGCCGTGACGTATCGCGTTCGACCTTGAAAAAGGCCTCGCCATCGGTGAGGAGCACCTCGCGCTCACCCGTCGAAAAGTGAACTCGGATGCGGGAGCGTGCGTTGAGATGGACTATCGTGCCGTCCGTCAGGCGCACGGTGCGCTGCTCGCTCATCGCCGTGGCATAGGTGGCATCGGCATCCGCTTGCGTCCAGCGCAGTGCTGCAATTCCCAACGCAGCCAGGGCGACTGTCGCGGCGATTCCGGCGAGAGCCCGCCTCCACGGCATCGTCCTGCGGATCGGGGGCTGCCCGCTGCCGGCGAAACGGTTCGAGTCCTGCATCGTCAACGGCACTATGTTCTCGTGCGTCGGGGCTGCTCGTGCCTCGGCGACGAGCGTGTCGATCTCCGGCGCACGCGCGCCAGGCGTTGGCGGGATGTCGCTTCGCGCGCTCAACAGTATGGCGGACGCGAACAGGAACTCTTCCACGTGCAGCGGGGATTGCTTGATCCACGCGACGAACTCGGCGTGCCTCCCGGCGTTCGATGCTTCCAGGTCGAACACCCATTGCGCGGCACGTTCGGCCACCACCCGCCGCTGCGGATCCGTCGTTTCCGGCGTCATGACGAAGAATCCTGGCCTGAAGGTTCGACGCGTAAATGCTGCCGACAATGCTGCAAGGTGCGGTAGAGATACTTGCGCACCGTGTGCAGTGAAAGGCCGAGCCTGGCGGCCACTTCCTCGTGGGGCAGATCGTGGCGCACGGCGAGCAGGAACACGGAGCGCTGCATGGCGGGCAGCTGCGCGAGCACCGCTTCGAGTCGTTGCTCGCGATCGCGGCGTTCCAGCAGATCTTCCACGGTCGGCGCGTCCACCGGCAGATCTTCGGCGAGCTGCTCGAGTGCGCGGGAGTCGAAAGTCACGGGACTGCGCCGCTCGTGCAGCGAGAATTCGCACAGCACATGGTAGGCGACGCGGTACACATACGCACCGGGCTGCCGCACCAGCTCATGGTCGGCGAAGCGCAACAGGCGTAAATACACTTCCTGAGCGAGATCCTGCGCGGTTTCGACGTGGCCCAGGCGGCGCAACAGGAAACGGAGCAGGCCCTCACGAAACTGCTCGAAGGCAGCTCCGGAAGAGCCGGCCCGGCGGCTGCCGTGGTCGGCATCCGCGGAATCGCTCGCGACTTTCCGACGTCTCATGACCATATGACCTGTTTTCGGGCGCATTGTAGGTATATCGGGGAAGCCCGGGTCGGCACTCGGCACCCCTTTTGGGGCGTGGAGTACCTACTTCGTTCCCGCCGGCCGGTCTATGAGGTAGGCACCGGCTGCAAAGTGGGGAAGTCATGAAGCGGATGGCTGTGGCGTTGGCGGCTTGTTTGCTCGTCGAATGCGGCATCGCCGCGGGCGCGGAGCCTGCCGCCCTGATCACGCTCGACATCCGATCCCAGCCGATGGGGGATGCGCTCAACGAGTTCGCACGCCAGTCCGGCTTGCAGATCGTCGTCGAGCCGCGAGCCGCAGCGGGAATCACGGCGCCTCCACTCAGCGGCAGCTTCACCGCAGGCCAGGCGCTCGAGCGGCTGCTGGCCCATTCCGGGCTGCGCTATGAATATCTCAATGAACGGACGATCGCCGTCTGGCCGCACCGGGCGATCAATACAAGCGATGCGCCGTCGCAGGCGCAGGGGGATCTCAGGCTTGCCCGGGCACCGGCGGCCGCCGACGCCCCGGAAGATGCGCAAGCAGACGACGCAGAGTCTCGCGAAGCTCCCGCGGACTCCGTCATCACGGTGACCGCGACCCGCCCCAGCCTCTACGTCTCCCGTGTCGTCACCTCGGGCGTGCTCGGCGACAAGGATCCGCTGGATATCCCGTTCTCCATATCCTCTTTCACCAGCGAGCTCGCGAAACTGCAGGGCGCCTACACGCCCGCCGAGATCCTGAAGAACGATCCCGCGGTGCAGAATCCGGGCTTCGACATCTATCAGAACTGGATGGTCATCCGCGGCTTTCGCGCTCAAAACGGCAGCGTGCGCCGCGATGGCCTCTACGCGAACGGCGACGGGGATTTCCCGATCGAGGCGTTCGAGCGGGTCGAGGTCGTCAAGGGCGTCGCCGGATTCCTTTACGGATTCGCCGAGCCCGGCGGCATCCAGAACTACGTGACGAAGCGCCCGACGCGCGATGCTTTCGGCACGCTGGACGTGCAGTTGCGCAGCGGATCGGGCCGCTATGCGCACCTCGATGCCGGCGGACCGGTCCGGGACGGGCGGTTCGGCTGGCGCGCCAATACGGCGTACGAGGATCAGGGAGATTTCACGCACCGCGGCGACATCCATCGCACGATGGGATCGTTCTCGTTCGATGCCCGGGCGAGCGATGCATTGCTGCTGCGCCTCGACGCCAGCCACCAGGTGCGGGAGCTGGCCGGACAGTTCGGCCTGCCGCTGACCTCGCAAGGGCGCGAGCCGCCCGAGTACGATCCGACGGTGTCGGTGGTGCCTTCCTGGACGCGCTCGAAGTTCACCTCGTCGAGCGTCACGCTGCGCGCCGAATACCGGCTCTCCGGCGACTGGCAGATCCTGGCGCAGGGCGGGCGCGACTGGTCGAACGCCGATACCGGCTTCGGCATCGTGACCTCGATCGAGCCGAACGGCGACTTCACCGAGGATCTCTACTCGGACCCGCGCGACGACAACCGCAACCGCTGGAACAGCGGACAGCTCATGGCGCTCGGCGAGCTGCGCACCGGCCCGATCCGCCACGAGCTGGCTTTCGGCGTATTCCGCAGGCAGGGGAAATTCCGGCTCTTCAGCTCGACGAACTGGGGTCCGATCCCGGTGTCGGGCAACCTGTTCGATCTCGCGTTCCCCGAGCGTCCCGCGTTCGACCCGGGCTCCTACTATCTCTATCTGTCGGACACCGTTTCCGAGACGCATTTCTTCGCGGGAGACACGCTGCGGATCGGTGAGCGCTGGCAGATGATGCTGGGCGGCCGGCACGTCGACGTGAAGTTCAACGACGACCGGGCGAAGGAGCTTTCCCCGTCGGCTGCACTCGTCTTCAAGCCCCGCCAGAGCGCCACCCTCTATGCGAGTTACGCGCGCAGCCTGCAGGAGGGATACAGATGCCCCTGCGAGATCACGGACGCAACCAACGCGCGCGATCTGCAGCCGCCGATCCAGGCCAGACAGATCGAGATCGGCATGAAGGCGCGCGTGCGGGGGACACTGGACCTCGGGCTGGCGGCCTACCGCATCGAGCTGCCCAGCGACTACGTCAACGAGGAATTGCGGCTTTACGGCCGCTACGGCGAGCAGGTCAACCGGGGCCTCGAGCTCACGGCGGCCGGAAACGTTCTGCCCAACCTCGCGGTGATCGCGGGCATCGGCTACCTCGACGCGAAGCGGACCCGCAACCAGGATCCCACCCTCGACGGCAACAGGGTCGAGGGCCTCTCGGACTGGACCGCCAACCTGTTCGCGAACTACGGCGTGAGCCGCATTCCCGGGCTCGCCTTCACTGCCGGACTCTACTGGGCAGGGAGTCGCGTGCTCGACCTGCAGAACGCGATCCCGGTGGACGGCTACACGCGCCTCGACATCGGAGCGCGCTATCGGCTGCAAGGCGTGCGCATGCCCGTCACGTTGCGCTTCAACGCCAGCAACCTGCTGGACGAGTTCTATTGGGAGGGTCTGGGATACGGGACTTACGCCGCCGGCCCCGGCCGCACCTACAGCATCGCCGCGGAGATGCAGTTCTACTAGAGCGTGTCTGGAGATGCTGTCGGTGGAGTTGCGAACGCACCGCTAGAACAGCTCGCGCACCATCTCCAGGAAGCGCGACAGCGTGGGATTGGCATTGTCCTCCCGCCAGATGAGCGCACGCTCCAGGTACGCATCGGGCTCGTCCAGCTTGACGGTCGCGAGTCCCTTGATGTTCGCGGGTATGGAGCCTGCGGTGGCGAAGGTGACACCGTAGCCGCGCCTCACCATCTCCATCTCGACGAAGGAGCTGCTCGGCGCGAGCGTGGCGCGGATCTGCACGCCGGCCTTGTTGAGCAGCTGTGCCAGCTTCATCTCGAAGGCCACCGTCCGCGTGCCGGTCAGGTGGAAGTGGCATTCGCGCTCGAACAGATGACCGATCTGCCTGAGCTTCACCCTGGATCGCTTGCTCAGCGCGTGATCCTCGGGGATCACCGCCACGATGGGCGTGGGAGGCAGGGGCAGGATGGCGCAGTCCGCGATCGCGGCGGAAAGCGGCAGGGTCGTGAAGACACAATCCAGCTCGCCGCGGTTGAACTCCTCGAACCGCGTGGAGAACTCCTGTGCGAAATCCAGGTAGACGTTGGGATGCCGCAGGTTGAACCGGTAGAGCAGGTCGGGGAGGAAGTCGGCGATGTAGTCGTCGGTGTGCGCGATGGTGAGCCGGCCGGACTCGCCTTTCTGGGCGATGCGCGTGCTCTGCCGCGCCCGCTCGGTCTCGTGGAGGATCATCCGGGCGGATTCCAGGAAGGCCCGGCCGGCCACCGTGAGTCGCACATACCGCTTGCGCCCGCGCTCCAGCAACGTGGCGCCGAGCTCGCTCTCCAGCTCCTTGATCGCCTGGCTGAGCGGCGGCTGGGTCATGTTGAGCCTTTCGGCGGCGCGGCGGAAATGCAGCTCCTCGGCCAGCGTCACGAAGTATTTGATCTGTCGCAGCTCCATGGCCTGCTGATTCGTCACCCCTATCAAAAAACCGTACGACGGCAGCCGTACCGGAGCCTGGGATCGCCCGGCATGGCGGCATACAAGCGCCGACGGCCACCCTGCAGGGTCCAGCCTATCGCCTTGTGATACGCAGAACATATCAAAAAGTTGATAATCTGTATTGGATTGTCTCGCCCTTCCCTAGCTAGATTCCCCCTCCGCACGCGCTGGTCCGCCGGACGATCCCGGACGGATGCGGCGCGCCGTCATATCGAGAACGAGCGCGAGCTCCCGGGGAGGGTCACCGATGAAGAAGGCACACAGGTCTCGGCCGGATGTGGCGGGTGGGGGTCGTTTGAGCCTTGCCGCTCTCTGTTCCGCCGCGCTGGCCGGGATCACTCCCGGCACGGCGGCCGCGCAGGAGGACCCGCAACAGCAGGATACGGTCGAGGACGTCGTCGTCTACGGCCGGCAGGCCGAATACTTCAAGCCTTCATACTCGGACAGCTCCACGGGATTCGTGATGCCGCTGCACGAGACCCCGCAGTCGGTCAGCGTCGTGACCAGCGACTTCGTGCGCACTATCGGCCTCGAGCGCCTCGACGACGTCTTCGACTACGTGGCCGGCGTGGCGAACGCCGGGCCCGAGGGCTACGGCGGGCTCGAATCCACCCTCATCGCGCGCGGCCGCAACATCGACACCATCCGCAACTACAAGCTGAACGGCTACACGTTCTCCAACCGCGGCACGCTCGAGATGGCCGGCGTGGAACGGGTCGAGTTTCCCAAAGGCCCCACCTCGCTGATCTACGGCTTCGGCTCCTACGGCGGCATCGTCAACCTGGTCACCAAGCAGCCGCTGTCGAAGTTCCAGGCCAATGCGGAGCTGTCCTACGGATCCTTCGACGCGCTGCGCGCGGTGACGGACCTCACCGGCCCGCTCACGGACGACAAGCGCCTGCGCTTCCGCCTCGTCGGCGCCTACGACAACCGCAACTCGTTCCGCGACGTCGAGGAGCGCAAGAGCATCTCGTTCACGCCATCGCTGGAGTACGACTTCACCGACCGGACCAGTCTGATGCTCCTGGGCTACTATCAGAACCAGGAAGGCAAGGCTGACAGCGGCATCCCGAAGCTGTACCGGGATTTGAACGAGAATGGGTTCTACGACGACGGCGACAGCGTTTCCCTGCCATACGATCTGCCGCGCAGCCTGTTCCTG
>JBGAIL010000029.1:0-35654 GCA_044225565.1 Steroidobacteraceae bacterium | reverse complement strand
GTCGATTCGGGCTCCTCCGCCACCTTCACGACCCAGAAGGTGAACACCATCTCGGTGTACGACACGACCAATTGGTGCCTGGATCGGGTGACCACGGCGACCGTCAAAAGCACGGTGCCGAGTCTGGCCGCCCAGACCCGCAAGAGCACGTTCACACACGACTACGTGAAGTGCCGGGCCACGCAGCAGATCGTCGAGCCAGACAGCGCCACCCTGAAGGTGACGACGGATATCGGCTACGACGGCTTCGGCAATCCGAACAACCAGATCGTGACCGGCATCGGGATGTCGAGTCGAGGGACCGCCACGAGCTACGGTTCAGCCGGGGTCTTTCCGGTATCCGTCACCAACGCGCTCAACCAGACGACCACCAAGACCTGGGACTACGCGCTGGGCGTGCCGTTGACGGCGACAGATCCCAACGACCTGACCGTAGCTTGGGATTACGACACCTTCGGCCGCAAGAGAACCGAGACGCGGCCGGATGGCACGTCCACCAGCTGGACGCTGACGAGGTGCTCATCGACGAACACCTATTGCAGCAGCTCGGATGCACTGCTCCGCTATCAATCCAGAGAGGATCAGCTCAACGCCAGCGGCGGCGTCATCCGCTACGCGATCCACCAGTTCGACGCGCTCGGCCGCCCCAAATACGATCAAAGTCAGACGCTGTCGGGCGCCCTCACGAGGGTGCATACCAATTACGACAACCTGGACCGCGTCTACCAGCGCAGCGCCCCGTATCTCGGCAGCGGGCCGGTGTATTACACCACGTCGTACTACGACATTACCGGCCGGATCACCAAGGAAGAGCGTCAGATCGACGAAACCCATACGGGTATCCAGAGCACGCAGTACGGATACGCGAAGCTGGTGCATACCGTCATCGACGCCAACACCAGGACCACCACGAAGACCCTGGATGCGCTGGGGCAGGTGGTGCAGATGAAGGATGCCCTGAACGGCATCACGACCTACAAGTACGACCCGTTCGGCAATCTGCTCGAGACGACGGATCCGGCGAACAACAAGATCGTCAATACCTTCGACATCCGCGGATTCAAGCGCTCGACGAACGATCCGGACATGGGGAGCTGGACGTACACGCCGAACGCGCTGCTGGAGCTCGTGACGCAGGTCGATGCGAAGAGCCAGACCACTTCGTTCACCTACGACAAGCTCTCCCGGCCGCTCACCCGGGTGGAGCCCGAAGGCACGACCACCTGGACGTGGGGCACTTCGGATACCGCCAAGAACATCGGCCAGCTGCAATCGGTGAGCTCGCCTGGAGGGTATTCGGAAAGCTACCTCTACGACAGTCTGGGCCGTCCGCAGCAGCTGACGACGAACGCGGACATGTCGAGCTTCGTCGTCAACAACACCTACAGCGCGAGCACGGGATTGCTCGAGACAGTGACGTACCCGACGAGCACGAGCGAACTTCCCGGCTCGCGCTTCAAGGTGCAGTACGACTACGCCTACGGCCTGCTGAAAAGCGTCAAGGATTTTGCGACGTCGAGCCCGGTGTACTGGCAGGCGGTGTCGACGAACGCGGCGGGGCAGGTGTCGGATGAGCTGTTCGGCAATGGACTGCACACGCTGTCGGGCTACGATGCGATCACGGGGCTGATCGGGACGCGGACCACGGGCACGTCCGCGGCGGTACAGAATCTGGGTTACACGTGGGACAAGGTAGGCAATCTCATGCAGCGCCGGGATGTGAACGCGTCGCTGACGGAGGACTTCACCTACGATGAGCTGAACCGGCTGAAGACCTCCAAGCTCAACACCGTCAGCAATCTCTCCCTCACCTATTACGCCAACGGCAACATCCAGAACAAGTCCGACGTCGGTAACTATGCCTACCCGACCCAGGGCGCTGGCGCGGTGCGACCACACGCGGTGAGCACGGCCGGCAGCGGCCATGCCTACAGTTACGACGCCAACGGCAACATGACGCTGCGCGATGGCAGCGTGATTGCCTGGACGAGCTACAACCTGCCGAGCAGCATCGCCCAAGGGGGCAACACGGCGACGTTCCTCTACGGGGCGGGCCGGGCGCGCTACAAGCAGATCGCGGTGACCACGGGCGGACCGCTGCCGGCCGGCACCGAGACGACGGTATACATCGGGGGGCTGTTCGAGAAGGTGACCAAGCCCTCCGGGGTGGTGGAGTACAAGCACTATGTGCTGGCCGGCAAGGAGCCGGTGGCGATCAAGACGGTGCGCTCGAACCTGACGAGCGACGTGCGCTATATGCACAAGGACCACCTGGGCGGGCTGCACGTGCTGACCAACGAGGCGGGCACGGCGGTGCTGCGCCTCTCGAACGATGCCTTCGGCAAGCGCCGGAGCGGCAGCACCTGGTCGGGCAGCCCCTGCTGGTCGGGGATTGCGGCGCTGACGCACCTGAACTTCACGGGGCACGAGAGCCTGGACAACGTGGAGCTGATCCACATGAACGGGCGGGTGTACGACCCCATGCTCGGGCGGTTCATCTCGGCGGACCCGATGATCCAGGCGCCGCTGATGAGCCAGAGCCTCAACCGCTACAGCTACGTCATGAACAACCCGCTCTCCCTGGTCGATCCCAGCGGGTTCTTCTTCAAGAAACTCTTCCATTCCATCGGGCACTTCCTCAAGAGCGTCATCAAGCCGCTGATTGCCATCGGCCTCGCCGTAGCTGCGGTCTACTTGGCACAACCCTATCTGGCGGCTGGTCTGCTCGGCGCGGTCCAGGCGGGTGCGCTGGCAGGAGCGGTCTTCGGCGCGAGTCTCACCGCTCTGAACGGGGGGAGTTTGGGTGATGTCTTGCATGCAGCGATCAAGGGCGGCATCGCCGGAGCAATCGCCGCGGGGATCGGGTATCAAATGGGCCTAATACCTGGCGCCCAGCCGTCCAATATCGACATGGGATGGGGCAAAGGCTTGCAGTTCGCAGGCGAAGTCCCAGAAGCTGCACCAGCCATATTCTCGGGCGTCAACCCAGCCACTACCGCTGGAATCAAGGCAGCGAGCGAGGCATTGGCAGGTTCGAGGTCTTGGAACGGAGAATCAGGGAGCTTACTTGACTTTGCGAGCGGGCTATTTCGAAGGATTGGCAACGATCTTTCGGTACTTGGAGCCAAGTGGCAATCGTTGCAGAACCCTCTTAACCCGTTCAACGGCTTGAATGAGGCGATCGCAGCTGACACGTTTGGATCGAACAACACTAACATGGGGCTGCTTGGGAGCGATCTTGCGCCAGCCGCCGAACTGGCTATTCCCGTCGCGCGGGCAGGATATGTGCGGAGGTAAGTCGCATACCGAGCATCCTAGGCATTACGGCTAGAGAGGCCGTCGCACTACGCAATGCGTTAAAGTCGATTATGGGATCGGACTATTTTCAGGATCTCGCAGCAGGCGATGGTCTGAAACGTGTTCACCGCTGAAAATCTGAATGCGCAAATAATCGCAAGCGCCGGCAGAACCAATGCGATAGTCAACTCTGCTAATGCCACATTAGGTGGCGCTGGAACCATTTCAGTTTTTAACGGGAGTCTCATGATAGAAATCCCACGACATTTCCATTCACAAAATTAGATTTCAAGATCTGAGACTTTGATATGGACCGAGGTATAACCCGACATTCCATCGATTTTTTAGTGTACGGACTGGCCATCAGCGACATGGCGCTTTACGTTTGCAGCAGAGCATGGATATTCGCAAACTGGAAGCGATATCCCATCTCGGAAATATCTGATATTTCAGTTGATCCCGAAAACTTGAGGCCAGCCCTTAGATTTTGCGCTGGAGGCACCCGCATAGTTTTCGAACTCCATTGGATTTCCATGAACGCGAAGCAGAGTTCGATCGAGAAGTGTTCTTCGTAAGGCTGCAGAAGTATTAAAAACGACCCGACGTCCCCGCTTTCAGCTAGCGGTTTAGAGTTTTCAGCATTGTAACGGCCTTGCAGGCCGCTGCTTTGCATACTGGGCGGGCGTCAGCCGCTCGGGATTTCTTCGATCTCTCCTCGTTGTACTCACGCCTCCAGGCCTCGATCAGCGTGCGGGTGCACCAGGCTCGTGAACCAATGCTCGTTCAGGCACTCATCACGAAATCGCCCGTTGAACGATTCCACGTACGCGTTCTGATTCGGCTTGCCAGGTTCGATCAATCGCAAGGCGACACCGCTGCGATGCGCCCAGGTCAGCATCGCCTTGCCGGTAAATTCGGCGCCGTTGTCCGAGCGGATCATCGCCGGTTTGCCACGCCGCGAGCAGATCTTGTCCAGGATGCGCGTCAGGTGATTTCCTCCGATGGTGTGCTCCGGAACGATAGCCACCGCTTCATGCGTGGCGTCATCGACGATCGTCAGGCACTTCAGCGTGCGCCCCGAGGCAATGCGGTCAAAAACGAAATCCATCGACCAGATCTCGTTGGCCCGACCCGGACGGATCAGCGGCTGCCGATCCGCCATCGGGATCTTTTTGCGACGTCGACGCCGAATATGCAGCCTTTCCAGCCGATACAGCCGCTCGACCCGCTTGTAGTTGACTCGCTCGCCGGCCTGCCGCAGCTTCAGGTGAATCATGCCGACACCGTAGCGACGATGCCGCTGCGCCAGCGCGACGATCCTCTGCCGCAGGGGCCCGTTGCGATCCGGGCGAGGCACGTAACGCAGAGCGCTCGCGCTCATGCCCGCGATCGAAAGACTTCGCCGTTCCGTCAGCCCCTTCGTCCCCATCCACCGCACCAGGTCCCGGCGGTCTGGTGCGGTCACCATTTTTTTCGCAACGCTTCACGCGTCACCTCGTTCTCGAGCATCGACTCGGCCAGCAGCTTCTTCAGCCGTGCGTTCTCCGCTTCCAGCGCCTTCAGACGCTTCGCATCCGAGACATCCATGCCGCCAAACTTCCCTCTCCAGAGGTAATAGCTGCCTTGCGAAAAACCATGCTTGCGGCACAGCTCCTTCACAGGCACGCCCTTATCGGCCTCCTTCAGGAAGCCAATGATCTGCTCTTCGGTAAATCGCTTCTTCACGTCCAACCTCCCGCCGGGGTCAGACTCTAAACCACCGCGCTACTCATAAGCGGGGGGACGTCGCCTACAGAGCTATCAAGTTGAGAGGAATAGCAAATCGCTAGAAGCAGCGCTTCTTGAATGCCGGTGATTGAATGGGGTCACCACACACCAGCGAATCAGATCATATGAGGAGGAGGCGCTGAACACGCTGCTGGATGCGGAGGCGCAAAAGGCGAAATAGACGACTTCCTGCCGGTCAACTCAGCCATTTCACGATCGCGAGCCCGATGAAGTTCGCGATCACCTTGCCGAACATGCCCACCGCGATGGCCGGCGTGACGAGCGTGCGCCAGCCCTTCGCCGAAGCGATGCCCGCCGCGGCCGCCGCGCCGACGATGGCCGCAGCCGATCCCATGAGCGCATCCGCCAGATCCATCCTGAACAGCTTCGCGAAAACGAGCACCACGACGAAGTGCACGCACAGCATGAAGGTGCAGTAGACGAACAGGATCGGCGCGGCCTGCAGGAACGACACCGCGTTGGTCCCCGCGCCGATCACCGCGAAGAACGCATACATGCAGAGCATGCCGAGCGGGAAGTCCCCTTCGAGCCTGGCGAACTGCCGCGGCGCCAGGTTCGCGAGCGCGACCGTGATCAGCGTGACCACGAACAGGTTGTAGTGCTCCAGGCCCCAGCGCTTGCAGATGAGGGCCGAGACCGCGCAGATCGCGAAGCTGATCGCGATCGCCGCCGCGATGTGATCCAGCCTCAGGCGCGGGAATTCCTCCTCCTTCTTCTGCGCCTCGGCGGCGATGGCCTGGTCCATGATGCGCGAGGGGATGTTGCGCCGGATGAAGCCTATCGAGGGGATCGACACCAGGATCATGAGCCCCACGATGGCCGCGGGCGCGCTCGCGCCGAGCGAGACGCTGAACGTCTGCGGCGTCATGTTCACGGCCTGCGAGATCGCCACGAAATCGCTCACCCCGCCGATGAACGCACCGGCATAGGTGCCCGCGATCTTCGCCCCTTCCTCGCCCAGGTCGAAGATGTGGAACCCGAGGATCGCGCCGAGCGAGACGCCCACGCAGGCGATGCCGAAGCAGGGCAACACCCAGCCGCCTTGCGTGAACACGGTGCGGAAGTTCGCCTTGAACAGCAGGAAGGGAATGCCGAGCGGCAGAAGGTACGTGCCCACGAATCCGTAAGCCGGGGATTCGAGCGGAATGACCCTGGTGTTGGACAGCAGCAGTGCCACGGTGAGCACCCACGGGACGCCCGAAACCTTGCTCGCGACTGGATGCCGGTCGGCCCAGAACCCGAGCCAGGCGAGGCCGAAGATCACCGCGGCGAGCGCAGTGACGTTGTCCGGTGCGATGAGCGACACTCGATCCCCCAGTCTACGGCGTGTAGTCGATCTCGAAGACTCCGCCGTGCCGTTGCATGCTCTTCTCGTCGTACTGGTGCAGCTCGATGAACGCACCGTTCGGGTCCCGGCAGGTGACCATCCAGGTGTGGTCCTCGCCGAGGCGCTTCTCGCTCGCGGCGAAGCCCGCATCGAGCAGCTTGCGCCGCAGGGCCTCGACGTCCTCGCTCTCGATGGCGAAGTGCCGCACCACCCCTTCCGGCCGCACCTGGCGCACGCGGATCACCTCGAGGAAGGTGAAATTGCCGAACGCCAGGTAGTAGCCGATGAGCAGGCCCGCGGGGTTGCGGAACTCGAACCGCCGCTCGAGGCCGAGGCAGCCGTAGAATCTCTCGGTGGCCTCGAGGTCCGCGGATTCGATGCAGACGTGCGCGAGCTTGATCATGGGCCGCATCCTCCGCGCTGCGCCGGGCGCGGGCAATACGCGCCGCCATGACCTTTTCTAATCCGGGCGATGATAATCTCTCACTTGGCGCGCCCCGGAGCGCCCCTTAATCTGCCCGCATGAAAAGGATATCGCCGCAGCCCGGCGTGTTGCGCACCGCGCCGTACGTGCCGGGCGAGCGCGCGATCCAGGGCATCACCAGGCCCATCAAGCTCTCCTCCAACGAGTCCCCGCTCGGCCCCAGCCCGCGCGCCGTGGCCGCTTACCATTCGCTCGAATCGGAGATCTTCCGGTACCCGGACGCCTCGCAACGCGCGTTGCGCGAGGCGATCTCAGGGTCCTACGTCGAGGCCGGCCGCATCGTCTGCAGCAACGGCTCGGACGAGGTGCTCTCTCTCCTGATCCGCGGCTACAGCGGCCCGGGTGACGAGATCATCCTGAGCCAATACAGCTTCTCGATGTGCTGGACGCATGCGCGCGTCCACGGAACGGACGTCGTGGTGGCACCCGAGCCGGACTGCCGGGTGAGCGTCGAAGAGATCCTGCGCGCCGTGACGCCCCGAACCGCATGGCCATCATCGCCAATCCGAACAACCACTGCGAACCACCATTCGCAGGGAAGAGCTGCAGCGCCTGCACGCCGCGCTGCCCACCAGGGTGCTGCTGCTGGTGATCGACGCCTGCAGCCTACAGCGAGTCTCACGCACCGCCGACCCTATGATTCCGGTCTCGATCTGGCGCGCGAGGCCCGCAACGTGTTCGTCACGCACACCTTCTCGAAGCTCTATGGCCTCGCCGGCCTGCGAGTCGGCTGGGGCTACGGTGCCACGGACATCATCGAGACGCTGGACCGGATCCGCACGCCGTTCAACGTCGCGCTGCGCGCTGGCCGCCGCGACGGCCGCGGTGCAGGACCGGCAACATGCGGCGATGGTCCGCGATCACACCGTTCGCTGGAGGAACCGGCTGACGGAGGAATTCCAGGCGCTCGGGCTGGAAGTGATCGAGCCAGTCGAACTTCGTGCTGATCCGCTTCCCGGGGGGCAAATTCGCGCCCGAGGGCGCGAGCGAGCACCTGCGCGCCAAAGGCATCATCGTGCGCCCGCTCGGCACGAACGCTCCGGAGAGATCGCTGCGCATCACCATCGGCCTCGACAGCGAGAACGAAGCGCTGCTCGCCGCCGTGCAGCTACATGGAACGACGCTGAGATGGCCGCCTCCGCCGCAGAAGTGAGCGAAGCCGCGACGGCTACTGCTCACCCCGGGGAGGCCTGCTGATCGATGGGCAATGGCGCCATCCTGCTTCCGCTGCCGCCCCCATCGTGAGCATCAATCCCGCCACGGGAGAGCCCATCGGCGAGCTCGCTGCGGCAGGCACGGCGGACGTGGATGCTGCAGTGGCCGCCGCGCGCCGCACGTTCGACTCGCAGACATGGACCTCCAGCCAGGCCGGCGCCGCGCGCATCCTGTGGCGCGTGTCGGAGCTCATCGAGCGCGAGGCCCGCTCGCTCGCCGAACTCGAAACGCTCGACGGCGGCAAGCTGTTCAGATCCGCGCGCACGAGGCGACGTGAGGTTCGCGGCGAGTGTTCCGCTACACACGCGGGCTGGTGCGCCCAGAGCTCGACGGACGGCAGCTGCCGGTCAAGCGTTCGGCAGCCGATTCCACTCCTGGCGTGCGCGAGCTATGAGGTCGCCGCGCTGATCGACAACCTGGAACGGCCCCCTGACGCAGTCGGCCTGGAAGATGGCGCCCGCGCTGGCAGCCGGATGCAGCGTGGTGCTCAAGCCTTCGGAGCTCTCCTGCTTCTCCGTGCTGAAGCTCGGCGAGCTGCTGGTGGAGGCCGGAGTGCCGAACGGCGTGGTCAACATCGTGACCGGCGAAGGAGTCGTCGGCGCAGCGCTCGCGGCCCATCCTCAGGTCGACAAGCTGTCCTTCACCGGCTCGACGGCCACGGGCCGCAAGATCATCCAGGCCGCCGCAGGCAATCTGAAGAAACTGCGCTCGAGCTCGGTGGCAAGTCGCCGCTCATCGTCTTCGCCGACGCGGACGACCAGGCGGCCTCGTCGCCAGCGGCATCTTCCGGTCGGCCGGAGCGTTGTGCGTTGCCGGCTCGCGGCTGTTCGTCGAGCGGAAGGCCTACGAGGATTTCGTGCACCGCCTCTCGGCCGTGGCCGCGCGCATTGCGGCTGGGCCCGGGCCTCGAACCCGACAGCCAGATCGGTCCGCTCATCTCCCAGGCTCATCGTTCCCGCGTCGCAGGGCTCGTCGACCGCGGCGTGGCCGAAGGCGCACGGCTGGTGTCCGGAGGGAAGGCGCGCGAAGGGGCCGGCTTCTTCTTCCCGCCCACGATCCTGGCAGACACGCGCCCGGACATGACGCCGGTGCGCGAGGAGATCTTCGGGCCCGTGCTCAGCGCCACGCCTTTCGACTCCGCCGAAGAGGCGATCGCGGCCGCAAACTCCACCGACTACGGGCTTGCCAGCAGCGTATGGACGCGCGATGTCTCGAAAGCGCACCGCGTGGCCGGCGCGATTCGTGCCGGCCTCATCTGGGTGAACGCGCACGGCGTGCCCGACCCTGCCGTCCCGTTCGGCGGATACAAACAGAGCGGCTGGGGGCGGGAACAGGGCCGTGAAGCGATCGACGGCTTCACCGAGCTCAAATCCGTGATGGTCCGACTCTAGGGCATTTCTTCCGCGCTGCCGGCAGGCCGGCCCGCTCCTTCACATCGCGACCGCTCAGCTCTTGCGCAACGTCCCGATCTTCTGCGCATGCGCGATGCGCTTGGCGTGCTGCTTCGGCATGTCTTCCACCGTCATGCCCGCCGGCGGCGTGAACTGCCCGCGGCCGTAGAGGTCGCGGAACACCTGCTCCACCGGGGCCATCTTGTCCGACAGCGTGCGCGGCGGCTTGCCGGGCGGGAACTGGTTCGGCGGATAGATGGGCTTCTCGTAGATCTGCCGGAAGCCCTCGGTGCGCACGTCCGCCCAGGTATTGTGGTTGCAGCGCGAGCGGTGCTCCCGCAGCGCCTCGATGTCGATGGTGGCGCCGATCACCTGCTCCTGCGGATACGGCGCCTCGCGCATCATCATGCCGGTGTAGTCGATGATGAACGAGTAGCCCGGGCAGAAGGCGCGCGGATAGTAGTCGTAGTCCACCGTTCCCCAGTTCGCGCCGACCAGATAAGCCATGTTGTCGTGCGCCCGCGTGCGACAGGTGAAACGCCGAAATCCCAAAGTTGCTGACGCCCTCCACTTCCTGCAACGCGACCGGATGAAAGAGATGATACCGACCGTTGTAGCCGAGAGCGCGCGGGAACTTCCGGCGTCACGCGTCATGACACGTCATGGTGCCGAACTTGCCACGTCTCCGTGTCCACCACGGGGAACAGCAATCTTGATATCGTCGCCAACTGCTTGCGATAGTCGTCCAGCAGGTCGTGCGGGCTCGAGCCGAGGCCGATGGAGGCCGGGATGTGCCATTTGTGATAGCGCAGCGCCACCTTCCCATCCGGCCCGAGCACGAAGGCAGAGTGCTCCAGCGGTCAGGGCAGCACTCCTCGATGACGCCGCCGCCGCTGCGATGTAGAGGCCGTATTCCTTCGCCTTCTCCGCGCAGGCGCATCTTCGGCATCTCCGGCCCGTCGAACGGCCGATGGCCTTCTTCATGAAGCTCATCGATGCCGTGCTCGCCCTTGCCGGCGTCGTGACGCCCTGCAGGAAATACTGGGCAGCACGATGAGCCGCACCGGCAGCTCCCAGAAGTAGCCGACGCCGAAGTCGATCATGTTGCACACGCGCTCGAGGTTCTGCTCGATCTCGGCGCGCTCGTTCGCGACCTTCACGTGCGGCTGGATGGCGAGGCGGTGTACTTCTCTATGCAGTTCTCTCATCGCGATGATTTCCTAGTCGCGCCCCGCTTAGCGCCGAGGTCCTGCAGCATCAGGCGACCGGCGGCAACGGGTTTCTTCAGGCCCAGGTCCTGCAACAGTGCCGCCGCCCGGATGGCAGTACCGCCACCCGGATATGCGGCCCTGTCATGTACGGCTTCTTGAGCGGAGGCAGGCGGTAGTGCAGGTAGCCAGGGGGCAGGCGGAAATAGCCGAGCTGCGCCTGCACGCGCTCGCCGCCATGCGTGGTGCCATCCACCAGGGCAGGGTTGGCGGCCTCCAAGGCGCTCTCACGCGTCCACGTAGTAGCCGAGGATCTTGCCGTCGTCCAGGTTCGGCGCGTACTGGCGCAGCTTCGGCACCAGCACCTCCAGGGCGTACCGCGTCTTGATGTACTGGCTGCGCCGTCGCAGGCCAGTTGGAGACGAACGTGTCGAGGATGAGCGTGTGCTTGCCTTCCGGGGCGCGGGTCGGGTCCATCAGCGTCCAGCAGGCGCTCCACAGGAACGGGTCGGAAGGCGGGATGCCCTGCGCCATCTCGGCGTACTGTTTGATCATCTGAGGCATCGAGTCCACGATGCGATGGAACGGGCAGGCGCTCATGTCCGCGCCGTTCGTAGAAGGCGGCGGCTCCGTCAGCGCGAGATGGATGCGACAGATGCTGGTGAAGTAGACGACGCCCATCCGCAGCTCCACTGAAATCGGTATCGGTCAGTGCTCGGCGCGGCGTGGGCTTCTTGAACGTCTGTTTAGACTCGAGAGAGGACACGACCGCGCGCCTGGCGCGAATCACGCACGCCAATCGGCGAGCTCGGGCCGCGACTCCCCGCCCTCGATGATGAACTGCTTCACGCGGACGCCGGTCAGCACCTGCCCGCCGTGACCTTCGATGTACCGTTTTCACATCGCGAGCGGCAGCTGCATGCTGCCGCCCTGCGGGATCGCCTGGCCATAGACGTGGATGGCCGGGATCATGATGTAGAACGACTGCCCCGCCCCCTCCTGCTCCGGCAGGATCTGCGGCGCGAGCGCCCAATTGAGCATCACCGCGCGGACGAAATCGTTCTCGAAGTTCTGCTCCACCCAGGCGAGCGCGCTCAGCGGGGAATAGCGCGCAGGCGCCGCCTTGGCGCATCGACGGCGGCGGCGCGGGCGGCGAGAAGAACGCCTTGAGGAAGCCTTCGCGGATCAGGCTGAAATCGTCGTAGACGCGCCGGTAGCGCTGCGCGTCCTTCTCCGAGTAGCGCGCGATGCTCTCGAGGGTCTTGTCGATGCTGCGATGGATGACGATGCCCGGCCCGCCGCCCCGGTCCGGATGGCCGGTGATGTGGTCCTCGGACCAGAGGTACTTCAGGCCGAAGCGCTCGAGCTCCTGCTTGATCTCCTTGAAATCCGGGTTGCAGTGGATCCAGACGTGGGAGGAGCCGTAGAGGTCGTCCTTGAAGCCCGGCACGGTCACCTCGCGGGTGACCGCGCCGCCGCCGACCGAGTCGTTGCCTTCCACCACGCAGACCTTGAGCCCGGTCTTCGCGGGCGCGCAGGCGCACGAAAGGCCGTTGACTCCGGCACCTGCGATGACGACGTCGAATTCCTGCATTCCGCGCGCCGGCTCCATCACTTCATGCGATAGACGGCCTGCAGGCCCCAGATGCGCGGATGCGGGCGCAGGCGGATGCCGGCGAGGCCGAGTTGTCGCCCGTGCCGTTGTAGTACTCCTTGTCGAACACGTTCTCGACATAGGCCTGCAGGTCGAACTTCTCGCCGCCCAGGCCGGCCCGCAGGTTGAACACCGTGTAGGACGGCATCACGTACGGGAACTCCGGGAGCACCTGGCCGGCGTTGCCGCCGCTCAGGATGGCACGACGGCTCAGGGCAGCGGCGCCTTCCAGGTCGCCGGCGCTCTTGGCGCGATACACGAGCTCGCCGCGGACGAACGGGCTCAGGTTGTCGCCGACCGAGAAGCCGTACTCCGCGTAGGCGCTGCCGGTCCATTCCGGCGTCCTCGGCAGCTTCGCGTTCGACATGTCGATCTGGTTGTTCCCGGCGAGCACCGCTTCCGGGAAGTCCTCGAACTTGCCGTCCAGGTAGCCGCCGGTCACGCCGGCGTGCAGGTGATCTCTAAGCTGCCCGGAGAGGTCGAACTCCAGGCCCTTGGTCTTCGCGCCCGAGGCATTGAGCGTCGCCTGCACCGAGGAGCTGATGTCGTTCGGGTCGCGCAGGAAGTTGGTCTGCACCTGCATGTCCTTCCAGTCGAGGTAGAACGCGGCGGCGCTGAAGCGGCCGCGCCCGTCCGCGAACCGGCCCTTGAACCCGATCTCGTAGTTGTACATCTCCTCGGGATCGAACGCCCTGTTGAGCCCGACCTGCGTGCCCGGATCGGTCTCGCTCGGCACGAACAGGATGTCGACCCCGCCCGCCTTGTAGCCCTTGGAGGCCGTCAGGTACCAGGTGGCATCCGCACTGGGCTCGAACTGGAGCACGACGCGCGGTGCGAAGTCGGTGAAGGTGTCCGAGCCCGCGCCGTCGAGCGGCGCGCCCTCGAAGTTCACGACGTCGTAGAAGCGGTTGGCCACCTTGTCGCGCGTGTAGCGCGCGCCGGTCTTCAACGTCCACAGCTCGGCGAGCTTCCAGCTGATGTCGCCGAAGGCCGCGTACGAAGTGGTGGTGAACGAACGCCGGTTCTCGTTGATGCGGAATCCCGCGGGGATCGGCGGCAGCAGCCCGATGACCTCGCCGGTGACGGGATCCGTGTAGGAGCCCTCCGAGCCCGCGCGCACCGAGTTGAACTGCCGGATCTTGTCCTTCGCGTACAGGGCGCCGACCGTCCACTGCACGGTGCGCTCGCCGGTCGACTGCAGGCGCAGTTCCTGGCTGAAGGATTTTCCGGAGTACCGGTTCTGGCGCACGATCGCATCGACGCTGATGTTGTCCTGGTCGAAGAACCGGGAGTTGTCGCTGTCGATGGCGCCGGTGATGGACTTGATCTCCATGCCGCCGAGGTCGTACGCGAAGCGCAGGTTCGCGAGCTTGTAGCTGTTGTTGTTGTATTCGTCGGCGTCGTGGTTCACGCGGCGCTGGTTCTGCGGGTAGAAGCCGAGGCCCTCTCCGATCGGCACGAAGCTGCTGCCGAAGATGGCCTGCGTGTCGAGGTCCAGCACGCCGGACGGCACTTCGGCGTCGAAGCCGTCCTGGTCCTTCGAGTAGGCGAGGCTCAGGTCCATGGTGAGGGCGTCGTTCGGCGTGGCGCGCAGGCCGAGACGCGCGTACTTGCTCTCGCCGCCCGAGTTCGAGCGCCCGTCCGGGTTCACGTTCTTGACCAGCCCGTCGGTCTCGTCATAGTCCGCCACCAGCCGCGCCGCCACCTTGTCGGACAGCGGCACGTTCAGCACGCCACCGACGCCCCAGGTGTTGAAGCGCGACGCGCGCACCGTGCCTTCGGCCTCGAACGTCTGCTTGGGCTTCTTGGTGGTGATGTTGAGCGCGCCCGCGAGCGCGTTGCGCCCGAAGTAGGTGCCCTGCGGGCCGCGCAGCACCTCGATCTGCTCGACGTCGCGCAGCTGCGGGTTGATCACGCCGTTGGCGACGGTGCCGACGTTGAACTCGTCGAGATAGAAGCCGATGGAGTTGGCCGTCACGACCTCTCCGAGGCTGACGTCGCTCACGCCGCGGATGCTGATGCTGATGCCGCGGTTGCCGACCTCGCCGTCCTCGGTGAAGCTGACGTTCGGCGCGAACTGCAGGTAGTCCTTCGCCTCGTTGATGTTCGACTTCTCGAGATCCTGCGAGGTGAAGACGCTCACGCTGATCGGCACGTCCTGCACCGACTCGACGCGCCGCTGGGCGGTCACGAGCACCTCGCCCACGGTGGCGTCCTGTTGTTCCTGAGCCACGGCTAGCGGCGGTGTGCAGACGGCCGCTCCCAGGATGACGGCGATGGATCTCTTCACGATGGAGTCCCCCGGTCGATTAAGGTTTGTGGCGCTTAAGATAGGCGAGGCGCGCGGCGCAACAAGCGAGGCTTTTTCATGCGCGTCATCAACGAAAGTAATGCGGCGCTCAGAGCACGGCGCCGAGCTGCCAGGGAACGAACTCGTCGCTGCCGAAGCCCAGCGTTTCGCTGCACGTGCGCTCGCCGGAGGCCGTCGCCAGGATGCGCTCGAAGATGCGCCTTCCCGCATCCTGCACGGTCTCCCGGCCCTCGACGATGCCGCCACAGTCGAGGTCGATGTCGCCGGCCATCCGGCGGTACAGGGCGGTATGGGTCGACAGCTTCAGGCTCGGCACCGGGCGGCAGCCGAAGACTGCGCCGCGGCCCGTGGTGAAGCACACGATGTTGCATCCGGACGCCACCTGGCCGGTCACCGCGACCGGGTCGTAGCCGGGCGAGTCCATGAACACGAGCCCCGGCCGGTCGATCGGCTGCGCGTACTCGTACACGGCCTCGAGCGGGGAGGTACCGGCCTTGGCCACGGCACCGAGGGACTTCTCGAAGATCGTCGTGATGCCGCCCCGTCGATTGCCTTCGGAAGGGTTGTCACCTACGGAAACCCCGTGGCTTCGCGTGTATTCGCGCCACCAGGCCACGCGATCCTCGAGCTGTCGGGCGACCTCATCCGAAACCGCGCGCTGGATCAGCAAGTGCTCGGCGCCAATGATCTCCGGGGTCTCGGAGAGCACGACCGTGCCGCCGTGCGACACCAGCAGGTCCGCGGCGGCGCCCAGCGCAGGGTTCGCTGAAATACCGGAGTAACCGTCCGAGCCTCCACACTCGAGCGCCAGGCTGATGTGGCTGGCAGACACCGTTTCACGGCGCGCCTGCGATGCACGCTCGAGCAGGCGCTCGATGCTGCGAACGCCGGCCTCGACGGAGGGCCGCGTGCCGCCCTCCTCCTGGATCACCAGCGAATCGGTTCCGGCCGTTCCCTTCAGCGAGAAATCCTCCAGCAGCGCATCGGCCTGGTTCTGCTCGCAGCCCAGCCCCAACACGAGCACGCCGGCGAAATTGGGATGGCGCGCGTAGCCCGCGAGCGTCCGCCGCAGCACCCGGAAGCCTTCGCTCGCCTTCGACATCGCGCACCCCGAGCCGTGAGCGAGCGCGACGACACCGTCCACTCCCGGAAACCGTCGCAACTTTTCCGCATCGAACTGCGCAGCGATGAGGCGCGCCACGGTTGCGGAGCAATTGACCGTCGTGACGATGCCGACGTAGTTGCGAGTGGCTACTCGACCATCCGGCCTCACGAAGCCCTGGAACGAGGCCTGCCCTGCCGCGCCACCCGTCGTGCCCGCGGTGCGGCGCGATGCGTGCTCCCTCTGGGGCAACTCCGCGATGACGTTGTGGCTGTGTACGTGTCGCCCCGCTTCGATCGCCTGCGCAGCAACGCCGATGGGGCTGGAATATTTGAGAACGGCGTCTCCAGCGGCGATCGCCCGCACGGCGACCTTGTGACCGGCGGGGATATCGTCCAGCGCGCGCACATCGCCTTCGACGATCGAGCCGGACCGGATATCACTTCGGGCGACGGCCACGTTGTCCGCCGCGTGCAGTCGAAGTGTCGGGGAGCTGTCCGGTTCCACTGCGCCGGATTCTCCTCCAGGGCTCCTGCACGAACCAATGCAAAGAGCTCATGCGGGTCATTAGTAAGAGTCATGCGGCGCGACGGCCGGGCGCGCCCCGATTGCATTACGCTCCTGCGCGCGTCGATGCGACGCTGGCCGAAGAGCCTCCCATGCCGAGCTCGTCCGAATCGTGCCCGCCGATCCGATGGGGAATCCTCGGGACCGGGAGAATGGCGGCCGTGATGGCCGCGGAGCTCCAGGCTCTCGGTCCCCAGGGCGCCCGGCTGGTCGCCGTCGGGTCGAGGACGCAGGCGGCCGCCGATTCCTTTGCGAAGCGCTTCGGCATTCCCCGCGCCCACGGCTCGCACGAAGCGCTCGCCGCGGACGAGGCGATCGACGCCGTGTACATCGCGAGCCCTCCGGTGGCTCATGCGGGAAACATGCTTTCCTGCCTGCGGCACCGAAAAGCCGTGCTCTGCGAGAAGCCTTTCACCACGAATGCCGCGGAAGCCCGGGAAGCCATCGACCTGGCGCGCACGAGCGGCGTCTTCCTCATGGAAGCCATGTGGACCCGGTTCCTGCCGGCAGTGCGCGCATTGCGGGAACTGCTCGCCTCGGGCGCGATCGGGCAAATCCAGCTGATGATCGGCGGCGGCGCCTTCGTGCCGGATCCCGAGCCGGGCTACTACCTCTTTTCCCCCGAGCTCGGGGGCGGCGCGCTGCTCGATGCCGGCGTGTACCTGGTCTCGATGAGCTCGATGTGCCTCGGCGCGCCGCAGCGGGTGCTGAGCAGCGCCGAGATCGGCCGGCACGGCGTGGATGATCACGATGTGCTCGTGCTCGAGCACGCAGGCGGCGCCCGCTCCCTGCTCTACGTTTCGCTGCGCGCCCGCCGCTCGCCGGATCTCGAGATCCTGGGAGACGCAGGCCGCATCCACGTGGCCGCGCCGATCTTCAAGCCGCCCCGCCTCACCCTGATTCGCGACGGGCAGGAAGCGCAGACGCTCGAGTATCCCGTGAGCGGCAGCGGCTATGGCTACCAGGCGGTCGAGCTGATGGAAGCCGTGCGCGCCGGACGGACGGAGAGCGCAGTGATGCCGCTCTCGGAGACGCTGTCGATCATGGAAACGCTCGACGAAGCGCGCCGCCAGTGGCGCTCCGGCCTTTGAGCTAGACTCGATCCGGTTCCCCGGACGGAGGATGCCGGCCTTGGCCCGTGCGACGCGACCCACTCTGCCTCCGCTCACCGCCGTGCGCGCCTTCGAGGCGGCGGCACGCCACCTGAGCTTCACCCGGGCGGCGAGCGAACTGCACGTCACACAATCCGCCGTCAGCCACCAGGTGCGCACCCTGGAGGACTGGCTGGGCTTCTCGCTCTTTCGCCGCTGCAATCGCGAGATCCAGCTCACCGAAGAAGGCGCGGCCTACCTGCCCGCCGTGCGGGCCGCGCTCAACAGGCTGCGCGCCGCCACCGAGAGCCTGGTGCATCGCGATTTCGAGGAGCTGCTCAGCATCTCGACCACCGAGTCGTTCGCCACGCACTGGCTCATCCCTCGGCTGCCGCACTTCCTGCAGACGCATCCTCAACTGGACGTCCGCATCACCACGCAGAATCCGGTGGACGAGTTCGGCAACGAGTCGGAGGACATCTCCCCTCCCTGGATCGATGCGGTGATCCGCTACGGCCGCGGAAATTGGCCCGGGCTTCGGACGCTGAAGCTCTTCGGTGAAGAGATATTCCCGGTATGCGCGCCGGCGCTGTTGCACGGCGAGCATCCGCTCACCGATCCGCGCAACCTGCGATTCCACACGCTGCTGCACGACGACATGCAGATGCAGTGGCGGACGTGGCTCCTGGCCGTGGGCATGGAGGATATCGACGTGGGCCGCGGCCCGCGATTCAGCCATTCACACATGGTCATCACCGCGGCGTTGCGCGGGCTCGGCGTCGCGCTGGGGCGCGGCGCGCTGGTCGCTGAAGAGCTCGCGGCCGGCAACCTGGTCCGCCTGTACGACCAGCAGGTGCCCGCCGAATACGCGTACTACCTGCTGGTACGCGAATCATCGGCGGCCCAGCCGAAGATCGGCGCGTTCCAGCAATGGCTGCTGGCGCAGGTTGCTTCCTTCACGCGCAGCTGACCGGGGCGCGCCGGCTCAATCGGACGGCGGCTCGTCGCCCCGCGTCCACCAGTCGATCCGGGATCTGGCGCGGATCATGGCATCCCGCTGCGCCGGGTCCAGTCCGCGCAGGGTTTCCACCATGGCTTGCGCCTGCGCGCCGACCGGCTGGCGCAGCGCATGGCTGGCGAGCGTCGACCCATCGTGAACCAGATCCGCCACCGCCCGAGCCACCACCGCCGGGTCGTCTCCGTTCCGGCAGGCCTCGCGCACCTGGCGGCTGCGAAATCCCAGCAGGCCTTCGTAAGGCGACCGGGTGAGATCGTAGAGCCTGGCCGCACCCTTTTCCGCGACGTGCGTGCGGAACGCGCCGGGCTCCACCGCGCTGACGCGGATGCCGAACGGCTCGACCTCGTAGCGAAGGGCTTCGGCCGCGGCCTCGAGCGCGCTCTTGCTGGCGCAGTAGTACGCGTCGGCCGCCCGGGAGACCAGCGCTCCCACCGAGCTGATCATCACGACGTGGCCCGAGCGCTGGGACCGCATGATGGGCAGCACGGCGCGGGTGAGACGGACCGGGCCGAAGAAGTTGATCTCCATCATCTCCCGCAGGTCTCGCTCGGGCATATCCTCGAAAGCGCCCAGCCGGTGGACGCCGGCATTGTTGATCAGCACGTCGATGCGCCCGGCCACGGCGAGCACTGCGCCGACCGCCGCGTCGATGGACGATCCGCTCGTGACGTCGAGCTCGAGCAAATGGGCCGCGCCCGCGGTGGCCTGCGTCGCCGCAGGCAGCGCGCGCACCGCGGCGTAGACCTCGTCGCCACGGCGAGCGAACTCCTCCGCCATCTCGCGGCCGAACCCGCTGCCGCACCCGGTGATCAATATGATTGCCATTGCTACCCTTTCTGCGCGCGATGCATCGTCAACCGCCTCTCGATGCGGCGGCTGCAGAGCGAGAGCCCGAAACAGAACGTCCAGAAGACCGCCGCGGTGAACGCGTAGCCGGTCATGAGCACTCCTTCACCCAGCCACGCCGGATCCGAGGCGGATGCGTTCACCATGCCGAGCAGGTCCGGGATGCCGATGACCAGCAGCAGCGTCGTCTCCTTGGACAAGCCGATGAGGTTGCTCGCGATCTGCGGCTGCGAAGCGGCGAGCGCCTGCGGCAGGACGACGAGGAAGTTGCGTTGCCAGTATCCCAGCCCGAGCGCGTGGCAGGCCTCGAGCTGACCTGCCGGCACGCTGGCCAGGCCGCCCCGCACGGCCTCGGCGAGGTAGCAGGACATGAGGATCGCCATCGCCAGCTGCGCGCGCAGCAGCTTGTCCACGCCGAAGCCTGCAGGCATGAACAGCGGGAACATGATGGTGGCGATGAACAATACGACCAGAGCCGGTACGCCGCGCCAGAACTCGATCCAGAACGAGCAGAGCGCGCGAACCAGAGGCAGCGGCGAAGCCCGGCCCAGGGCGAGCAGCACGCCTGCGGGCAGTGCGAGCGCGAAAACCGTGGCCACCGTGATCAGCGTGAGGAACGCTCCGCCCCATTGAGCCGTGGAGACGGGCACGAGCCCTGCCCATCCGCCGCGAAACAGCGCCAGCGCCAACACGAGGCCGGCGTATCCCGCGAGCATGACGCACCAGACCGGAATGCGGAGCGGCCGCCATACGAGCAGCACCGTGAAGCCGACGCCGAGCGCCAGCCCGGCATCGATGCGCCAGCGCTCCGCGACCGGATAGAAGCCATAGAGGAACTGGTCGAGCCGCGCCCGGATGAAAGGCCAGCAGGCTGCGCTCTTGTCCGGACAGGCCTGAGGCGTGGTCCCGGCCCAATAGGCATCGAGGACGAGCCATTGCAACGCACCGGCGAAAAGCCACAGCGCGACGGCGAACGCGAGCGCGCTGGCGAGGGAAGTCGCCGGAGAGGCGAACAGATTCTCGCGCAGCCACATCCGCTGCCGGGCTCCCGGAGCTAGCGCCACCGGCTGCTCCTCCATTCGAACCAGTGCAATACCGCCGCGATGCAGATGGAGAAGCCGAGATAGAGGGTCAGCACGATCGCCATGATCACCACGGGCTGCCCGACCAGGTTGTTCACCGTGCCGATGAGCACGGAGGTGAGCTCCGGGTAGGCGATGGCGGCGCCGAGCGCGCTGCTCTTGAGGACGTTCTGATAAACCGTGGCGAGGGGTGGCGAGATGATGCGCAAGGCCTGTGGCAGCAGCACCAGGCGGAGCGTCTGCCACCTCGAAAGGCCCAACGCCTGGCCCGCTTCGCCCTGGGCCGCGGGAATGGCCGCCAGTGCGGAGCGCACGATCTCGGCGATGTAGGTCGCGTTGTAGAGGGAAAGCGCGATGACCAGCGCGAGGAATTCGGGACGCAGGACGTAGCCTCCGGTGAATCCGAATCGATCCGGCACCGGGGTCTCCCAGCGCAACTGGAACGGCGGCGCCAGCGCGCACACCGCGAATGCGATCAATACGCCCCCTGCCCAGAGGAGCGGCCAGGGCCAGTGCCGCCCCGTTCGGTCCCGTATCCGGTGGGAGATGCGCCTGGCCAGCGCGACGCCGCCAGCCAGCGCGGCGAGCGCGATCGCCCAGACCAGCCCTCCGCCCGCGAGCTGCGGTGCCGGCAGGAAGAGCCCCCGGTTGTTGAGTTGCGCGGAGCCCGGCAGCGCGAAGCTGGATTGCGCCACGTCCGGCAGCGAATGCAGCACCAGGAAGTACCAGAAGAACACCTGCAGGAGCAGCGGCGCATTGCGGAAGGTCTCGACGAACGCGACGGCGAGGCCCCGGGCCGGCCAGCTCTTCGAGGTCCGCACGATGCCGACGCACGCGCCGATGGCGGTGGCGAAGGCAGCGGCGAGAAAAAAAAGCAGCACCGTGTTGAGGCAGGCGACGCCGAGAGCGCTCGCCACGGTGGCATCCGCATCGAACGCCACCAGCTTCTGATTGATCTCGAAGCCCGCCCGCTCCCACAGGAACGACGTGCTCGACTGCACGCCGAGCTCCTCGAGGTTCTCCCGTGTGTTGCGCGCGATCACCGCCACGCCGCATGCCAGCGCACCCAGCGCGACCGACTGGTAGATCAGGCGGCGGAGCCCCTCGCTCACGGGATCACCAGGGCAGGTGCGGATCCCGGGGCACGTCGACTTCCTTGCGGCCGCGCAGATAGAAATAGGGGAAGCCCAGCACGAACAGCAGTGCCGAGGGGCTGCGCAGCAGCCGGCCGAGGAAGCTGACGACGTCGCGCGGGCTGACGTAGACCGTCGTGGACATCGTCTGATCCGGCGCGCTCGAGAGCACGAGCTTGTTGCCCTCCCGCACGACGGGCCCGAAGCGGAACTCGACGTCCGCCAGCTGACTCGTGACTCTCATGACTTCAGATACCCCCGTGCGCAGAGATTGCGCATCAGCGCCGCGATGCCGAAGCTCCACGGCGCGATGGCGTTGGTGTGATCGACCGTGTTGCGCAGCGCCCCCAGCCGGTCGCAGCGGATCTGCACGAGATCGCCGCGACGATGGCCGAAGCCGCCGTCGAATCCTTCGCGATGCGCGCTGGGCGTGAACATCGTCCCGGTGAACAGCATCATGCCGTCCGGGTACTGGTGATGCTCGCCCATCGCTTGCGAGACCAGATCCTCCACGTCCCGGCTGATGCTCGAGACGCTGCTCACGCCACGCTCGCTGAAGCCGTCGTCGCCGCTCACGACGAGCTCGACCTCGAGCCGACGGACGTGCTCGAGCGTGAAGCGGTCGTCGAGCAGCCTCACGAACGGACCGATGGCGCAGGAGGCGTTGTTGTCCTTGGCGCGACCCAGGAGCAGCGCGCTGCGCCCCTCGTAGTCGCGCAGGTTGACGTCGTTGCCCAGCGTCGCCCCCACGATGCGCCCACCGCACGAGACCGCCAGCACGATCTCGGGCTCGGGATTGTTCCAGCGGGACTGCGGCAATATGCCCACCGGATGGCCGTGCCCGACCGCGGACATCGGTTGCGCTTTCGTGAACACTTCCGCATCGGGACCGATGCCCACCTCCAGGTACTGCGACCACAGGCCCATCTCGAGCAGGCGTTCCTTGAGTTGCAGGGCCGCGGCCGAGCCGGGCACCACGCGGTCGACGGAGGCGCCGAGTACTTTCTCGATCTGCTCTCGCAAAGCCTGCGCGAGCTCGGGCTGGCCGCGCGCGCGCTCTTCCAGCACGCGCTCGAGCAGCGAGCTCGCAAACGTCACTCCACAGGCCTTGATGGCCTGCAGATCGCAGGGCGCGAGCAGACTCCTGGCGCGCAACGCGTCATCGAGGGAGCCCAGCGGCCTGTCGCGAGGCAGCTCGCTCCACAATTCGCTCGGGCTCGGGTGATTCAGCACGTCCGTCATCGTCGGGACGTGCGGCGTCACGTCGAACAGCCGGCCGTTCTCGACGATAACGATGCTGGGCCCGCCGATGCCGTCGCTGGACCAGATGCGGCCTACGAGCCTGGCTTCCTGCCAGTCCTGCGGCAGGCAACCTGCATCAGCGCTCATCGCGCGACCTTTGCCGCTGCCACAGCGGATTCGATCAGCGCGAGCACCTGCTTCACGGCGGGATGGGAAGCCATGTGCGGAGTGCATGCCTCGAGCCTCCGCCAATGCGTACGGGAGAATCCCGGGATCACGGCGCTCGACAGCCGGTCCACGTAATACATGAGTGGCGCGATGGCGCAGTCCGCGAGCGTCAGCTCCTCCGCCACGGCGAAGGGTCCCGGGCCGAGGAACGCATCGAGCTGCCCGAGCGCCTTGTCCAGGCCGTTGCGCGCAGCCTCCGGATCCGCCGCGTCGGAACCGGAGCGCAAAGCCCGCAGCGGCTGCAGCGCCGGCACCAGGTAAAGGTCCACGATGCGGCTCAATAGCCTCACACGCGCGGACTCGACCGGCGTGCGGCCGCGCAGCGACGGTGTCGGGAACCGATCCTCCAGGAACTCCTGGATGACGGCGGACTCCGGAATGATCGCCTCTTCCGTCTCCAGCACGGGGATGCGCGCGAGCGACGACAAGGCCAGCATCTGCGGCGAGCCGATGCCGCCCGGCGGCTCCACGATCTCGACCGGCAGCGACTTCGCGACGATCTGGATGCGCACCCGCGCCACGAACGGCGAGCCGGCGGTTCCGTAAAGTCGCATGAAAGCCCCCCTCCTGCCTCAGCGAAACGGCAATGCGCTCATCAGGCCGCCGTCCGCCCAGAGCGCGTTCGGTCCGCGCTCGAGCCCGATGGGGGCGAGATTCCGCTGCCATACGTCCGCGGAATTGCCGACGAGACGCAGGATGTCGTACACCCAGTCGTCCGAGATGCCGAACGGCCGGCCGGGATGCCCTTCGGTTCCGAGCAGGCGCCTCACCTCCGGGCTGCGGGCTGCCGACCTGCGCTCCCGGACATTGGACTGCGACACGCCCAGCTCTTCCGCGGCGACGCGTGCATTGAACGCCCACAGCACGAGATCCCGCCAGCGCGTCTCGCCCTGGCGCACGACGGCGGCCTGCGGCTCCTTCGAGATCATGTCGCCGAGGATCTCATGCTCTTGCGGGTTCGGCATCGCGATGCGGCGCGCCGCGAGAGCTGCGCGCTGCATCGAAAGCGCATCGCAACGGCGCGCACGATAAGCCTGCACGGCCATCTCCGCGCTCGCGAACGTCACCACGTCGTAACGCAGGCCGTGGCTCAGGAAATGATCCGCGAGATTTTGCTCGAGGGTCGTGCCCTGAGTGACGCAAAGCGTGGCGCCGTCGAGATCCTTCACCGTGCGGATCCCGGAGGCCTTGCGCACCAGGAAGCCCTGCCCGTCGTAGAAATAGACTCCCGTGAAGTCCACTCCGAGCGAGACGTCCCGCCGGAACGACCAGGTCGCGCCGCCGGCGAACAGGTCGATGCCTCCGGACTGGATCAGCGTGAAGACGGTCTGGGGGCTGACCACGACGTACTCCACCTTGATGGCGCCGAAGAGCGCGGCCGACACCGTGCGGCAGTTGTCCACCTCGAAGCCGGCGCGCTCGCCCTTCTGGTCCACGAAGCTGAAACCAGCGCCGGATTCCGTCACGCCGCAGCGCAGGAAACCCTTGTGAAGGATGTCCTGGAGCTGATCCGCCCTGGCGATCTGCGCGAAAGCGCACAGAGCGCCAGCCAATGCCCACATCCAGGCCGGCACCGCTACGTGCGGCGCGCAGCATCTGCGCGAGGCACGGGTCATAGCCCATGGCGCTCGCGCGTCTTTGCGTTCAGGAGGCGCGACGGGCACCGCCGAAGTCCTCGAGCATCACGCCCGCCGTGATGACGCCCATGCCGCTGATGCCGCCTCCCGGATGACAGGAGGGTCCCGCCATGTACAGCTTCCGGATCGGCGAGCGGTATTGGGAATAACCGGGGAACGGACGGAAATAGCCCATCTGCGACAGCGTGCGCTCGCCGCCGGAAGGCACGCCGCCGACGAAGCAGGAATTGTGTGCTTCCATGTCCTCCGGGGAATGAGAGAACGTGGCGAGCACGTTGGCGTCGTCGATGTTCAGCGAGTGCCGCTTCAGCGTGCCGATGAGCCGCTGGGCGCACTCCTCCTTCACCGCCTCCCAGCCGCCCGAGTTCAGCTTGCTCGGCACGAAGGTGTCGATCATCAATGTGTGCTTGCCCTGCGGCGCGCGCGTGGGATCCCGAAGGGTCCAGCAATGCGCGTGGACGGGCGGCTCGTGCGGCATCGCGCCGACGGCGATCTCGGCGAAATGGCGGTCGATGGCCTCCATCGTGGGAATGGTACGCTGGAACGGCGCTCGGCTCAGGCTCGGGTCGCCGCGATATCGGGGCGCCTCGTTGAGCGCGAAATGCACGCGGAAGGAAGCGACCTCTCCGAAGGTGAAGTTGCGCACCATGCGGAGGAAATCCGGCTCGAGCGCGTCCGCATCGACCATGCGCAGGAAAGTCTGCTGGGGCTCGAGCGCCGTCACCACCCCGAGCCGGGCCAGCACTTCGGTGCCGTCCTGCAGGCGGATGCCGCGCGCCTCTCCCTTGTGCACCAGGAACCTGGCCACCGGCGCGCCGGTCAGCACCGTCCCGCCGTGCGCCTCGACGTAGCGCGCGAGCGCGATCGGCAGCTGGATGCTGCCGCCTTGCGGAATGGCCTGCCCGTAGACGTGGATCGCCGGGATCATGATGTAGAACGTCGATCCCGCGCCCTGCTGGGTCGGCTTGATGTTGGGGCCGAGCGCCCAGCTCAGCAGGAACGCCTGCACGCGCGGGTCAACGAAATTCTCCAGCACGAAGGCCTTCGCGCTCAGGCTGTAGTTGCGCAGCATGCGCAGGCCGGCGGGCGAGCGCTCCATCGCGGCCGGCATGTAGCTCGGCGGGGACGGCGGCGAGAACATGCCCTTGGTGAAGCCGTCCTTGATCTCCACGAAGTGATCGAAGATCTCGCGATAGCGGCGGGCGTCGGGCTTCGAGTACTCGGCGATGCTGTCGCAGGTGCGCTCGACGTCCCGGTACACCGTGATGCCCGGCCCTTCCGCCATCGGATGGCCCATCACCTCGTCCTCGGCCCAGAGGTATTTGAGCCCGTACTGCTCGAGCTCGGGAAGGAGGCTGCGGATGTAGGGATTCGCGTGGATCCACACGTGGTTCGAGCCGAAGAGGTCGTGCTTGAAACCCGGCAGGCTGAGCTCGCGCGTCACCGCGCCGCCTCCGACCCAGGCGTTGCGTTCCGCCACCAGCACCTTGAGCCCCGCTCGAGCCAGCACCGCTGCGCAGGCGAGCGCGTTGTGCCCGCCGCCGGCGATCGCCACATCCACGTCGTGATTCGATGTCATCTCTTTCCGCCTCAACGCACCTTGGGAAGCAGCAGGAACTGCCAGGGATTGGCCGTCTGGGTCACGGGCACTTCGATCACCGCCGGGCCGCGCACGTCGAACGCCTTGCGAAGACAATGAGCCAGCTCTCCGGTGTTCGCGGCGCGGAAGCCCGCCGCCCCGTAGGCCTCCGCGAGCTTCACGAAATCCGGATTGCGCAGGTCCGTCCCGATGACGCGGCCTCCATACCGCTGGGTTTGCGCGCGCGCGACGTTTGAAAGCGCGCCGTCGCTGAAGACGATGCTCACGACGTTGAGCCCGTACTTCACCGCCGTGGCGAGCTCCTGGCTGTTGAACATGAAGCCACCGTCCCCGCTGATCGCGACGAGCTTGCGTTCCGGCCGGGCGATCTTCGCGCCGACCGCGGTGGCATAGCCGAACCCCAGGTTCCCCGCATAGCCGCTGGTGATTAGCGTGCGCGGCGAATAGATGGGCAGGCCGTACCAGGACGCATAGCCGGTCTGGGTGATCTCGTCGACGAAGAGCCCGTCGTCGGGAAGCTCGCGGCGGATCGCATCGAGGAAGCCGAGCTGCGGCTGGACTTTCTCGAACTCGGCGCGCAGCCCGTTCTTCAGCGCCGTGAGCTCCTCTTCTCGCGAAGGGCGTACCGCCACGAGCTTCTCGACCGCCGAGAGCAACGCGCTCGTCGACAGCTGCGCATCGCCGTGCACCGCGACCTGAGGAGTGCTGATGCGCGTGAGCTCTTCGGCATCCACGTCGACGTGGACGATGGCGACGCTGCGATCGTGCCCCCAGTGGAGGCGCGGATATTTGAGACGCGTGCCGATCGCGAGAACGACGTCGACCTGCGGCCAAAGACGATGACCTGCGGGAAACGTCTGGGAGAGATAGTGCCTGTCGCTCACGATGCCGCGACCCGTGCGGTGCGAGACCACGGGCGCCTGCAACAGCTTCGCGAGCTCCAGGATCTCCTGCGCGGCGTCGATAGCGCCACCGCCGACATAGATCATCGGCCGCTTCGCGGAAGCGAGCAGCCGGGCCGCTTCCGAGATGCGGTCCGGATCGGGAGCCAGCCGCGGATATTCCCGCTGCACCGCGACCGGCTCGACCTCGCCATCCATCCCGAGCACGTCCGGCGGGATCTCCAGAGCTACTGGGCGGGGGCGCCCCGTGCACAATTCCCGAAACGCGCGCGACACCGCGCCGGACGCTTCACGCGGCTCCCGGATGAGGTGCGTCCACTTCGTGAGCCGTTGCAGGACGCCGCTCTGATCCGGAGTGTCGTGCAGATAGCCCACGCCACGACCGATCGCATCCAGCGGAATCTGCCCGGCGAGGCAGAGCACAGGGGCGTTGCGGACATACGCCGTGCTGAGCGCGGCGGCGCTGTTGAGCACGCCCGGCCCCGGCACCACCGAATAGACGCCGACGCGCCCGCTCGCCAGCGAATAGCCGAGCGCCATGTACGCTGCGCCCTGCTCGTGCCGGGCGGTGAAGAGCTTCACGCGATGCGCTTCGTGATGGATCGCATCGAACAGCTCGTAAGTCTGCCCCCCGGGGATGCCGAAGATCGTGTCGACGCCGTGATCCAGCACGGCAGCGACGACGGCCCGCCCACATTTCATCGATGTCACTCTGCCCTGCTCCGATCCGCCCGCCGCTTCAGGCGCGGGCGAGAAACTGTTGCAAACGCCGCGACTGCGGGCGTTCGAAGAAATCGCGCGCCGGGGCCTGCTCGGCGATGCGCCCTTCGTCCATGAACACCATCCGGTCCGCGAAGCGGCGCGCGAAGCCGAGCTCGTGCGTCACGCAGACGAGCGTCATCCCCGAGCCCGCGAGCTCCTGGAGGGATTCGAGCACCTCGCCGACCATCTCCGGATCGAGCGCCGAAGTGGGCTCGTCGAAGAGCATGAGCTGCGGGCGCATGCACAGGGCGCGGGCGATGGCGACGCGCTGCTGCTGCCCGCCGGAGAGCTGACCGGGATACTTCGACTCCTGCCCGGGCAGGCGCACCTTCCCGAGGTGGCTGCGGGCCAGCGCTTCCGCCTCCGGCCGCGGCATGCGGCGGACCCAGATGGGCGCGAGCACCAGGTTCTCGAGCACCGTCAGATGCGGAAATAGATTGAACTGCTGGAAGACCATGCCGACGTTCTGCCGCACGTAGCGCAGGCCGGGCGCGCGCGACACATCGTGGCCCAGAACGGTGATCGTGCCCTGCTCGATCCTCTCCAGGCCGTTCAGGCAGCGGATCAGCGTCGACTTGCCCGAGCCCGAGGGCCCGCACAGCACTACCTTCTCACCCGGCAGGATCGAGAGGTCCACGTCGGTCAACGCGGCGAACTCGCCGAATCGCTTGCCGAGGCCACGCGCGTCGACCGCGAGAGCACCGCGAGCGGCGACGCTCGGGGTGCTCATCGGGCCAGCCTCACGTGACGACGCATCGCCTCACCTCAAGGCTGCGGCAAGCGCAACGCCCCGCGTCGCTGCGCTTCGTCGACGCGTTTGGCGAGCAAGGCGGCCATCTCCCCGGGCTGGTAGCCTGCCGGCGGCGTGAACTGGCCGCGCGCGTACAGCCGCTCGAGCGCCACTTTCGCCCCGTCGATCTTGTCCGCCAGGCTGCGCGCGGGCTTGCCGGGCGGGAACAGGTTCGACGGATAGATGGGCTCCTTGTAGATGTCCTGGAAGATCTCGGTGCGCACGTCCACCCAGCAGTTGTGCGCGATGCGCGAGCGGTGCTCGCGCAGCGCCTCGATGTCGATGGTGGCGGCGAGCACCTGCTCTTCCGGATACGGCGCCTCGCGCATGATCATGCCCGTGTAGTCGATGGCGAAGGAGCCGCCCGGGCAGAACGCTCGCGGATAGAAGCCATATTCGACGGTGCCCCAGTTCGAGCCCAGCAGGTAGCACATGTTGTCGTGCGCGCGGGTGCGGCGCGTGAAGCGCCAGAAATCCCACGGATTGCTGACGCCCTCGATCTCCTGCAGCGCCGTCGGATGGCAGATCACCTCGCATCCGTTGAATCCCAGAGCGCGGGAGACCTCCGGCGTGCAGCCGTCGTGGCAGGTCATGGTGCCGAGCTTGCCGATCTCGGTGTCGATGACCGGGAAGCACTTCTTGATGTCGTGCCCGTAGGCCTCCTTGTAGGCGTCCACCATGTCGTGCGGGCTCGTGCCGAGCCCGATGTAAGCCGGCACGTGGTACTTGTGATACTTCAGCGCCACCTTGCCGTCCGGTCCGATGATGAACGCGGAGTTGAACCAGCGGTCCGGGAACTCCGGCAGCTGCTCGACCACGCCGCCGCCGGCGATGTAGATGCCGTACTCCTTCGCCTTGGCGCCGAGCAGGTCCATCTCGGGCCCGGGGATGGTGATGGCCTTCTTCATGAACTCCTTGAGGCCGTGCTCGCCCTTGCCCGGCGTCGTGACGCCCTGCATGAAGTACTCCGGCAGCACGACGAGGCGGACGGGCAGCTCCCAGCAATAGCCGACGCCGAAGTCGATCATGTTGAGCACGCGGTCGAGGTTCCCGCGGATCTGCTCGCGGGTCTCGGCGACGCGCACGGCGGGCTGGATCACGAGAGCGGTGTACTTCGGGATGGCCATCGTTCGGATTCCTCTCTTCAGGGTTTCTTCGCGGCGAGATCGCGCAGGATCTCCTGCGCCGTGACCATTCCCATGGCCGTGATCCCGCCGCCGGGATGACAGGATGCGCCCGTGAGGTACAGCGACCGCACGGGCGAGCGGTATTGCGAGTAGCCCGGCACGGGCCGGAAGCAGCCGGACTGAGCGAGCGTGCGCTCCCCGCCCGTGGTCGCGCCGTTGACCAGGCACGGGTTGGCCCGCTCGATGGATTCCGGCGTATCGATGTATTCGCCCAGGATGTTCCGCGCCGTCATGTTCGGCGCGTACCGCCTGAACTTCTCGAGCAGGCGCGAGGCGAACTCGTGCTTGCGGGATTCCCATGCAGCGCCGTCGCGCAGCTTGCTCGGCACGAAGGTATCGAGGATGAGCGTGTGCTTGCCGTCGGGCGCGCGGGATGGGTCCATCAGCGTCCAGCACGCGGACCAGATGAAGGGATCCTGCGGTGCGACACCGCTCGCAATGTCGGCGTAGTGCTGCTCAGTCTGCGCCACGGTGCCGAAGATGCGCTGGAACGGAGTGCGGCTCATCTCCTCGCCTTCCGTGAAGGCAGGTGGTTCTTCGATCGCGTAGTGCCCGCGGAACACGCCCATGTTGCCGAAGGAGAAGCTGCGCACCATGCGGATGAAGTCCGTGGACAGCAGTTGTGGATCGAGCAGCCGCAGGAAAGTCTGGTGGGGATCCAGGCTGCTCACCACTCCCTTCCCCGCGGTCACGGTCGAGCCGTCCGCCAGCTGCAGCCCACGCGCGATGCCGTCCCGCACCACGAACCCGCTGACCGCGTTGTCCGTCAGCACGATGCCGCCTTTGGAGCGCAGGTAGCTCGCGAGCGCGCGAGCCAGCCCATCGCTGCCGCCCCGTGGAATGGCCTGTCCGTAGACATGGATGCCGGGAATCATGATGTAGAACGATTGCCCGATGGCTTCCTGCTCGGGTGTCACCTGCGGCGCGAGCGCCCAGCCCAGGATGAACGACTGCACCTGCGGGTTCTCGAAGTTCTCGCGGACGAACGCCCGTGCGCTCAACTGATAGTCGCGCAGCATGCGCAGGCCCTTCGGCGAGCGCTCCATGGCGGCCGGCAGGAAGCTGGGCAGGCCGGGCGGCGAGTACATGCCCTTGACGAAGCCATCCTTGATCTCGACGAACCCGTCGAAGATCTCGCGATAGCGCTGCGCGTCGCGCTGCGAATGGCGCGCGATGCTCGCGCAAGTCCGGTCGACGTCGCGATAGACGATGATGCCCGGGTGGCCGTCGCTGCCCGGGTGGCCCGTGATCCCCTCGTTCGCCCAGAGATACTCGAGGCCGTGGGCGCGCAGCTCGGGCTCCAGAGCCTTGAATTGCGCGTTGGCGTGGATCCAGACGTGGCTCGAGCCGTACAGATCGTGCCGGAAGCCCGGGAGCGTGACTTCGCGCGTCGCCGTCGCACCGCCCACGTGGCCGCTGCGCTCGGCCACCAGCACCTTCAGGCCGGCGCGGGCCAGCGCCGCCGCGCAGGCGAGGCCGTTATGGCCGGCGCCCGCGATCGCCACGTCACAATCGAACTCCATGCCGCAATATCGAAGGCGGCGGCGGGCGGCGCAAATGAGTCTTTTTCATGGAAGGCATCAATCGTTCTAGGGTGCCGTGGGCCAGGCACGGTAGCGCTCCGCGACCTGCCTGAGCATCCCATCCAGCTCGGCGCGAGGGATGTGGCGGCCGCCTGCGATCACGCCGAGGATGCGGCGGGTATTGGCCACGTTCGCGAGCGGATCGGCGCCGAGCAGCAGCAGATCGGCGCGCTTGCCGACTTCGACCGTGCCGCGCTCCGCAGCGACGCCGAGCCATTGCGCCGGCAGTCGCGTCGCAGCCTGGAGCACTGCTTCGTTGGGCATGCCGGCGGCGGCCATCGCCTCCAGCTCATCGTGCAGGGCGAAGCCCGCGGTCTGGCGCGGCATTGGAGTATCCGTACCGGCGAGCATGGGCACTCCGGCTGCGAAGAAAGCGCGCAGCAATCTTGCGCTGTCGGTCGCGATGCGCTCGAAACGGGCTATGCGCTCGGGCGAGCGGTCCCTGAGGCGCGGATTGTCGTTCGCCCAGAAGTCGCGCATGAGGGGATGGACGTACTGCGCGTCGGGCCAGCTCTCCGTCAGCGAGCGCGGGGCACGCAACGTGTCCACCAGGCGCTGATCCGCGCTCAGCGTCGTGACCACCCAGGTGCCGTTGCGCAAGGTCACCCGGGCCAGGCGCTCGATGTCCTGATCCGAGAGGCTGGATGCCTGCTGGGCGTACTCCTGCAGGTGGGCGACCAGACCGAAGCCGGGCACGAACAGCCGCTCGGTCATGCCCGCGCCGCGACCGATGAGATGCCCGGCCACGGCCGCACCGTGCCCACGGGCTTCCGCGACGACCGCCTCGAAGGTGCCGAAATCCAGCCGGTTGTAGACCTTGATGAAGTCGTAGCCTTCGGCGAGCGCGTCGCGCACCGCCTGGCGGCCATCGGCAGGGGTGGCGGCCACGCGGGTCATGCCCGCCGGCCAGTCCGGCGGCGAGCCGTCGATCATGGCACCCAGCGCCATGTGCGGGCCGAGCACGCGGCCGCTCTCGATCTCGATGCGTTGTCCGATGGACTCCGACATGGCGGACATGTTCGCGATCTGCATCACGCCGTTCGCGACGTAGGGCGCGGACAAATCCTCCAGCCGCGTGGAGCCTGGCGTCGCGCGATCGTCGCCACGCCACAAGCGCAGCATGCGGTCGTTCTCGAAGTGTACGTGCATGTCTGCGAGCGCCGGCATCAGCCACCTGCCGGAGCCGTCGATGCGCTGCGCGCCTGCCGGAATCGATGCTCCGGAGCCATCGCCGATCGATGCGATGCGTCCCGCGCGGATCAGCACCGTCACGTCGCGCAACGCGACGCCGTCGGCCGTCATCGGCAATACCGTGACGTGCTCGATGACGACAGGCGGAATTGCGGCGGCTTGCGGAATCGGCGTGAGCCAGGCGAGCGCGGCGACGCTGAAGAGAGCCCGCAGCGACATCGGCCTCCTCACTTCTCGAGGATTCGGTCCAGCTCGCGCTGGGTGGCCGCCCCTTCGAGCAGCAGCCACTCACGGAAGGCGCTCACGACCGGATCATCCGCCGCCGCCCGGGTGGTCACCACGAAGTACGCGTATGTCGAAGGAATCGAGAGCGCGAACGGCTTGACCAGCGTCCCCTTGAGCAGCGCATCGATCACCAGCGCGCCGCGGCCGAGCGCGATCCCCTCGCCCATCTGCGCCGCCTGGACCACCAGGTTGGAATGATTGAATCCCGGCCCGCGCTCGGCATCGACGCCGGACACGCCGGCGACGGCGAGCCAGTCGCGCCAGCCGGTCGTCATCACGTCGTGCAGCAGGGTGTGATGGCGAACGTCCCCGGGCTCCCGCAACGGATGCTCGCCCGCGAGCGCCTCGGGGCTGCAGACCGGGAAGATGCTCTCCGTCAGGAACTTCGTGACCTCGAGCTCCGGCCAGTGGCCGTTGCCGTAGCGGATCTCGATGTCGGCCAGCCCGCGGGCCAGGGCGTCGCCCTCGAGGCCCGCCGCGGTGATGCGCATGTCGCAGTCGTCCCGCAGCCGCCGGAACCGGCCGAGGCGCGGCAGCAACCACATGGAGCCGAAGGAATCCAGGGTCGTGATGTTGAGGATGCGCGTGCCGCGCGACTTGGCCAGCGCGTCGGTGGTCTTGCGGATGAGCTCCAGGGAGCCGCTGATGCCGGGCAGATAGTTGCGCCCGGCCTCGGTGAGCGTGAGGCCCTGCCCGCGGCCGAGCCGATGGAAGAGCGCGACGCCCAGGTGGTCCTCGAGAGACTTGATCTGATGGCTCACCGCCGCCTGCGTGACGTGCAGCTCCTCGGAGGCCCGCGTGAAGCTCAGATGCCGGGCAGCGGCTTCGAACACGACGAGTGCGTTGAGTGGCGGTAGGCGGCGCGGCATGACGACTTCGACCCGGGAGCCGGGGAAGAGTATGACACGGAGGCGGGGAGCTCAGCGGGAGTGCAGGATCACCGTGACCCGCGTGATGGGGCCCAGCGCAGCGCCCCCCGCAACCCGACGCAACTCGACGACGAAAGTGAGAGGTCCGTGCGAAGACGCATGCGCGCCATCCTTCAGGAGCGGGATGAACAGGCTCCGCGCAGATTGTCCCTCGATGAATCGGGCGAGCTGACGGCCCGTGGACTGGTAGTCCACGCCCGGCAGCGCGCTGCCGGGCGAGATGCTCCAGCCGATCACCCCGGCGTCGCGCACGGGATGGAGACGCTTGAGTGGAATGGCAACCATCGACTGCGCGCCTGCCACGTGGAGCGAGGATGATTCGAAGGTCACCGCTCCGGTAGCGCGACGCTCTGCGCTCGCCGCAGGCTTGGGCGTGGATTCCTTGACGGGAAGCGTGGAAGCCGGCGCGACGGCGGCAGGCGAAGCGTTGGGAACGGCAGGCGCTGCCGCCGGAGGCGGCGATGGCGTGGGCGGAAGGGATGGAGAGGGATCGTTTCGACTGATGCCCCACACCACGATGGCGATACCGATCAGAAACGCCGCCAGGCCCGCAACGAAGCGCAACGAGGGAGGTCTGCGTGCGCTGCGCGGTGACACCACCGGCTTTGCAGCCACTGTCACAGCGCTCACGACTGGTGAGGCAGGTGACTCGGGTAGCGCGGGCTCCGGTTCTCTAGACGCCGGTTCCGCGGGGACGGCGCAATCCTCCGCGACTTCCATTGCAGCGGTCACTCGCTCGCTGCCGCGCAGCTCTTCGACGAACGCGCGCACGGATTCCGGCCTCAGAGCGCGCTCGGGCGCGAGACCACGGATGACTGCGTCGAGCACGTGTGCCGGAACACCCGGAATGCCGGCAGGAGCGATGCCTGCACGACATGCTTCCAGCGACGACGAGCCACCGAATGGGCGGTTGCCTCTGCTGAGGATGAGATAGCTCAGGCACGACAGACTGAACACGTCGTCGCGGACTTCGAGGGGGCATCCGGTGAGCACCTGAGGGCTCGCATACGAGACGGTCGCTGCGAGACTCGGGTGCGAGCCCGACGCGGCTTCGAAGTCGATGAGCTTCACGCCGCCATCCGCCGTCACCAGCACATTCGACGCCTTGAGGTCCCCGTGCAGGACGCTCTTCGAGTGCGCATACGCCAGGGCCTCCGCACAGGCATCGATGAGCCTCAGCCGCTCATCGAGCTCGTGGGGTTCCTGCAGCCAGGAGGTCACGGTCTGGCCGGTGACCAGCTCCATGCTCGTGAACCAGACCTCGCCGTCGCATTCGAGATCGAACACCCGCACGATGCCGGGATGCTCGAGGCTCCGCATCTGCGCGAACTCACGCTTCAGCCGCTCCAGAGCGCGTTCGCTGGCGCGGCGCTCGGGCCGCAGCGCCTTGATCGCGACCGGACGAGGCTCGTCCGAATCGGTGTTGCGGTGCCGCAGATCCTCGGCACGAAACACGATGGCATCACCGCCCTGCCCGATGACTTGCCTGAGCACGTAGCGCGACCCCAGCGTCGTGCCGACGACGAGTGCTCCGGCCGCGCCCACCGAGCGGAGTTGAGGCGACTTGCCGGCAGGCTTTGCGCCGAGCGGCGCGGTGAACTCGTCGTCGAACGCGGCGGCTTGCGCTGGACGGTCCCCACCGGGATGCACCGCATCGACATCGGTTTGCGCCGCCTGCCGTTTGCGCGGGCGCAGCTCCGCGTTTTGCGTATATTCGTAGTACTCGCCGTCCCCCCAACTGGGCGGCCCACTCGGAAAAGGCAGCGGCGCGGCTCCTTTGGAAGCGGTCTTGATGGTCAGCACG
>JBGAIL010000283.1:0-6690 GCA_044225565.1 Steroidobacteraceae bacterium | reverse complement strand
CGGGCGAGCTCGATCCTTACCAGCCGCTGCCGTTCGCCACCCGCACCGCGCCGGCCGGGCCCGCCTCCTTCCGCGTGGCGTTCGGCTCCTGCGCCCGCATCCAGTTCGACCCGGACCAGCGCATCTTCGACGTGGTGAACCGGCTCGAGCCGGACCTGTTCTTCTGGCTCGGCGGCAACATCTATGCCGACAGCGACCAGCCGCAGGCCATGGCGGACCTCTATCGCCGCGGCCGCAACGTGCGCAGCCTCGAGCCGCTGCTGTGCTCCGTCCCGCAGCTCGCCATCTGGGACGACCACGACTTCGCCTACAACGACTCCGATGCCGGCAACCCCATCAAGGCCGAGTCCCTCGCCTTGTTCCGCCACTACTGGGCCAACCCGGCCTTCGGCGAGGACGGCGCGCCCGGCGTCTACTTCCGCCAGCACTATGGCGGCGTGGACTTCTTCTTCCTCGACGGCCGCTACCACCGCGACCCGAGCCACGCCCCCGCGGGCCCCGGCAAGACGATGCTCGGCGCCCGACAGAATGCTTGGCTCAAGCGCGCGCTCAAAGACAGCGGCGCGCCCTTCAAGGTGCTAGTGTCGGCACCGACTCCAGCTTTCGCGCTCCTGCCGGCCTCAGGATCAACCGACCAATATCCCCCGTAAGGCGGAGCCATGGCTAAGCTGGCGGCTAGTGCGACGCGCAACCGTTCTGTCCGACCGAATGCGCTGCTGCCTGATCTCGCTCACGTGAGCCACGATGCCAGCTCCTAGGGCAGTCCCATCCCTTCATTCAATATCGCGATGTAACGCTTGTAGCTGAACACCCGTCCCCGCGGCCGTTGGGTGAGCTCAGCCGCCACCCCTATGCGCTCGAGATGCGCCAGCGACTTGTTCACCGTGGCGGGCGTCAACCCGGTTGCGGCCACCAGGGATGCAGAGGTCGCGATGGGCTGGCGCTGCATCACGCGACGAATGGCCAGCGCCGAAGGACGCCCGCCCCAGCTTTCGACCGGATCGCGTCGACGAGGAATCGCTCCAGCCACTTTCGCCGAGCCGGCCCCGCTGCTGGACTCGCCTGCCGCATCGAAGAAGAACTCGACCACGCAACCCCATCGCCCGATTCACGGCAGGCCGTTCGAGGAACTCAGCGTACGTCTTGCGATGCTGTTTGAAATGCAGGCAGGTGAACGGCTGACCCGCATCAGGCCGTCGGCGACGGCTGCAGCGCAGTCGGGTCGCCCGACGCGCCCGTTGCCATCAGAAGGATGGATGGTCGAACTGCAGGTGTGTCAGTGCCGCTCTGACCAGAGGAGGCATCGGATCGGTTTCTTCATGCAGGAAGAGACTCCAGGCGCTTCGGCCTCCCCAGCTCATTCGCCGGCAGGTGGTACGAAGGCTGCGTGCCCAGGCGCGTGCCGCCATTCGCCACCATGACTGCGGCAGAACTCTCCGGGGGTGAGCTGCTCGCCACGCCCGGCGCTCAGCAACACCTTGTGCACTTCGCACACAGCACGACGGCGGGAAGCCGCCGCGGCCTTTTCGACCATGTTCCAGGGCAGCCACGTATCGGCGGCTTACTTCCTGTGCATCTCTCCTTCGGCGCTCGGGCTGCTCGTCCAGCTCGAAGAGCATCAGGTCGGCGAGCGAGGGTAGTTCCTGGTCGGCCGAGGACAGGACGGCTTCCCCTTGCGCACGAAGCTGTAGAGCGCGAGCGACGCGCGTTGAGGTAGATCCGTGATGGCATCGAGCCTGCCGAAGTGCCAGCAACGCGGCATCGGCTTGCCCGCAAGGTGCGGTCACCTCGATGGCCGGATGCAGACCAGCACAAAGAACGCCGAGGACGAGGCCTTGAACGCTCTCAACCACGGTGAGGACAGCAGAATGCCGATGACGCGCAGCGGACGCTTCATAGCGAATGGCGACAACCTAAAATAGCGAAGGATTTTATTTTAGGTTAGCGTCACGGCATCCTTGAAATAATGAGGACGGGACGCCATGCCTCCGGCGGGCACTGGCGTCATTACTGTTCTCTGCAGAAGTGCCCCTCGCGCATCGGCGGGACTTTCAGCTCCGGCAGTCGCATCTGCGGATTCCACGCCACCTCCCGTTATGCCCATCCGGGTCCGCAAAATACCCCGCATACTTGCCAGAACGTCGCCTGCCGCAGCCTTCACGATCTTCGCGCCCGCTCGCTCCCGCGCGGTCCATCGCATCATCCACCTCCTGCGAGCTCCCCACGTTGTGCGCCAAGGTGAATTCCGTAGCGCTGCGCGGCCATCGTCGACCCGTATCGTGTGCACGCAATGCTCGCGCGCGGCCAGAGCGCGAGTCTCAGCCCCGACTGCAAGTCGAAGAACGCAACGGCTCCGTGCTCGAACTGCTGACCCACGATGCCTTCCGTCGGCCAGCCGAGTCCAGCGCGATAGAAGGCGAGCGACTTGGGAAGATCATCCACGCCAAGGGTGATGAGCGAGATTCTGGGTTTCATGAGAACTCCTCTGGATCTTTCAGGCCGCGCTCGCCCTGTTCTACCTCTGCGGCAGCGCCTACAGATTCTTCATTCCCGCCGTGACACGAACCCCTCAGATATCGCTCCACCTCACCCAGTCCGATATCCGCCGGCCTGCAAACCGCCAAGCCAGCGAAGCAGTTGATCATAAAGCCGCGCCGGCACCTCCGACCTCGAAGCTCTCGCGCCATCTGCGTACCACACGCGCGACGCGGTCGATGATGCGGGCCGCATCCGGCGGCAAGAGGCCGGCGGCCGGCACCAGCAGGGCCGTTGTCGGCGTGGCCGGAAGAGCCCGAGGAAGGCCCTACCGCAAGGTGCAGCATCCGCTCCTGGGCAACCTGCGGCCGGGGCACCACGTCGTACAGCGGACTCAAACGCCACCCGCGACCTGCGGATCGTAAGAAACCAAGACCTGCAGGTGATCATCATCACCACAAGACGAGGAATCTGCTGAAGACCATTCTGGAGAAGAGCTCTGCGCGATCCGGCGCGATGTGTCCGCGCACACCGTGCTGCCCGAATGCATCGGCAATTTCAGCGTAGCTGGTGTTGGGAGAATCCTGCTCGTGCCTGGCGAGCATCGTGAGCGCACTCACCATGTGTCGTCGCGCCATCCCCTGAGGTGTCGGCGCTCGATCGAACCGTTCTATCAGCAGCACTTCGTCGTGGCCGTCACGAGAGGCTCGATGCGCGTGCCCGGCACCGCAAGGCCTGCCTCACGCGCGAAGGACGTTCAATCGCTCGCTCGGCCACCGGCACATCGAACAGGTCTGCGCGCCGGAAACTTCGCAATCCATTCGCGCCCGTCCGCAGTGAGCACGGCTTTGGGCCTCGCACCGCCGAGAGAGGGACCTCCCGCAAAGAACAATTCCAGATGCGCCGGAACGCGTTCGCCCTCCTCGATGCGAGCGGCCGCAGCACGCAGGTGCTCGAGGTCCAGCAGGGATGGCAGCGCACCGGGTGCCGGCTCACTCTGGGGCGTGGCGCGAATATCCAACGCTCCGGAGCGGAAGGGGCCAGCGTGGTCCAGGTAGATGGACTCCGGCAACCCATTCGGCGGTGCTCGCAGCCGATTCTCGATCACGCGCCGACCCCAGGCATCCGGCGAAGCATCACGAATGGCTCCGAACAACGTGAGCCCCGCAGGCGGGATGGCCTCTGCATCCCCACGGCCTTTGGGCAACGGCAGGGTAGCCGGATCCACCGGCAGCGCATTGGGCCTTTCCAGATATCGCAGGCCATACGCATACCGCGAACCCGTGAGCGCGTTGCCTTGCTCGAGCAAGGTCAGGCGACCGGCGGGCACGGCACGCGTCTCGCCCGGCAGGTGAATGAATACGATGCGTTCGGGCATGGCTTCAGAAATCCAGGTCCGCGCTCGAGGCTTTGCGGCGCGCCCGTTTGGCGCGGGTGTCATTCAGCAAGGCCGCAGCAGCAGGATCCTCCAGCCTCTTCAGCAGAGGCAGCAGGGCAAGGCACTCGAAGAGCGACAGCCAGACTCCCAGGGAAACCGAAGGTGCACCCTTTTCGATACGCTTCACGGTGGCGGTGCCGACTCGGGCACGCTCCGCAAGCTCGGCGATGGTCCACTGGCGCGCGAGACGCCCCTGGCGGACCAGGGCGCCGAGGTGGCGGGAAACCTCCAGCGCGGAGGCACTCATGAAGCTTTCAGCGTCGCGTTTCATGGATCATATTAGATCTATAAAGTCGATAATAGATCATATATGATCCTTTTACAGGCTCAACCCGCTCACGTCAAGCAACCACCTCCTTTCAGGCGGGTCCTGCCCTTGTCGGCCCACCCCTCCCCCATTCGTCCTCTGAGCACCCAATCCCCGGAGCCCCCTCCATGCTCAAGTTCATCCTGCTCTTCCTCGCGGTCCTGATCGCCGCCATCCTCCTCTACGCCACCACCCGCCCGAACACCTTCCGCGTCTCACGCAGCATTACCGTGAACGCTCCACCCGAGCGCATCTTCCCGCTCATCGACGAGTGGAATCAGTGGCTCGCCTGGTCGCCTTACGAGAAGGTGGACCCGGCCATGAAACGCCGCTTCTCCGGCCCTGCGGTCGGCAAAGGCGCCGTGTATGAATTCGAGGGCAACAGCCAGGTGGGCGCGGGCCGGCTCGAGATCCTCGAGTCCACACCGCCTTCGCGCATCGCCATCCAGCTGGACATGCGCAAGCCCATTGAAGGCCACAACCTCGTGGAGTTCACGCTGCACCCTGAAGGCGGCGCCACGCGGGTCACGTGGACGATGACCGGCAACTCCGTTTACCTCTCCAAGCTCATCGGGATCTTCCTGAACATGGACAGAATGATCGGTAAGAGCTTCGAGACGGGACTGGCGGATCTCAAGGCGCTGGCGGAGAAAGTCGGCTGACAGATTCAGCCCTCCACTTTCGCCAGCTCAGCCTCGATCTCCGCGATGGTCGGCAAGCTCTCCTGCAGTTCCTCCGGCAGAGCCTGCGAGAGCTGCGTCTCCCACTCGGCTACGCTGATGGGATGGCTCTGCGTGCCCAGAGCGTACTCGACGAGCACCCGGTTCTTCTCCCGAACCAGCAACAAGCCTAGTGTCGGTTTGTCGTCCGGATGGCAGAGCAGCCGATCTACCGCAGTCATGTAGATGCCGAGTTGCGCTCCGTCACCCGGCTCGAACTTCCGGCCCTTGAGTTCCACCACGATGTAGCGACGCAGCTTCAAGTGATAGAAAAGCAGGTCGAGATAGCAATCGGTATCGCCCAACTCGAGATGCACCTGACGGCCGACGAAGGCGAACCCTTGCCCCAGCTCCAGCAGGAATTTCTGGATGTGCGTGACCAGGCCTGCTTCCAGCTCGGCTTCGCGGCGCGGTGCATCGGTGCCCAGGAAGTCGAACAGGTAAGGGTCCTTGAAGATCTGGGTTGCCAGGTCGGAATCCGGAGGAGGCAGCGTGGCAAGGAAGTTCGTCTGAGCCTTGCCTTGCCTTGCCTGAGATGGGCTTTAGCGCGAATCTGCAGGGCGAGAATGCTGCTGGACCAGCCCTGCTCCGCCGCCCTGCCCGACATACCCTGCAAACGCTCATCGGCCGTGCGAGTTGCTCCAGAAAGCATGATGTTGTGACGCCGTGGTATTACCTTGTTGCGCACGGGTGCCAGTGACCACGCCACCGCGAACGCCCGCATGTACTTGAGATTCCGAGCCGAAAACCCCTTCATGTCCGGGAAGGCCTCGCAGGTCCACCGCCAGGCGATCGATCACCTGCGTACCAACTCCTGCGCCGACCGCTTCTCAGAATGCCGCGGCCGATATCCCAATACAGCAAACACCATGGACACGTTGCCCGCCAGAACCACACACAGCCGTTTGCGACCGAATGCGCGCCGGAGATGCCGCCAGCCAGAACGTAATCGGCTGCCATCTCCTGCGGACGAGCAGCAAAAAAATTCGACGCCACGATCCACGCGACGCGCTACCGGGCGCGCCGGACGAATCTGCGTGGGTGATCAACGCAGTTTTCTCCCTGACGCCATGTACTCGCCTCGGGGGGAACAGCGACTCGGCATCCGTGCCGAAAAGGAACACAAGCCTATCGCATTCGAGCCTATATACATCAGCCCGATTGCTGCGCTGTCGTCATACAGGCCGTCGACGAATTCGCTGCTGTACAGCCGCCCCAGTGAGCCTGCGCCCCGTCGCGTGAAGCGCGTGGTGGGTAATTCCGCCGACCCGTGGCGGGATCTCACCCCCAGTTCGTCAGTGGTCCCGAGATGCTGCAACGCCTGGCCTGATCGCGGTCGCCATCATCGGCGCGTTCGCCTTGGGCGGCCTCGCGCTCCACCGCGAAGAGTCGATCAACGCCATGTGGATCGTGGTGGCGGCCGTATGTATCTATGCGTTGGGCTACCGCTTCTACAGCGCGTGGGTTGCGGCGCGGGTGCTGTCGCTGGACCCCACGCGTGCCACTCCGGCAGAGCGCAACGACAACGGCCAGGACTTCATCCCCACCCACGCTGGATCGTCTTCGGCCATCATTTCGCAGTACCATCGCAGGACCCGGCCCGCCCACGGTCCCGCGGGCGCAGTTCGGCTACCTGCCCGGCACGCGATCCTGGTCGGCGCCGTCATCGGCGGCTGCGTGCCCAAGGCGACCATCCTCTGCTCTCCACCGCCGCGACGGTCGCAGCCTCGGCAAAGATGGCACGGCGACGA